>DAOTZZ010000196.1:0-15748 GCA_034433965.1 Anaerolineae bacterium
GCTCCCTGGCCCGTGCCCTCCACCTGACTTCCTTCAGGCGTTGGGTTCGTCGACACCCTCGCCTGGCATTGGCCGGGCTGATCGCTTCCCTGGCCGCGATCCTGGCCTGGGGACTCACCCGACCCGGCGCGCCCTTCGGCCCCCAGGACGGCACCTGGCGGCGGGTACAGATCAACCGTGATCTGTACGTGGGCATGGATCCCAGCTATCCGCCCTTCGCCGCCTGGACGCCAGAACAGATCGTGGGCATCGAAGCCGACCTGGCGCGGGAGATCGGGCAGCGCCTGGGTGTGCAGACACACATCCTGATCATGGGCTTTGACAGCCTGTACGACGCCCTTTACACCGGCATGGTAGATATGGTGATCGCCGGTCTGCACCCCAACAAAGCCCTGACCGAATGGGTCTACTACTCGCAACCCTATTTCGACGCAGGGCAGGTGCTCGTCTCGCCCGTCAGCGCCCCCATAGACGATATGCGCGACCTGGACGGCAAGACGCTGGCCGTGGAGATGGCCTCGGCGGGCGATCAGGCGGCACAACGCTGGACGCGGCGACTGCATTCGCTCACTGTGCAGCGCTTTCTGTTGCCCCAGGAAGCCATGCAGACCGTCGCAGAAGGCCAGGCCGCAGCAGCGCTGGTGGACACGGTCAGCGCCTATCAGTACCTGGCCCAACACACCGCGTTGCGCATGGCCGACCGCACGACGGTAGCCGCGCCTTACGTCATCGCCATGCGCAGAGCGAATTTCCGCCTGACGGCAGAAGTAGAACGCGCGTTGAAAGCGATCAAGGCCGACGGTACACTCGACGCCATTCTGGCCCGCTGGCTGACTGACCCTTGAGTCTCAGGAGGTGATCATGCATATCCGACGTGCGCACGAAGTCGCTCCCCTCACCAGCCCACACGGCGAGACTGTCTTCGAGTTGATCGGTGCCGCAGCGGGCGGCCTGCAGAGTCACAGCGTGGCCCAAGTGCTGCTACCGCCGGGGAAAGCATCGCGCAGGCACTATCATCCGGTTGCTGAAGAGAGCTACTACATCCTCTCCGGTCAGGCGCGCCTGGAACTCGACGGAGCGGTCGCATATCTTGGCCCTGGCGATGCGGTTGCCATCCCGGCGGGGACAGCGCATCAGATTCACAACGGGGGCCAGACCGACCTGGTCTTGCTGGCCGTTTGCGTCCCCGCCTGGACGCCGGACAACAGCGTCTACCTGGACTGAGCGCGTCAGACGAAAACGGCGCGAGATTGCCGCGCCACATCGGGTAACAAGAACCCTCAGCTACTTCGCCCCAGGCGACGCATGACCTCGTGCAAGGCGTGCAAGACGGGGGTCTGATTCATGCCCGCAATCACGCAGAGCAGATAGGTGATGGCGACCTCGGCGTCGCTCGCCCGCTCGTGCAGCAAGTCCTGGTTGGCAAGCGTGGCGATCAGGAACATCAGCAGGCCCATCACCCCGCCCAGCAATGGATTGACCAGGTACCAGCTTATGTGAATCGGATCGAAATCGCGCAGGCGGGTAGTGTGGCGTTCCAGCGTCAGATAGCCTGTGAGCAACGCCCCGGCAATCCCGAACAGCAGCGGGTAGTAGAGCGCAGCCACTACGGGCACACCGACCGCCTCTCCTACGCCGGCGAAGAGCGCTTTCAGCAGGAAAAGCACCACCAGGGCGATCGCCCAGCCGACCAGGTAATTCAGCAGCAAGGGGCGATAGCGGGCAATGTCTGCTTCGATCTTGCGCTGGCGCGTAATCTCTGTGCGGATGCGGTAGACGGTTGCCCGTACCATGTCGTAATTGGCCCGCGAACTGCTCAGCAGGCGGTCGGCCTCGGCCAGTTCTTGCTGATAGCCATCGTTGACCTGCGGATCGCGGGTAGGATGGCGGGCCAGGTCTTCCTGCAACGCTTCGATCTGCCGGGCCAGACGACGGATGCGCTCGTCATCCATAGCCATCGTCGCAGCTTCTGACGCGCCGGACGCGGACTCAGGCGCGGCAGCGACGTTGGTACCCGCCGGGTGTTCCTCAGGAATGGCGCGGGCAGGCAGCGATTCGGCTGCCAACGAGGGTGGAACGAGTTGCTGCTCAGCCGCGCGGACAGGCGGCTCGCTCGACCATGCTTCGGGAGAGGGCGGCGTCAGTGCTTCGACTGCTGCGCGCGGCTGATACGTTTCCGTCTGAGACGGTACAGCGGATGGTTCACGCTCGGCCAAAGGCGGTGCATCTCCCCGCGCAGCCGACGGTTGACTGCTCCTGTCCCGCCCCATAATGACCGGCACATCATCGGCCAGTTCGGGCGGAACCGACCAGTCCGGCAAGTCGGTCAGGAATTCGTCAGCGGCAGACCAGGCACGCTGTTCAGGCATACGCCGCGGCGGGACGGCAGGCTCCGCCGGTGACGAGGCGCGGCGATCAGTCGGTACAACGGGCAGCGCCTCGTCCAGGCCGGGCAAGGGGGCCGAGATGTCGAACAGAGCGCGCATTTCCTCCGGCGTCAGGCGCAAAGCCGCTGGATCGAGCGTTTCGGTGGCATGCTCTGCTGGTGGCGCAACCGACGTATCGCCAGCAACGTCTGAGGGAAGCATGCGCTCGCCCAGCAGAATCGCCCGGCCCTTGCCCCGCAACGAAGCGCGGCGGCGCGGCTCATGATTCGACGCTTCCACGCATGACCTCCTCTGCCAGCGCGCGATATCCCTGGGCAACAGGATGGCGCGGCATATATTCCAGCACCGACAGCCCGACAATCGGCGCTTCGGCCACTGCGTCGTCATACGGGATTAATGTCTGGAACATGCGCTTGCCGAATACAGCGCGCAGTTCGTCCACCACTTCCTGTGCGTGTACAGAGTCAGCGCGATACATCGTGCCGAACAAGCCGGCCAGCCGCAGGGCCGGATTGAGGTTCTTCTTGACGCGCACGACGGTGTCCATGAGCGCACGCACGCCGCGCATGGCCAGATACTGGCACTGTACGGGGATGAGCACTTCGTCCGCCGCTACCAGGCCGTTGGCAGCCAGAATTCCCAGACCGGGTGGGGTATCAATCAGCACAATGTCGAAGGGAAGCTGTCCCCGGCGCAACGAGGTGCGCAGCCGCTGTGCCCGGTCTGGCGCACCCGCCAACTGCACCTCCGACGCCGCCAGGTCAATGCTGGCCGGCACCAGCGCCAGCCGCTCGCGCACGGGACGCATCACCCGCGCCAGCGATACATGGCTGTACATGATCAACGAGAAAGCGCTCCGCCGGATGTCGTAGGAGTCAATGCCGAAAGCAGCCGTCAGGCCGCCCTGCGGATCAAGGTCAATGAGCAACACCCGCTGGCCGGATTCGGTGAATGCCAACCCCAGATTCATCGCCGACGTGGTCTTGCCGACGCCCCCCTTCTGGTTGGCAATGACAATGATCCGAGTCATGATCTACCATGCCCTGCTGAGCCCCACGCTGGCTGCATTATAGCATAGGCCAGTGCGCAGAGATACTGACCCGAACAGCCCAGCCCTGGTCTGTCCAGCCGAGTTGTGATAGACTAGCGTGCCATGCAGGGGGAGCACGACTGGCCCATCATCGTCGGGGAGCGAAAAGAGCAGAAAGGAAACTCGCCGGTTGCCTGCCTAAGGCCGCTGGCTCATACACTCTATGGAAGAACTGATCGGCTTCGATCTCAAGCACTTCATCGCCACCATCGGCTACATCGGCATCTTCGCCATCGTCTTCGCCGAGTCTGGTCTGTTGGTGGGTTTCTTCTTGCCTGGCGACAGCCTGCTCTTCACGGCGGGCGTCATCGCAGGCAGCAAGACCCTGCAGGAAACCCTGGGCGTCGAGTTGAGTTACCCCCTCCTGGCCATTGGCTGTTTCATCGCCGCGGTAGCGGGTGATAGCGTGGGGTACTGGTTTGGCAGCCGCGTGGGACGCAGGCTCTTCCAGCGCGAAGACTCACTCTTCTTCAAGAAGAGATACCTCTATCAGGCCGAAGCGCTCTACGAAAAGCATGGCGGCAAGATCATTGTGCTGGCGCGTTTCATGCCCATTGTGCGCACCTTTGCACCTATTGTGGCGGGCATCGGCACGATGCACTACGGGCGCTTCATCAGCTTCAACATCTTCGGCGGACTCTTCTGGGCGACAGGGGTGGTGAGCGCCGGCTACTTCCTGGGCGAGGCCGCCGACGGCTACCTGATGCCCATCGTTATCATCATCATTTTGGTGTCCGTGGCACCGCCCGCCCTGCACGTGTTGAAAGACTATCTGGCTCAGCGGCGCGCCCGGCAGGCACACGCCCCCAAAGCCGAGCTGTAGCCCAGACACAGCACTCTGGGGCTGGCAATCACTCAGGCGAAAACGCGCGCGGCACCTCCCGCGCGCGAATTGACTCTGGGGACGGGTTCGCGCTATAGTCCTGGGTACTGCGCTCGCATCAACAGAAGGAAACGACACGCGATGTCCCTGCTCTTTGGCGGACGCAAACCACCTCAACCCGAAGAGACTGCCAAACCCGCTACCCCTGCACCCAAAGCGCCCGCCCGTCAACCGGTCGGCTTCGAGACTATCCTGGGCGCAGGCTCTACCCTGAAGGGAGAGTTACGCTGCCAGGGCAACGTACGCCTGGACGGCACTTTCGAGGGCACGCTGGAGATTGACGGCAATGTGCTGGTCGGTGAAACGGGCAAGATCACCGCGGACATCAACGCCAAGAACGTCTCCATTGCCGGAGCCGTGCGCGGTGATGTGAGCGGCAAGAAGGTGCAGTTGTTGCGCACAGCCCGCGTCTGGGGCGACATCACCGCTTCGGCCATCACCACCGAAGAGGGCGCGTTCATCGAGGGTAAGATCACCATGGTCACGCACGATGCCGCGCAGGAATTCGACGCGAGCGACATTCCTCTGCCGGAGGGCAATTCGCCTTTCCCCTCCGCCGAGCATCCTCAGGCGGAATGAACAACGCACGGGGCGTGACACCGCGCGCCCGCTTTTGCCGGGCCTTCAGGCTGATGTTATAATGGGCGTAGTAGATACAGGCAAAGTAGCGTCCGGTACTGAACGGCGAATCAGGGACACCATGATCAAAGTCCAGATTGACAGCATCCGCGTCAGCCTCATGTCGCAACTGCGCGTCGTCGTGCTCAAGGACCCTGTGAGCGGTCGTTTTCTGCCCATCTTCATTGGCCCATGCGAAGCAGAGGCTATCGCGGTCAAGCTGCAGGGCATGCACGTCGAACGTCCCCTGACGCACGACTTGCTCAAGTCGGTCATCGCAGAACTGGGCGGTGAAGTGCAATACATCGTGGTCAACGACCTGCGACAAGACACCTTCTACGCCCAGATCATCGTCGAGCAGGCAGGCGAGACCCACGTGATTGACTCGCGGCCCAGCGACGCCATCGCCCTGTCGGTGCGGCTGGATGTGCCCATCTACGTCGAAGAATCGGTGATGGATCGGGCTGGTATCATGCCGGATGAGGAAATCGACTCCGAAGGGGCCGCCAAGGCCGCCGAAACACCCTCCGTCGAAAAGGCGGAGGATGAGGACGAAGACCGCCTGAGCATCTTCGAAGACTTCGTCGAGTCGCTCGACCTGGACGACCTGGATACGCCCGACGAAGACGACGAAGAGAAAAGCTGAACAGAGCCGACCCGCGCAGCGGGCGACATGAGTATCGCGCGGGGCAGTTCCGTTTGGGCTGCCCCGTTTTGACACTTGCCCCGAATTCATCTATTTTTGAGAGCCAGATTTGACGCTCACCAAAGGCCCGCGAGATGAGTCAGGAAACAGCACCGCTTCGCTCCGAACAGATGGCTCCGCACAGCGTGGATGCCGAAGAGGCTGTGCTCGGCTCGATCCTGATCAATCCCGACGCCTATTACGACGTCGCGCCCTTTCTGCAGGCAGAAGACTTCTTCATCGTGCGCAACGCCTGGGTGTGGGAGGCGATCACACGCCTGCACGAGCGCGGCGAGCAAATTGACTACGTCACGGTCGTGGAAGAGCTGCGCCAGCAGGGCCGCCTGGAAGAAATCGGCGGCGCGGCGTACATCACCCATCTGATCAATCACACGCCCTCCTCCATCTACGCCGAAACCTACGGGCGCATCGTCGAACGCGCTGCCCTGCGCCGCCGGATGCTCACCGCCGCCAGCACCATTGCTCGCCTGGCCCAGCAGGAAGACAGCGACATCAACGACGTGATCGATCAGTCGGAGGCGGCGCTCTTCGCTGTCACGGAGCGGCGTCTGCGTCAGGAACTGGTGCCCATCCGCACTGCGCTGGCCGAATACTACGATCGCGTCGAAACACTTTACAACCAGCAGGCGGAGTCGCTCGGCGTGCCCATGGGCTTCACCGACCTGGACCGGTTGTTGGGTGGCCTGCAGAAATCCGATCTGATCATCGTGGCTGGTCGCCCTGGCATGGGCAAGACTTCCTGGCTGCTCACCGTAGCGATGAACGCCGCCAAAGCGGGTGTGCGCGTCGCCATCTTCAGCATGGAAATGAGCAACGAGCAGATTGTCCAGCGCCTGCTCGCCACCGAAACGGGCATCAGCATGCACAAGCTGCGTCTGGGCAAGTTCAAAGAACAGGAGTGGGAGACTTTCGTGCAGGCGGTGGGGCGGCTGAGCAAGCTCAACATCTACCTGGACGACACACCGGCTCTCACGCCCATTCAGATGCGGGCCAAGTGCCGCCGTCTTTACAGCGAACACGGCCTCGACCTGATCATCCTGGACTACTTGCAACTGATGTCCGCCGGAACGGGCTACTCGGACAACCGCGTCCAGGAGATCAGCTTCATCTCGCGCAGCCTCAAACAACTGGCCCGCGAAATGAACGTGCCGGTGCTTGCCGCGGCACAGCTTTCCCGCGCGGTCGAACAGCGCCAGGACAAGCGCCCGCAGCTTTCCGACTTGAGAGAGAGCGGTAGTATCGAGCAGGACGCCGACGTGGTCATGTTCATCTACCGCGACGAAGTGTACAACGAGCACACCGAGCACCCCAATCAGGCCGAGATTATCGTCGCCAAGCACCGTAATGGCCCGACCGGCATGGTGACGCTCTTCTTCCGCAAGGAACTGACGCAGTTCGCCAACCTGGTCAAGACTGACGTAGACCTGACCGGCTATTGATGAGCGCGCATCCATGAAACCATTCACGGGCTTCCCGCCCGGCAAGATACCGATGGTTCGCGTCCCCAGTCAGTTCTTCACCGATTTGCTGGGGGCAATTGACGATCTGGATGAGCTCAAGCTCACACTATACGCCTTCTGGGCCTTGCAACAGCAGGAAGGCGAGTTGCGCTACCTGCTCAAACGCGAAGTGTTGCAGGACACGCGCTTCCTGCAGAGCCTGGATCCGGATCCGCAGCGCGCCGCCGAACGGGCGCTGGCCGCGCTAGAGCGCGCCGTAGCCCGCGGCACATTATTGCATGTCAATGTGGAAGGTGTGCGCGGCCCGGAAGACCTGTACTTCATGAACACCGCGCACGGGCGAAACGCCGTTCAGGCCATTGCTGCCGGACATTATGAGCCGGGCGACCGCGATACACCGGTGCTGCTGATCAGCGAGCGTCCGTCCGTCTATGCGCTGTACGAAGAGAATATCGGGCCACTGACCCCCCTGATCGCCGAGGAACTTCGCGCGGCAGAGCAGGAGTATCCGCCCGCCTGGATCGAAGAAGCCGTGCGCATCGCTGTCGAGCGCAACGCCCGCAACTGGCGCTTCATCCGTCGCATCCTGGAACGTTGGCAGACCGAGGGCAAAGACCGTGGAATCGCTCAACGACCATCTAAAGCGGATCGGTATCGGTATATCAAGGGACCCTACTCGGACATCGTCGACTACTGATCGTTCAAAGCGCGAGCAGTCCGTTTGCCCCATCTGTCAGGGGATGGGCTTCGTCACGCGCGATGTGCCGGTAGATCACCCCGACTTCGGCAAGGCATTTCCCTGCATCTGCCAGCGAGACACCCTGGAGTTGCGCCGCCGGGAATATCTGCGCACGCTCAGCAACCTGGACGCAGTCGCCGACAAGACATTCGAGACGTTCCGGGTCGAACTGCCCCACCTCTCCGCCGAGCAAAACAGCAGACTGGGTTGGGTTTATCAGCACGTGCGCGACTATGCCGAGAATCCTCGCGGCTGGTTGTTTCTGGAGGGGAATTACGGCTGCGGCAAGACGCACCTGGCCGCCGCCGTCGCCAACTACCGGCTGGCACAGGGAGACAGCGTGCTGTTCATGACGGTGCCGGATTTGCTGGATCACCTGCGCGCGACTTTCGGCCCCACGTCCGACATCACTTACGACGACCTGTTCGACCGGGTGCGCAATGTCCCGCTGCTGGTCCTGGACGACCTGGGGGCCGAAAGCCCGACTCCCTGGGCACGGGAAAAACTCTTCCAGATCATCAACCATCGTTACCTGCACCGCCTGAGCACAGTCATCACCACCAACGCCGACGTGGATCGGCTCGACCCACGCGTGCGCAGCCGTCTGCTCGATCCCTCGATCACCAAGTCCGTCAAGATAGACCTGCCGGATTTTCGTCGCAACGAGAATCCGTATACTCGGAGCGCTCTGACCAGCCTGGGTCTGTACACCGACATGATCTTCGAGCGGTTCGATTTTCGCGAAGATACGCTGACAGACCAGGAGCGTCGCAACCTGCGCCAGGCATTTGAGATCGCGCTGCAATTCGCCGCACAGCCACAGGGCTGGCTGGTCTTCATGGGCGAGCACGGCTGCGGCAAGACTTTTCTGGCCGCTGCGATTGCCAATCACCGCGCGGCCCAGGGCGATGTAGTGATGTTCGTCACGGCAGCCGATCTGCTCGATTATCTGCGCGAAGCCTTCAACCCGACCGCCGGCACGACCTTCAGCCAGCGTTTTCACGAGATTCGTTCCGTCCCCTTGCTGGTGATTGACGAACTGGACATCACCGCTGCTTCTCCCTGGGCCATCGAGAAGCTACGACAGATCATCAATTACCGCTACCGGGCACAACTGCCGACCGTTTTCACGACGACGCTCGATCTGGAGACACTCGATCCGGTGCTGCGCAGCCGTATCATGGACGCCCGCTTCTGCCACGTGTTTGCCATCCTGGCCCCTGACTACCGCGGCGGACAACCGCCTGGCCCGCGGCGGCGCTCTGCCCGGTGAGCACCTCCCTGTCCGAAAACAAACGCCCGGTAGCAGCCATGCTCCGGGCGTATCGTTCTCTTTGGCGTCCGGTTTCCCGGCTAGGCACGCTCGCCCAGGCGACGTTCGGTGCCCGCCAGCAGACGCATGATGTTGCTGCGATGCCGGACAAACACCATCCACGCCACCAACAGATAGAGCGAATAGACTGGCTCGATCCACCCCCCGAAAACCAGCACCACCAGGGCCACGCCCGCGATAGCGACTCCGCTCAACACGCCAAGCGAGACGTAGCGTGTGAGCAGGACGATCAGCATCCCCACCGAGAATACCAGAGCCACCAGCAGAGAGGGGGCCAGAAACAGAAACGTGCCCATGGCAGTCGCAGCGCCTTTGCCGCCACGAATACTGCCCGTCAAGATGGTCGCCAGCAGCGACCAGTTGTGCCCGGCCACTGCCGCGACCGCCGCCAGCACGCTGGCGGTCGTCTGATAGTCCGGCGCGAGCTGACGAGCCAGCAAGATCGCCAGTACTCCTTTGGCCGCGTCAACGGCCCACACCAGCGCCCCATAGCGAAACCCCAGCGCCCGGATGACGTTGGTCGCCCCCATGTTGCCGCTGCCCACCTTGAAAATGTCGATCCCTTTCGCCCGCCCGATCAGATAGGCGGTCGGGAAAGACCCGATCACATAGCTCATCATGCTGATGAGAACGACCACTGCCTGTTGCATCGAAAAAACCTTTCCGTTGATCCTGCTGGCATGTGCCTGCTTCAATGCTACTATGAAAACACGCCAACGCCCACAACGATACGCCTCCGCCAGCCCTCCCAAAGAAACTCACCGGGCAAGAGAGAGGAGACAAACGTATGTCTCTCGATTGCTCGGCTCGATTTGCCCGACGGCCAGAGCCGGTGTAAAACATATCTTGCCCGCGTGTCGGCGGGCGAGCAGGTAAGTGCTGACCTGACACCTGCCCAGTTCGCTTGACAAGGGAAACCGGCGTGAGCGAGAGACAACCCGACTCTGCACCCGAAATCACTGTCATTGACGACGACAACGAATTGCTCAAACTGATGGTGCTGTTGCTGCGACGACTGGGTGCGCACACCACCACCATCAGCGATGGACACGAGGCTTTGGCATATCTGGCCAACCATGTTCCCAATTTGATCATCCTCGACCTGATGTTGCCACAGGTGAGCGGCTTTGAAATCCTGCAGCGGGTGCGCAACGACGAGCGCTTTGACCGCGTGCCTGTACTGATCCTCTCGGCCAAGGTAGACCCTGGCACAATTCGCCAGGTATTGGAAGCCGGAGCGGATGGTTACGTCACCAAACCCTATATTGCCAACAGCTTTATCGATCGGGTTCGCCTGCTCTTGACTGCCGGACGGCAGCATCCATCATTGTCCGAACCAGACCTGCCCGCTCAGCCGTCAGAGAGATAGCGGCAGTGCCAGAGGGGGTGATCGTGCAGTTTGCGCAGCGTGCGCAGAGAGAATCGCCAGCACGACAGTGCCCAAGCGCAGGAACACTGTGCGGAGGAGTAGCCGGATGCGCAACTACGTTCACTGGACACTCGGTCTGGCGCTGATCGTCTTGTTGATCCTCAGCGGCTGCAACGACACCGCCTCCAACGAGCCGTCGCCGGCAGGAGGCGGCGCGGTGTTGCCTGTGCCCACGCGCACACTCGGCCCGATTGTCTCCTTCACGCCGCGCTTCACGGCTACGCCTATCCCCAGCGCCACCTATACGCCGTCGCTCACTCCTACCGTCACAAATACGCCGATCCCGCCCAGTCCTACGCCCACCGTCACGCCGACACCGACCCCCACCATGAGCGGAGTCATCCGCTCCACCGAAAACGTCAATCTGCGCTCTGGCCCCGGCACCAATTACGAGATCGTGATCAGTGTGCGTCCCGGCACCGAACTCGGTGTGTTGGGGATGCAGACCGATTCGCGGGGGCGCGAGTGGTACAAGGTCGCCTACGCCGACGAGGACGGGGAAATGCAATACCTGTGGGTGTTGGGAGCGCTGATAGAAACTGACTTCGCCAGCCTGCGCAATCTGGTCGAAACGCCGCCGGCTACCAGCATCGCCGCCGCAACTCCCGAACCCAACCGGGTGGACATCCTGGCCTATTGCCAGCAGAAGCGTGTGCGCCCCCCCAGTCCCAAGACAACCGACGAGGTCTACATCGAATGGAGCTGGTACGTGGCCCGGCCAGAATACATGGAAGAACACCTGCTCAATGCCAACTATGAAGTGCGTCTGGACGGCAGGTTGTTGGAAAACTACGAACGCTATGCCACCGAAATGAAACGCGAAGAGGGTGTGTGGATTATCTACTGGTACTATCCCGTCGGCAGGCTCAGCGCCGGTCAACATACAGTTGACTTCCGGCTGACCTGGGATCAGCCTATCACGGATGGCTATGCGCGCTTCGGCCCTGGCACGCCAAACGAGGTAGATCGGGGAAGCTGCACCTTCACAGTGACAGCGCCCTGACGGGTTTACGCGGGACACGTGTGGGGATTTCCGATGACCGAACCGGCCTGGGATCGGCTTGTCGAGCAGGTGAGCACAGCGCCGAAGGCCCGTGCACGGCGGGCCGCCTGTCGCAAACTGGCTGCCACGGGCAATCCGGCAGCCATTCCCTATCTGCGCACCGCCTATCTCAACGATGAAGACGAGGGCGTCCGCGAAGCAGCCCGTCAGGGTCTGGCACAGTTCAAGGCCCAGCAGGAGGGTCACGGCGCGGGGCGTATCCGTTTCAACCCACGGCTGCTGAGCAGGACGTTTTGGGTCTTGGGCGTCCTGTTTGTGCTGTCGCTGGGACTGAATGCTCTGGCCCTGGTCATGGAGGGCGTCTCAGACGCCACCCCTACCCCTGGCTTTCGCTTTGATCGCCCGCCGTCTCCGCGCGAGCAGGTGATCGCCCAGGTGGAAAGCCATCTGCGCGAGGCTGAGCGTCTGGCCGCCAACCTGCGGGGCGAAATCAACCGCTTCAACGAAACCGGCCAGGTGTCCTGTGACCTGAACTATCAGTTGCCCACGCCCGTCGGACTGCAACCCATTGACGAAGTCACCTACCCCGACCTGCGCATCGCCGCGCTCAACGTGGATGTGACACTGCCCACCCTGCAGAAGGCGCTGCTGCTACTGCAAGGGGCCTGCAAGAATCCCGCCGCTCAGACGGAACGCGCGCTGCAGGCAGCCATCGAACTCGACAAAGTGGACAATCAGTTGCGTGAGGCCAGTCAGCAGTTGCAGATGGCCATCACCAATCCCGCGCCGACCGTCGGGCCAACCGTGACGCCGTTACCGACGCATACGCCCACACCCGTGCCCAGCGCCACAGCTATTCCTCCGGCACCTGCTGGTCAGGCTTCCGTCACTGCCGCGCCGAGCGCCACCCTGCTGCCAACCGCTTCACCAACAGCGACCGATACCCCGACCCTGACCCCGTCGCCGACGGCCACCCTGCCATTCCCGGACCTGGATTACAAGGCTATCCTGCGCGCTCTACGCGAGCGCTATGTGATCATCGGCGATCTGCAGAACAACTTCGGCACGGGCATGATCGATCAGTGGGAGCAGGCGCTCTCGCCCCAGGGCCAGAATTCGGTGAGGGCCTGTACGCTGGCTCCCTGGCCTGCTCCCTTCGACTTCAGCGCCGAAGAACGCGCCAAACTCGACGCGCCCGATGTAGCTGATCCCCAGCTAGAAGATGCCGTGCGCCTGCAACAGGAGGGTATCGCCCTGGCACTCCAGGCGCGATCTTTGTACGAAGCCACCTGTTCGAATTACAATCTGGCAAGTTCAGCCGACCAAGGGCTGGCGCTGGCCAATCAGGCGTTGCAGAAACTGATCGAATCGCAACTGCTCTACGACCTTATCCGCGCGAGATAATCGGGATGATGCGGTTGCTGTGGCGCTGTGTGCTCTTCATTGCGTTACTCAGTGCGCTTGCTGTGCCCGGCAGAGATTGTCGCGTCGCGGCGCAGGACGGTAGTTCAGCTCAGCCGCCCGCTGGCACGACCATTCACGTCGTGCAGCGCGACGAAACGCTGTTCGGCATTGCCATGCGCTATGGCACGACCGTCGAGGCCATTGCCAGCGCTAACGGCATCAGTGACCCGCGCTACATCACCGTTGGGCAGCGCCTGCTGATCCCCAATGCCCGCCCTGACATCACAGGAGCGCCAGTCGTACACGTCGTCGCGCCTGGTGATACGCTGGAAACACTGGCAGCGCGCTATCACACAAGCCTGGAGCAGATCGCAGCAGCGAACCACATCACCAATCCCTCGCGCCTGTTTGTCGGCCAGGAACTGACCATTCGCCAGGGCGCGAGCGGAGACATAGCCGCCCAGGTGCCCGGCCTGTACCGCGTTCAGCCGGGTGACAACCTGCTGCGTCTGGCGCTGCGCATGGGAGTCCCCTGGCTATCTCTCGCCACAGCAAACCATCTGTCTGTAGCGGGGCCGTTATTCAGCGAGCAGTCCCTGTGGATTCCCGGCGCAGCCGACCCGCCGCGCGATCTGCCCACCCCCCTGCTCTCTCTCGCCATTAACCCGACTCCTCCTGTGCAGGGTCAGACCATGGCTGTGCACCTGATCACCAGTAATCCGGTGACAGTGACCGGCTCGTTCGTCGGCTATCCGCTGCAATTCGCCAGCGAGGAAATCAACCACTATGTCGCGCTGTTCGGCATTCATACCTTCACCGCGCCGGGCGTACATCCTCTGACGCTGACACTGGCCCGTCCGGATGGCCAGCAGACGCAATTCACGTTGCAGGTGTATGTTGAGGACGGCGACTACAGTACCGAGCAGATTTCGCTGGATACGCAACAGCAAGACCTGCTGACCCCGCAGGTGACGGAACCCGAATGGGAGCGCGTCGCCCAGATCATGAGCACCTTCACCGCCCGGCGCTATTTCGATGGGCTGATGGGACTGCCTTCGACGGGCGCGATCACGTCGCAATTTGGCACGCGGCGAGCGTACAATGGGGGCGTGCTGAGCACTTTTCACAGCGGCACCGACTTCGGCGGAGCGCCCGGTTCGCCGGTGACCGCTCCGGCAGCCGGTGTTGTGGTGCTGGCCGAGTCGCTGCCCGTGCGCGGCAATGCCACCATCATTGATCACGGCTGGGGCGTCTTCACCGGCTACTGGCACCAGGCCGAAATTCACGTCAGAGTGGGCGACGTAGTGATGCCCGGCCAGGCCATCGGCACGGTCGGCTCAACAGGGCGGTCAACCGGCCCGCATCTGCACTGGGAAATGTGGGTCGGCGGCGTACAGGTAGACCCTATGCAATGGGTGCAACAGGCATTCCCCTAGCACTGTGCTTCTCCGGGTGCGCTAATAGCCCAGGCTGGTGCGGATCAGCGACGCGACCGCCACGATGATGGTGATGAACACGATCACCACCGTCAGGGCGTCTTCGCTGACCTTCACAAAACCGGTGATCACCAGGACAGCGCCCAGCAATACCAGGGCGGCCAGGAGACAGCCACAACTGATCATCCGCCGCGAAATCCAGCCCATCAGGCCATCGGCGCGCTCGAACCGTTTGCCACGACCGAGCAGCAGATCGATCAAATCCATGGGACACCTCTGTCCGCGCAACGCGGCGACGCCCGCCGTCAGGGAGTGGAATGTTCGCCGCCCGCTATCAGCTCGAAATCGTAAGTCAGCTCGACGGAGGGCCGCAAAGTGGCCGACACCGAGCAATACTTCTCGTGCGAGAGATGGATCGCCTGCGCCACATCGCGTTCGGACAAACCCTCGCCCACGATCACGTAATGCACATGAATGCGCGTGAACGGCCAGGGAGCGCTATCCTGCTGCTCGCCTTCTACTTCTACATGCAGGTGATGGAGCGTCTTGCGTTTCTTCTGCAGGATATTGACCACGTCAAAAGCCGTGCACGCGCCCAGCGACACGAGCAGCAGTTCGCTGGGCTTCATACCCACGCCGTTGGCTTCGTCTGGCGCGGAAATCACCACCGAATGGCGGGTGCTGTCAGTGCCCACGAACTGCAGGCGCTGCACCCAGGTTACCGTCGCTTTGCCCATCTTCCCTTCCCAATCAGGTACGCGAGATCACAGCAGGATTATACTGCCAGGCGCTCTTCTGATGCACCTCTAACGAATTTCTGTTAGAAACGTAGCGCGTTTTCCGGTATTATGAGCGTAGATTGGCGCGACCAGTCCGGCATGAGCGCATCTAATGGGTGTAACGCATACTCAGCGCAACAAGGATGGTTGTCATGCCTCTCATGGATGAGCAAATCCAGCAACAGGTTCGCGACTTGCTGAAGGCTCTCAAGTCTCCAGTGACGCTGAAGCTGTTTACTCAGGATTTCGAATGCGGCTACTGCCGGGAAACGCGCCAGATCGCCGAGGAAGTGGCCGAGCTTTCCGACCTGGTGACGCTGGAAGTGCACGACTTCGTGACCGACAAAGCCCTGGCCGAGCAAATGGGCGTGGACAAAATCCCGGCCATCGTCATCTTGGGCGAAGGCGGCAAGGATTATGGCATTCGCTTCTTCGGCATTCCTTCTGGCTACGAGTTTACGTCACTGCTCGAAGCGATCTT
>DAOTZZ010000197.1:0-4501 GCA_034433965.1 Anaerolineae bacterium
CGAAGAAGCGCGCGCTGCCTGGTCGGAGGCGCTGGAACTGAGCGCCGACCTGCCCGAACAGTCGCCGCTGGAGATCGGCCTGACACATCACGCCATCGCCGAAGCCTATCGCAGTCAGGGACAGTACGCCGAAGCGGAGGAGAGTTTCCGGCGGGCGCTGGAATATCTGCCGGAGCGCTCGGTTGCGGCGGCAGCGGCGTGGCGCTCATTGGGGCAGACATTGCTGGCAGCCGAGCGCCCCGCCGACGCGCTGGAGCCGCTGCGCAAGTCGTACGAAATCGAGCGCGGACAGCCGCAGCAGGCCAACGCCCGCATCGTGCAGACGCTGCAGTTGCTGGCGGACGCGCACGAGCACGCCGGAGACTTGAGCGCGGCCATCCTGCGTTATCACGAGGCACTGGTCTATATGGATCGCCGCCTGCAGCCGGTGGCCTATGCCGACGCGCTGCGTATCCTGGGCGCGCTCTACGCTGAACAGGGCAGCTATCCGGAGGCGATCCGCTCGCTGGAGGAGGCACTGGCCATCGAGGGCGAACACGTGCCGCGCAACGATCAACGTATCGGGGCGACGCTGCAGGCCATCGCCGACACCTACCGTGCCGCGGGCGACCTGGAGAGAGCGGCGGAGTATTACCAAAAAGTCACGATGTATGCCAACATGGCTCGCCGCGCCTCAGACGATCTGCGCCGGACGCTGGACGAACTGGAGCGGCGGCGGGCTACGCTACAGGCAGCGCAGCAGTCGCTGGCCCTGCTCAAGCGGCGCGAAGACGCCGGTCTCAAAGACCTGGCGTTCATCTACGCGCTGATCGCCTATGCGCACGCGCAGCTCAAGCAGGCGCAGGAGAGTCAGGAGACGATGCGCGCGTTGTTGGCCGAACTGGAAAGCCGCAGCGACGAACTCAGCGCCGAGGACGAGGATGATGACGTGCGCGCACTGGCCTGGCTGCTGGCGGCGCAACAGGCCGAAGCCCGGCAAGAGCTTTCAACCGCGCAGTTTGCCTTCGGTTCGGCGCTGGAAGCGGTGCGCGATCGCAATCTGCGCTGGGTCATCGAGCAGATGGCCGCTGCGCTGGAAGGGGTGGTCGAAGGTCTCGAACAGTCACCGGATGCCCCTGAGTGAGAGACAAAACCCATGTTGAGCGAATCCCAGGTGATTGACATTCTCAAAGCGTTGGCGGATGAAAACCGGCTGCATATCTTTCGCCTGCTCCTGGCAAGCGATCGCACCAACTCTGAGTTGATGGACGAAACCGGTTTGCGCCAGAACCTGCTCTCGCATCATCTGAGCGTTCTGACCGAGTGTGGCCTGATTCGCAGTCAACGCAGCATCGGCGATGCCCGCCGACACTATTACAGCGTTGACCTGCATCGGACGCGGCAGTTCACACGGTGGTGGCAACAGCATTGTGCCTGTCCTGCCGACGGCTCGCTCTTGCCGTCGTTGCAGCGCCCGCGACGGATTCTCTTTCTGTGCCGCCGCAACACGTCGCGCTCGCTGATGGCCGAGGCGCTGGCCCGCCATCTGTTCCCACAAGCCCTGATCCCCTACAGCGCCGGTATCGAAGAGCCGCAAAGGGCCGGACAGCCATTGCCCGATGTATCGGCGCGAGTGTTGCGGCAACACGGCGTGTCCACCGAGGGGCTGGCCGCCAAGTCGCTGGATGAGCTGCGCGACATCCCCTTTGACCTGGTGATCACCGTCTGCGATGTGGTGCACGAGACAGACGGAGTGCGTGATGTCCTCTTTGAAGGCGTTCGCCTGGCGCACTGGTCGTTACACGATCCGATAGAAGCGGCTGCTACCCCCAAGGAACAGGAAGCAGTGGCCGAGGAATTGTTCGCCGAGCTGGAGCGACGTCTTTTGAACCTGGTGCACCGGCTGGCGGTCGAGGAAACCGCCGGGGCGTAGCGGCACCGTATGCTGAGCGTCTGTGAGCAGCAAACCCGCTTTGGTACAATTAACAATACAGCAGAATCCCCTGGGCTGGGGGCCTGCTTTCTGCCCGCCTGAGAGTATTGCGGAGGGTGCATCGTGTCTCATCGTCGCCTGATCGTTGCCACACTGTCGTTGCTGGGCCTGTTGGTGCTCGCTCCCGCTGGCCTGGTACGCGCTTCCGGGCCGGAGCACGCCGCCTGTCTGAGTGACCCGTATGGGCCGGGCTGCACTGCCGGTCTGCCCACCGTCGAGTACCAGATGTTGCTCGACGAGATGTTGCTGCATCCACACCCGGACGTGCGTCCGCTGGCTCCCAACATGCAGGAAATCGCCCGCTTTGCGTTTCGGCGTATTGTGGGCGGCGCGGCTACCATCTACGACGCGCCCGGTGGTAACCCCATCGGGCAGATTGCGGCGGGCTTCAACTATGTGACGGTCACTGGCGTGAGCGGAGACTGGGTGCAGGTCAACGAGGGGCAATGGATGCCCGCCAACCAACTGGCAGTAGTGCGCCCCAGCGAGTTCACCGGCGTCTACCTGGATGGCGAGCTGGAGTACCCGATGGCCTGGGTGCTGATCCCCTCGTATCCCAGCCCCTATCCGGGCGCGCCCGGCGATCAATCTCGCCCGGTGATCCCCCGTTACACGCGCGTCAACATCTTCGCTTCGGCGGAGGTGAACGGCTGGCAGTGGTATCTGATCGGTCCGGAGGCATGGATCATTCAGACCAGCGTGGCGCGGGTGACGTTTGTCGAGCGTCCGCCGCAGGTGAAAGGGCGCTGGTTTGCCGTTGACCTGTATGAGCAGGTGCTGGTGGCCTATGAGGAAGACACCCCTGTCTTCGCCACCCTTATTTCTTCCGGTCTGGAGGACTGGCCAACCAACGAAGGCATCTTCAAAGTATGGTCGCGCCAGACCAATGGGCACATGAGCGGTGCGGAAGGGCAGACGGACTTCTACTCGCTGGAAAACGTGCCCTGGGTGATGTATTTCGACAACGCCATCTCGCTGCATGGAACGTACTGGCACGACGGCTTCGGCTACCGGCACAGTCATGGCTGTGTCAACATGTCCATCACCGACGCGCATTGGGCGTTCAACTGGAGTCTTGACGGCGGCTACGAGACCCCTTACGTATACGTGTACAGCACCGGCAAGTACAAGTGATGCGCGGTGACGGCCAGTGAAGGCGCGTGAGCGTGTGGACAGTACATTTCAGACGCGCCAGGGGCAGTCCTGGCGCGTCGTCTTTGAGCAACGTCCGGGTCCTTTTAACTGATTTCGACCCCGACTAAGATACTCAACCTAATGACTTGGAAGGCATTGGCAGCGAGGCGTGTTTCTGCTATAGTTGAAACAACTTGATAATCTCATACGTGGCCGGGGGAGCCTGGGGCAGCCAGGCTGAGAGGTGCGTCCGGAGTGCGACGCCGACCCTAAGAACCTGATCCGGATAATGCCGGCGGAGGGAGTAGCACGTGATCGTGCCAGATGCCAGCCACTCCTCTCTGCCGGGGGAGTGGCTTCTTTTGTGATTGAGCAAGAACGTCCCCAGCGTCGGGCGTTGATCTTCGCCAACGGTGACCTGCACGACGGTCCAGCCGTGCAGGAGGCGCTGCGTCAGGGCGCAGGCGGTCTGATCGTGGCGGCGGACGGCGGTGCGCGGCTGGCGCTGGCCTGCGGATTGCGACCCACACTGGTGGTGGGCGACATGGACTCGCTCGACGAGGCGACGCTCGTCACCCTGCGCCAAAACGGTGCCGAACTGAGGCGCTTCCCCGCCGACAAGGACGAAACAGACCTGGAACTGGCTTTGCTGGCCGCGACTCAAGCGGGCGCAACATGGATGCGCATCCTGGGCGCGGTCGGCGACCGGCTCGATCAGACGCTGGCCAACATCCTGCTGCTGACGCTCGATGCGCTGCGCGGGGTGGATGCCCGCCTGGTAGCCGATCGGCAGACGCTGTGGCTGATCGGCCCCGGCGATCATGCACTCGACGGTGCGCCGGGCGACACCATCTCGCTGATCCCCCTGGACGGTGACGCAATCGGCGTACGCACGCACGCGCTGCGCTATCCCCTGCGCGGCGAGACGCTGCGTTTCGGGCCGGCGCGGGGCGTCAGCAATGTGATCGTTGAGGCGGGCGCGCGCGTCGTTCTGGAAAAGGGCCATCTTGTCGTCGTACATACGCCGGGGCGGGCGTGAGGAGTTGCGCACCATGGCTTCGGGCGAATCTCTCAGTATCGGCCAGAGACGCGCCGCGCTGACCGCCTGGTGGAAAGGCCTGGGCGTGCGGCTGGCGCTCGACACTGCGCGCGCCCTGGCGCTGGCGGCGGTCGCGGCGCTGGTACTGGCGTTTTTCAGCGGCGGTGTCTTGCAACTGTTCGTGGAGGCACGCGCTCAGGAGAATCTCTCGCTGGAGACAATCTTCCCCTCGCCCGCGCAGATTCGCAACGCCTGGGACGAACACCAGGATCGCCTGCTGCAAGAGCATATTCCGGAGACGCTGTGGGAGACGCTGGCCGGGCTGTCCATCGCGGTAGTGCTGGGCTTGACCATTG
>DAOTZZ010000198.1:0-12855 GCA_034433965.1 Anaerolineae bacterium
GAATGCCCAGCATCTTCAGTTCCCAGGATGTCAGGCGCGCGCCTTGCAGACGAGGGCGCGTCTCGTCTACCAGCACGAAGACTTTCTTGCCGTGCTCGTGCGCCGTGCGGATGACACCCAGCGCGGTGCCGTAGTCCACCGTCGCCAGGCTGCCTGTGTTGCAGTGATGGATGATCGTGCATTCGTCCGGCACCAGCGGCAGGGCGTTGAGGCCGATTTGCTTGTTGGTGCGCACGTCCGCTTCGGCGATGGCGTGCGCTTCCGCCAGGGCAGCCGCGCGGATAGCTTCGGCGTCGGTTAACGCGGGATCGTTGACCCGTGCCAACACCTGTCTGATCGCCCCGAACAGATTCACCGCCGTTGGGCGCGACGCGCGCAAGACTTCTGCCGCCTGTTCGAGTTCGGCGCGCAACGCTTGCGGCGTGCTGGCCCGACTGTGCCAGGCAGCGAGCGCCAGGCCGTAGGCGGCGGTGGCCCCGATCGCCGGCGCGCCACGCACCACCATTTCGCGAATGGCCGTCGCCACGTCGCGGTAATCCGTGTAGTCCAGGTAAACCGTTTCAAAGGGGATTCGGCGCTGATCGAGCAGACGCAGCGCGCCGTCAACCCACTCCAGAGTCTTGAAGCTGGTCATGAGACCGTTCCTTTCCAGTGTCGCACGTTCCGAGCACAGGCCCTGGCTTTTGTAACGACAGAGTGGCCCGTCTGTCAAGCGCGAATCTGCAAATGAGGGAGAGGCGTTCTCTGGCGGAGGAGTTACCTGGCGGGCGGTGGCTCACCCGCTCTCCAGGCCATGCTGTTCCAGCAAGGCGCTGTCGGTGATGAGCGACTCGGTCGGGCCGTCGGCCACGATCGTGCCGCCGTCCAGGATAACCATACGCGGGCACAGCTCGCGTACCAGGCGCATATCGTGCGACGCGATCAGCAGCGTCTGCCCGTTCAACCCCTGCAAGAGTCGGATCAGACTCCGGCGGGCGCGCGGATCGAGACCACTGCTCGGCTCGTCCAGCGCCAGCACGCGCGGATTCATGCTCAGCACGGTGGCGAGGGCAATGCGCTTCTTTTCGCCCAGGCTCAGGTGATAGCTCGTCCGGTCGGCGTAGGCGCTCATGTCCACCGCCGCCAGTGCGCGTTCCACCCGCGCGCGCACTTCGTCTTCTGGCAGTCCCATGTGCAGCGGGCCAAAAGCCACGTCCTCGAACACGCGCGGTGAGAACAACTGATCGTCCGGGTTCTGGAAGACCAGCCCGACCATCGCCCGAATCTGCCCCACTGTGCGCTCGGTCAGCGGCAGCCCGTCCACACGGATCACGCCGTCCACAGGCCGCAAGATGCCGTTGAGGTGGAGTAACAGAGTGGACTTGCCCGCCCCATTCGGTCCAACCAGCGCCACCCGCTCGCCCGCCTCGACGCGCAGCGATATATCGGACAGAGCGCGTCGCCCATCCGGGTAGCTGAAAGATAGTCGTTCGATCTCGATCATGGCCGGGTGCATCGCCTCATTACTGCCACCAGAGTACGGCTGCCAGTTCGACAAGGCTCAGCAGCAGCACTGGCACCGCGCCCACCAGCGCTGCCCGCCAGGAGAGCGGAGGCGGAGTCAGGCGGCGCATTTCGCCCGTGTAACCCCGCGCCACCATCGCCGCGTAGATGCGCTCGCTGCGCTCGTAGCTGCGCAGAAACAGGTTGCCCACCATGCCTCCGGCGACCCGCGCCCGCCAGCACAATGTCCCGCCCGCCGGTCGTCCCTCGGCATGAGCGCTGCGGGCGGCGCGGGCGCGGAGGAGGCGCTCCGCCTCGTCGTTCAGCGTCGCCCCGTAGCGCACCATAAAAGCGATCAGCGCGACCAGCGTGCCGGGCACGCGCAGGCTGCCCAGCGCCCAGATCAGGTCAGCGAACGAGGTAGTCATCGTCAGCAACAGGGCGACCTGCACCGATAGCCAACTTTTGAGCAGGATGGCGACGAAACGCGCCAGACCTGCCTGACTGATGGCAATACCCCCGCCCACAGCCAGCGCTGGCCCCGGCACCGTGAAAAGCAAGGGCAGCGCGGCCAGCATGAACGGCAGCGCCACCGCTCCCAGGCGGGCCATGCGCCAGGCGCTGAAGCGGGCCAGGGCAGCCAGCCCGGCCACCAGCGTCCAGATCGCCGGATAGGCGGGCCAGGCGCGCGCTGGCGTCAGGGCAATCCCCCCGATCAGCACCAACGTCACCACCACTTTCACGCGCGGATCGGCGCTGTGCAGGGGACTGCTGCCGGGCTGATAGCGATCAAGAGCGCGATACATGCCGCCTCATTGCTGTTGCTGGACTCTTTCGGGCGCGGTCGGGCGCACCAGGCGTGGCACCGCAAAACCAATGCCCGCCACGATCAGCACGCCGATCACTCCGGCAATGATAGTGGTCAATGCCTCGTCGTCAATACCCGGTACGGTGTAGTCGGGCAGGATTTCATAGGCAGGGTCTTCGGCCTTGTCAATGAACGCCTTGTCCTCGGCCACACGCTCCAGCCCGTCCGGGTCGGAGTCGGCCAGCGGCGAGGCGAAGGCAATCGCCAGCGCGATCACCAGACCGGCGGCGATGAAAGTAGACTGACGGACGGTTGCCGCAACGGGCGCACCCAACAGATCGGGGCGGGCCTGACGGATGAAGACCAACGCACCCACCGTGATCAGCGCCTCGCCGACGCCGATCAGCGCGTGAATACCCGCCATGGCCGGTAGCGCCACGTCCAGCGGCGACGTGCCGGAGATCGCCAGTTCCAGCGCGGTGGCAATGGCCGCCAGCTCTACCGATGCCCACGCGCCCAGCGCAGTGGCGATCCACTGCCCGTTGGCCTGTCCGCGAAGGGCCTTGCGCACCCATTGATAGACAGTGTAGCCGACGAAGACGGCCAGGATGCCCATGTTGAACACGTTGAAGCCCAGGGCCAGCAGCCCGCCATCCTGGAACAGCAGCGCCTGTACAGCTACGACTGTCGTCATCACCAGCACGGCGGCCCACGGCCCCAGCAGGATTGCCGTCAGCGTCCCGCCGATCAGGTGACCCGACGTGCCTCCCGCGACGGGGAAGTTGATCATCTGCGCCGCGAAGACGAACGCCGCCAGCACGCCCATCAGGGGAATCTGCCGGTCGCCGAGCTGACCACGCACCTCACGCAGCGCCAGGCTCACCAGAATCGCCATCACCAGCCAGCCTGCGATGGCTATCGGCGCGCTCAGAAAACCGTCGGGGATATGCAAGGCAAGGATGGGTTGCAAGAACATAATCCACTCTCCTCGAAAGTCAATGCTTCGTTGTCTCACTATAACATGCGGCGACTTAGTTGTAAAATTTTACCAATGTATTATCTGACTCCTCCGTTTTGTTGATTCAGGTATGGAGCAGACGGAATGCAAACGAGCGCGCAGACAGCAATCTGGCCCCCTCCGGGCAGGCAGCATTTTGGTCTCCGGCGCGCGGTGCCGTACAATCAACCGGCGATAGGTGAAGTATGCATTCGTCCGGGGAGAGGCGGCTATGCGTGTGGTGTTGCAGCGCGTCCGGCGCGGCGCAGTGCGGGTGAACGGGCAGACAGTCGGGGAGATCGGGCACGGCTTCGTGATCCTGGTGGGGGTCGGCCCGCACGACGGCGAAGCACAGGCGCAGTGGTTGGCCCGCAAGATCGCCGGGCTGCGCGTCTTCGAGGATGCCGAAGGGAAGTTCAACCTGTCGCTGCTCGATGTGGGCGGGGGATGCCTGGTGGTCTCGCAGTTCACCCTCTACGCCGACGCCCGCAGAGGCCGCCGCCCCAGCTTCACCGACGCCGCTCCGCCGCAGATCGCCGAGCCGCTGATCGCCCGCTTCGCCGACATATTGCGGCAGGCGGGCATACCGCAGGTGGAAACGGGCGTCTTCGGCGCGCGCATGGAAGTGGAGATTCTCAACGACGGGCCAGTGACCATCTGGCTGGACACCGACGAACTGATGGGCGAGGCGGACAGGTAGAGAGCCGTATACTGCCTCAGGCGTCGCTGCCGGGCTGGGCGCGGTCGGCGCGTATCTCGCCCTCGTGCCCCAGCAACAGCGCCTCCAGCTCATACACTTCGTCATCATTCAGGTCGGCCAGCAGGCGCTCTATCCGCGAGTGCTGAGGGCGTTTGCGCTTGCTGCTGACGCTTTCGGCTTCGGCTCGCGCCTGCCAGCTTCCGCCCACCCAAATGATCAGGGTCATAAGCGCAGCGACCCCGCCCAGGACCAGCGTCACGCCCAGCACAGTGGCGCTGTTGGCCTGGGCGATTGCCCCCGTCGGCGAAGTCAGCAGGCTGCCGGTCAAGATCAACAAGCCGATCCAGATCGAGAAGGTCAACAGCAACCGCCCTGTATCGCGCATGGCGTCCTCCTGCCCTGGTGCCCGTTTCAGTAACCCACCAGGATCATCTGCCCGGCCTGACCGATGAGGTGACCGGTGGCAATGTGGTAGTAGAAGCCCAGCAGCGGCGCTCCTACGACGAACACCGCGACAAAGGGAGCGATGATCGCTGCCAGCACCGCCAACAGAAACGTATAAAGCCACAGCGTCGCCAGCAGACCGGCGTTTTGCCGCACATCGCGCACCAGCGACCCCAGCCGGAAATATTCGCCATAGTTGCCCGTTTCGGCATAACGAATGATGCCCATGAACACCAGCATCATGGCCGGGATGGCATAGGCAAAAGCCAGGAAGAACAGGCAACAGGTGGCGCTGCACGTCAGCAGAAAGCCCAGGTCGCTGTCACCGGCCAGGATGGCGGGCACCACGATGATACACCCCAGCACCAGCAGCGGCAGGAAGTACACCACCCCCGCTGCAACGACCACCACTCCGTCGGCGAAGACCTGGCCCAGTTGGTTGTGCGCTGGCAAGGGGCGCTTGCTACCGCGCACCACATTGCGGGCAACCTGCACCTGATAGCCCTGGGCGAAAAATGGCACGATCGAGAGCAGCGTGCCGATGATGAACTTCAGCGGCCACTCCTCGTCGTCAAATGGAAAACTGAGCGCGCGTCCAAAGTCCACTGTTGCCGCCTCCCCCTGGTACCCTCAGGGGCGGACAGGCATTGAAAGTACCTGGAACTGAAAGCTGCTCCTGGCTTTACCTCCCCCCCGCTCGGCGCTACCGCGCCTCGTTGCCCCCTCCTTGCCTGTAGCCAGGCGAAGCGAGGCTGGGGGTGCGGTGAAACAGGCGAGCCGCTCTCTACTTTCTCCGTCCCTGTCCGCTCTAATCCTGGAAAACAGGCCGACACCTTCACCTAACAAGTACGCAGCGCTCCGCGCCACGTTGCGGGTCGGCGCATTGCCTCTCATTATGCCATGGTTTGCCGCCGCGCGTCAGTGACGAAAGGCAACTGCAGTGCCGTCATCTCGTGTTGCGCCGCGCGGCGTTGGCATACGCCTGGTGCCTTCTGTATAATCGCGCCGAAATCACATGCGCAGCAAGGATGTTCGCTTGACCGACCAACGGCCCGCCCCGATCTCGCCCGACCGCTATACCGAGGAATATTTCCTGACCGCGTGCGAGGGCTACGAAGACTTCCTGGCCAGCGATGGGGAGAATCTGTCGCGGCGGCTACGCGCAGCCTTTGCCCTGGCCGCCGTCAGGCCAGGGATGCGGGTGCTCGATGTCGCCTGTGGGCGCGGTGAGATCGTGCGGCATTGCGCGCAGTTGGGCGCGGACGCCTTCGGCTTCGACTACGCCCGCGCGGCGATCACCCTGGCCCGCACGGTTATCACGCGCGACGCTGAGGGAATCACTGGCCGGATGGGACTGGCACAGGCCGATGCCAAGTATTATCCCTTCCCCGCCCACACCTTCGATCGCGTGCTGATGTTCGATATCGTCGAGCACCTGCATCCCTGGGAACTGCACACAGCTCTGCGCGAAGCGCATCGCGTGCTCAAAGACGACGGGATGCTGATCATTCACACGGCACCCAATCGCTGGTACGACCGCTACGCCTATCCGGTAGTGCGCCTGTTCCGGCGGTTGATGGGTCAGGGCGCGGCCTACCCCGCCAATCCGCGCTGCTTCCTGGTGGAACACAACCTGGACGTGCACGTCAACGAGCAGTCCATGCTCAGCCTGTGGCTGGCGTTGCGCCGGGCGGGTTTCCGGGCGCGGGTGTGGTTGGATTCGCCGCCACAGCAGCGCGACGAGCCGCTGATACTGGCGGCGGCCCGCTACGTATTGTTCCACTGGCCGCCGTTCCGCTGGTTCTTCGAGCGCGAAGTGTTCGCCGTCGCCACCAAGCGCCGCTGAACCTGCTCGCTGAAAAAAGCGGGGAACCGAACTATCACCGGCTCCCCGCTCGTCGTTGCTACCGCTGCCCGCCTACACACTGGCGAGCACTTCTTCTTCGCGCTCGCGGAAATAGGTGGCGGTCTGCATCACCATCTGGTCGAGTTGCTGCTTGTCCGGCTTGCCATACATGGCCGGATAGGGGTCACCGCCGGGGCCGAGCGGTTCGGGGGTCACATAGCAGCCCTCGCGGTTGAAGCCGATCACATACAGGGCCATGATGATCGTGTCGAGATCCATCGCGCCCAGCCCCAGGGCACAGCGGTTGCTATCGGCCATGTGCAGGTTGATCAGCCGCTCGCCCGCCTGCACAATCGCCTCGCCGATGTGCGCTTCTTCCGCCTGCATGTGATAGACATCCCCGTTGATGTGCTGCACGCCGGGGTGATTGACCGCCTCGATGTAGCGGATGGCGTCGGCTACCGTGTGCACGAAGCTCACTTCCGCCGAGCGGATCGGCTCGATGGCCGCCCGCACGCCATATTGCACGAACAGGTCGGCCACCAGGCGTAACGTCTCCACGCTGCGTTCGAACTCCACATCGTCGTAGGCTTTGGGACGCCCTACCGCTCCCGGCACCACCAGCAGATACGAGCCGCCCACCGCCGCCGTGAAGGGAATCTCGCGCTTGAGGTAATCAATGGCAGCCTGCCGCTGTATGGCGCGGTTGCTGGACAGGTCGTTGTCCGCTGAGAACATGCCGCACACGCCAGCGACCTTGATGCCGTGATCGCCCAGAATCTTGAGCGTCTCGTCCACCTTATAGCCGAGGTCGGGGCCGTAGTGATTGCCGTGCAGTTCGATATAGCGAATACCTGCCCGTTCCAGTCGCGCCGCCGAATCGCTCAGCGGCTCGATGCCAAAGCCCCAGTTGCTCCACGACAGGTTCAGCCGTTGCTGGAACCGTTCGGGATGTTCGCGCTTCAGCGCGGCGAAAGCAGCCCGAATCCGCTCATTCTTCAGTTCAAAGTTTTGGGGTTTCATTGTCTCGCTCCCTGTGATGACGCCAGACCGGCCAGCCCAGGCGCACCGGCCAGGATCATCATACCGCCAGAGCCGAGCGGGACGCAAGCGGGTCGTGCCGGAAGGAGTGGGGTTGAGTTCACCGTAGAGATACCGAGAACGCAGAGGAAAACACAGCGTTTTTTCTCTGCGTCGCAGCGATTCAGAATTGTTTTCTGGAAATGGGTATGCCTGCCCCGATCTATGTGCCGTCGGCCCCCGTGCGCGGGAAGGCCATTCCCGCTCCGGCAACGCGTACGCTCACCGCCTGCCCCGGTTGCCAGGACGTGCCCGCTTCGCACAGCACTTTCAGCGCAGTTCCACCTTCGACCAGCGTCACCCACACCGCTTGCCGCGCGCCCAGGTACATCTGCCGGGTCACTATAGCCCGCGCGCCCGCCTCCGAGCCATCCAGAGCGAGCGCCTCCGGGCGAAGCAGCACGTCTACCGGCCCATGAGCAGACCCGGCCAGGGGCACTGTCCCCAGCGCGGTAAGGGCCACGTCTCCGCGCGCCTGCCCGCTGAGGAAATTGGCGTCGCCCATGAACTGCGCGGCGCGGCGCGAGACCGGGCGCTCGTAGAGATCGCGCGGCGTGCCCATCTGATGCAGCGCTCCATCGAACATCAGCACGATGCGGTCGCCCAGGCTCATGGCCTCCTCCTGATCGTGCGTCACCAGGATGGCCGAAACGCCCGCCTCGCGCAGGATACGCTGCACCTCCTCGCGCACCTGACGGCGCAGCGCCACATCCAGGTTGGAAAACGGCTCGTCGAGCAACAAGATGTCGGGTCGCGGGGCCAGGGCGCGCGCCAGAGCTACCCGTTGCTGCTGCCCGCCGGAGAGTTCGTGCGGGTAACGCCCATCCAGGCCGTCCAGCCCCACCAGCGCCATCATTGCCCCGACGCGCTCCTGCCGGTCGGAGCGCCGTCCCAGGCCATAGGCGATGTTCTGCGCGACGGTCATGTGCGGGAACAGCGCGTAATCCTGGAAGACCAGCCCGGCGCGGCGCTGATGCGGTGGCACGAATACCCCGTCCGCACTGACGACGCGCCCATTGATGGCAATCGAACCGCTGTCGGGGCGCTCCAGGCCGGCGATCAGGCGCAGCACGGTCGTCTTGCCGCAACCGCTTGGCCCCAGCAAGGCCAGGCATTCACCGCGCCCCAACGCCAGAGTCACGCCTGCGACGGCGCGCACATCGCCAAAGGACTTATGCAGATCACGGCAAACAACGGTGGCATCGGCAGGGAAGTCAGTCATCAGGCTCCAGAATATAGACCAGTGAGAGAGCGGAGATCAGCACCAGCGTCAGGGCCGGAGCGGCGGCCCGCGCGTAGAAAGCCTCATTGCTGGCCGACCAGATGCGCGTCGCCAGCGTGTCATAGCCGGTGGGAGCCAGCAACAGCGTGATCGGCAATTCTTTCATGGTGGTCAGGAACACCAGCGCCACGCCGGCGACCAGGCCGGAGCGCATCAGCGGCAGCGTGACCGTGATCAGGGCGGACAGATAGCCGCGCCCCAGCGTTTGCGCAACCTCTTCCAGATGTGGGTTCACCTGTAGCAGGCTGGCTCGCGCCGGGCCGAGCGCCTGCGGCAGGAAGCGCACCCCATAGGCCAGCACCAGCAACCCCAGGCTGCGGTAACCGCTCAGGCCGAACAGCGCGTTCAGTTCGCCCAGGGTGCGCGCCCCCAGAAAGACGAAAGCCAGACCCACCACCACCCCCGGCAGCGCATAGCCCAGGTAGGCGCTCCGCGCCAGCAGATGGGTGAATGGAGCAGCGCTGCGCACCTGCAACCACACCAACGGCAGCGCGGCCAGTCCACAGGCGACCGCAGCCAGCGCAGAAACACGTAACGAACGCTGCAGCGGGGCCAGGACGTTGCGCACCGTCTCGCCCTGTTGCAGACCGTTGATCAGCCAGTAGGCGATCACCCCGACCGGCAGGAGCAGCGCCAGCGTCACCACCAGCGCACAGAAGGTCAGCGCCAGCGCCTGCCAGCGCCCCAGCCGCACGGGACGGGGCCGGTAGTGTGTCCGCCGCGAGGCGGTACGTCCGCGCCCGCGCTCGACCAACGTCGCCAGGGCCAGCAGCAGCGCCGTCAACAGCACCAGCACCACCGACAGCAGCGCCGCCAGGTCGAGATCGAGGCTCAGGCGCAGATAAATGGCGCGGGTGAAGACGTTGTACTGCATGATCGCCACCGCCCCGAAGTCGCTCAGGGTGTAGAGCGCGACCAGCAGCGCCCCCGCCGAGATAGAGGGCAACGCCTGGCGCAGCGTGATCCGCCAGAGGGTCTCCAGGTGCGAGCGGCCCAGCGTGTACGAGGCTTCTTCCAAGGCCGGATCAAGGCCGCGCAGACCAGCGCGCGTGCTCAGGAAAACGTAGGGATAAGCGAACAGGGACAACGCCAGCCAAGCCCCCCAGAAGCCGTAGATCGAAGGCAGTTGTTCCACGCCCAGCGGCTGCAACCAGCGTTGCACCATCCCCCGCTGCCCCAGCGCGCCGACCAGCGCGAATGCGCCAATGTACGAGGGGATGACCAGCGGCAACGTCAGCAGCACTGTCCACAGGCGGCGCGCTTTCAGATCGCTGCGCACGGTCAGCCAGGCGGCGGGCACGCCGATCAGGCACGCCGTGACCGAGACGCTGAGCACCAGCCATAGGCTGCGCCCGACAATACGCAGCGTGCCAGGGCGCGTCAGGATGGTGAAGGCACGTTGCGGCTCAATCTCCGCTGCGCGGACGAACAGATAGCCCACCGGCAGCAGCACCAGGGCCGTCAGCGGCAGGGCTATCATCAAGAGCGCGTAGCGAAAGTGGCGTTGCGTAGTCACGACAGGCAATTTGTAACGTTTCCGGCAGGATTCAGGTCAGCGTAGAGACGTTGCGGAGGCATATTGATGCGCTTGGGAAAATGACGCAGGATATCTTGTCGTTGTCGGGGCGTATGGCGATACGCCCCGACGCCTGCCCCTGGCAGGGGCGAGTTTGGAAACCCGCCCCTGCGTATCCGCGTTGATGTGTCACCTTGCACCAACAGCCCCCCACACCTCTGGCCAGAGGCGCTGCTACTGACTGAGCACCTCGTCCAGCAGATCGAGCGTACCCTGCAGATCGTCCAGGTCACTCAGGTCGAGCACGGGTGTTTCGATCTCGGCCAGTGGCTTCAGGCGCGGGTCAGCCTCCATGCCGATCAGCAGCGGGTACTCGAACGTCTGCTGCGCGAAGTAGGTCTGCGCGCTGCGCGAGAGCAGATAGGCGATGAACTGCTGCGCCAGCGGCTTGCTATCCGACGAGGCCAGGATGCCCGCACCGGCCACGTTGATCAGGTTGCCGATGTCGTCGCCGGGGAAGTAGTAGTTCGCCAGCGGCGCGTCGGGATGCTCGGCTAGATAGCGATACATGTAGTAATGGTTGACCAGAGCCGCGTCAATCTCGCCCGCAGCGACGGCTGCCACCGCCGCCGCGTTGTTGCTGTACTGCCGCGCCCCCAGGTCGAGCAGGCCCTGCACGAACTCGCGTGCGGCATCGTCGCCTTCGGCCAGGCGGATGGCGGTCAGGTGCGCGTGGAACGAGGCATTGGTCGGCGCGAAGCCCAGCCGCCCGGCCCATTGCTCATCCAGCAGCCCGAAGAGCGTCTCCGGCAGTTCATCTTCAGCGACGGCGTCCGTGTTGTAGGCGATCACGCGGGCGCGCCCGGTGATGCCCACCCACAGCCCATCGGGTGAGCGGAAGCGCTCCTCGACACTTTCCAGGATGTACGCGGGCAGCGGAGTCAGCAGGTTCTTTTTCGCCAGCAGGCCCAGCGAGCCTGCATCCTGGGCGAAGAAGACATCGGCGGGCGAGTTCGCCCCTTCTTCCAGCAGGGTCAGGGCCAGGGCGGTCGTGTCGCCGTAGCGCACTTCGACGCGGATGCCGGTGTCCTGCTCGAACTGAGTGATGATCGGGCTGACCAGCTCTTCGCTGCGCCCGGAGTAGATGGTGAGGGTGTTGCCCTGCGCCTCCGCTGCACTCAGCAGATGCCCGGCGCGTTCGTCGGGCAGGGGCAGGATGATCGAGAGCGACGCTGCCACGACCAGGGCCACGGCGAGAACGGAACGAAATCGGTGCACAGAGTCCTCCTTCTTGCAATTGAGAACCATTCTCATTTACGCAGATGGCCCTATTGAAACACGACCCTGCCGCGGCGATCAAGGCCCCGTGGTGTAATCCCGTCTTCGCCTGGGGCGCAATCGTGGTTTCAACCTGGTTGTATTTTTCACAAAGAGGGGCGAGAAAGCCAAGCCTGTCCCAGAAAGGGGAAGCATTCGCCTTTTCGTTAGCGATCCTGAACCGCCGTCGCCGAGGGCGCAGAGAAGAACCCTGTGCCTTTCTCTGCTACCTCTGCGCTCCGCGGCGAATTCTGTCCCCGCATCCGAACGCAGCCTCAGAAGGCCGCCTTGAGCGGCAGCCAGACGGTGAAGGTAGACCCCTGGCCGACGGTGCTGCTGGCCTTGATCGTGCCTCCATGCGCCTCGACGATCTGCCGGGCAATGGCCAGCCCCAACCCTAGCCCGGATTCTTCGTTGCGACGGCGGCTCTTGTCTACCTGGTAGAAGCGCTCGAAGATGCGCGACAGGTCTTCGGGCGGAATGCCCTCCCCTGTGTCGCGCACGGTCACGGTCACGCCGTCGCGCGTGGCGGTAGCGCTCAGCGTCACCGAGCCGCCAGGCGGCGTGTGTTTGATGGCGTTGTCCAGCAGGTTGGTGAAGACCTGTGCCAGCCGGTCACCGTCTCCCGGCACGCGCGGCAGGTCGGGGGGAATGGTCAGCACCAGGTCAAGCTGATGCTCGCGTGCTTTCACCGACAGGCTCTCGCCTACGCCGCGCAGCAGATCGCCCAGCGCCAGCGATTGCCGCCGCAGCTCCAGTTGACCCGCCTCCAGCCGCGCCAGATCGAGCAGAGACTCGACCATGCGGTGCAGGCGGGCCGTCTCGTCGCGAATGATTTGTGCCGCCCGGCGGGCCGCTTCCGGATCGGAGGCGACCCCTTCGGCGATGGCCTGCGAAAAACCCTGGATACTGGTCAGGGGAGTACGCAGGTCGTGCGACACGTTGGCCAGAAAGTCGCGCTGTGCCTGCTGTGTGACGGCCACCTGTTCGGCCATGTCGTTGAAGGCGCGCGCCAGCGCCTGCACCTCGCGCGGGCCTTCTGCGCGGACGCGCTGCCGATAGTCGCCGCCCGCAATACGCCGCGCCGCCACGCTCATGCGCCGCAAGGGACGGGCGACCGATTCGGCGATCAACACCGACAGTGCCGCGGCGATCACCAGCGCGATCAGCCCCGCCTGTGCCAGCGGCCTGAGAAACGTGCCGCCGAACACGCGGAAGACCTCGCGCAGAGTCGGGCGTGGCACCGGCGCGGCCACCACCAGATAGGGCAGGTCCAGAGACATCTCCCTCATCACGGGGAAGAGCGGCTGCGCCACGTAAAGCCATTCATCACCTTCTGGGTCGCGAAAACGCCCCTGACCAAGGGTGTTCAGCCGCATACGG
>DAOTZZ010000199.1:0-5875 GCA_034433965.1 Anaerolineae bacterium
TCTCCCCCCTCTGGCGTGTACTTGATGGCGTTGTTGAGCAGATTACCGAAGATGATCTGCAGCCCAACCTCGCCAGCCAGGACCGTGCCAGGATCGTCGTCCAGTTCGGTGCGCAGAGTGATGTTCTTGTGCTCGGCGTTGGGAGCTTCGCGCTCCAGGATACGTAGCAGATTCGCGCGGACGCTTTCGGCCTCTAGCGGGGCGTGAGCGGTGGTAGCCTCGCGGCTGCGAGCCAGTGTGAGCAGATCGTCGATCAGGATGCGCAGCCCTTCCAGACGATTGACAACGCGCGCGATGAGCGCGGCCTGCTGTTCGGTCAGTTCTCCGGCATAGCCTTGCTGGATGTTCTTCATGAGCGAAAGACCGGCGGCCAGGGGAGCGCGCAGTTCGTGCGTCGCCACGCGCACGAAGGTGGAGCGTGCTTCGAGTAGCTGGCGGATGCGCTCTTCGCGCTGGCGCAGGCGCTGCACGATGCGCGTCACCAGTTCGGAGAGCACGAAGACGGTCGAACCGAAGAAAAACATCACGGCGACGATATAGGTGGTATTGCGGTACAGGCTATCGTGCAGGTCGAGTTCGGCGATGGTGATGTGCGGCAGCCAGCCGGCTCGTTCGGCCCAGGCCAGCCCGCCTACCATCAACACGGCCAGCACGGCCAGGCTGCGCACTTGCCAGGGCAGCAACACCATACCCGAAAGGGCCGCGTGCAGCACAAAGTAGATCAGCGCGGGGCTGGTAATGCCGCCGGTGAAGTGCACCAGCGCGATCATGGCCAGCCAGTCCAGCAATATCTGCCCCCAGGCGATGGTCTCGATGCCAGCCGGTGAAATGTCGTCGCGGCAGGCCACCGCCAACAGGGCGTTGTAGCTCAGCACCAGCCCGCCGATGATCAACAATGGGCCGACTTGCAGGCTGATGTCCAGCAATGCACTGGCGATCGCTGTGCCGAACAGAATACCAAACCCGGCCACCCATCGCAGGCGGATGAGCAGCCGGGCGTTCTGACACAACTCCTCGAAGGTGGGACGCAGCGCCAGATGTTGATCGTGGGCTTCTGGTTGGGGTTCCGTGGTGATCTTCATCAGACGCCTCGCGCGGCTGCGCTACGCTATCGGCTGGCGGAATGGTCGTGCCCACCGCCCGGCGTCTACGGTTCTGGCTATGAGATCGCGCCCGATCCGCTGCCAGAGTACGCGCATGGAAACCTGTCCCGGTTATTTCTTAAGCAGTTTCTTGATCTCCGCGATTAGCTTCTGCGGGTCTACCGGCTTTTCGATGAATCCATCTACGGGCAGGTAGTCTTCGTCCGGCCCGAAACGCAGCGGCGTGGTCTGATGGATGGCTGTCAGCATCAGGATGGGGATGGCTTTATGTTCTTCTTTGGCGGCGGGGCCGTGCAACTTGTGCGCCAGTTGGAAGCCCGCCGTGTGGGTGTCCATCATCACATCCAGAATGATCAGATCGGGTTTCAGTTGATCTACCGCTTTCAGGCCACTTTCTTGCGAGTGCGCGTCGTGAACTTCGTAGCCGGCGCTTTCCAGCGGCATCCGCAGCGCCAGTACGACATCGGGATCATCGTCAATGATCAGAATCTTGTGAGCCATTGCTGTTGATACTCCTGACCTCGGTCATGAGGGCATCTACCAGGCCCGGCAAAGCACGCCGAACCGCGTCGCTCAGCGGCTGATCCCAGTCGGTGTGCTGGGGTTGCACGCCATAGACGATCAGCACGGGCGGCAGACAGCACAGCACTTCGGCCAGCGCCAGCGCTTCGTTGAGATCACTCTGGTGCAGCGACAGGGCACGCTCGCGCTCGCGCAGGCGTACATCGTCCCAGACGAACCGGCGCACCGTGCCAGGTTGTTCGCCCATCTGCACAGCGTCAACCAGAATCACCCGCCGGTACTGTTCCAGCACAGGGATCAGCCCCAGACCGGCTGTGCCGCCGTCGAGCACGTCGACCCCTGGGGGCAGATCGGGGCGGGTGGCGATCTGTTGCACAGCCACGACCCCAATGGCGTCGTCGCCCCGCAAAGGGTTCCCGACGCCCAAGATCAGGGTGTCACCGGCCAGTGTTCCGGTCATGGGTGGCTGGACTTCCCGTCTATGACGCTGGCAGCGAGGTCGGGGGAGCCTTTCCCTCGACCCCGCATCCAGCCGTTCCTTGTTTCACTTGCCAACGAACTCAACGTTCAAGAAGTGTGTTGAGCACGAGATGCACGGGTCGTAAGCCCGCACCAGCATCTCCATCTTCAGGCGAATCTGGTCCTCCGGTTCGGTCAGAATGCGAGGCACCAGGGCGCGCATATCGCGATCAATGTTACCCAGGTTCTGCCCGGTGGGAATGATGCAGTTCGCCTCCTCGATCAGACCGTCTTCACCGATCTGATACTCGTGGAAGAGCGTGCCGCGTGGCACGTCGCACGCCCCCACACCTCGCGCCCCCGGCGAAAGGGTCACCGGCGCGGGCGCTTCCCAGGTGATCCCGCGAGCCAGCGTCTCATCCAGCAGCCGGATGGTGTCGTCCACGCAATGCACGATCTCCACCACCTGAGCCGCGCTGTTGAGGAAAGGATTGTAACATGGCGCGCGCAGTCCAAGGTGCTCGGCGGCAGCTTTGGCGCGCGGATGCAGTTGCTCGTGCTTCAGGTTGAAGCGGGCCAGCGCCCCCACCATGTAGCTGTCGCGATTGAAGGCGGTGTGCTTGGCCGTCGAGTGCGGTACCAGGCGCTCGTTGGTCACGCTGCGATACTGCTCCACAGGCAGGGTGTAACCATCGCTGCTGGCGATCATGCCGTCTATGAAACCGTATTCGTCCGGCTGCACCAGCGCCACATATTCGGTCTCGCGCTCGAAGTTGGGCCAGGGCAGGGTGCCGAACAGCTCGACGGTGGCGTCTACATCGGCGACCATCGCCTCGGCGCGCTCGCGCAGCTCCTCGACCCTGGTCATGCTGGGATACTGGGTGAAGCCGCCGACAGTCATGGCGATGGGATGCGTGTGCCGCCCGGCGAAGGCGGCGCACAGGTCACCGGCGAACTGCTTCATGCGCAGGGCGCGCTTGACGATCTCCGGGTGTGTCTTGGCCAGCGGAATCACGCTGCCCACACCCAGGAAGTCCGGCGCAACCAGCATATAGACGTGCAGGATGTGGCTGTCGAGCATTTCGCCGTGAAAGACCAGCTTGCGCAGGCGCACCGTCTGCTCGCTGAGCTTGACTTTCAGAGCGCGTTCAGTGGCGCGCAGGCTGGCCGTGGCGTGCCCGCAGGCGCAGATGCCGCAGATACGGCTGGTGATGTGCGACGCCTGGTAGTAGGGCCTGCCGCGCAGCATGGCCTCGAAAAAGCGCGGTGTCTCGACGATCTGCAGTTCGCACTTCTCGATGGTGCCGCCGCGCACGTCAACCACAATGTTGCCGTGCCCCTCGACGCGGGTGACATGGTGGACGTTGACTTTGATGTTCTCGGTCATGGTCGTCAGGCCTCCTTCGGCGCGGCAAAGGTTGAGGTGGGCAGAGGCTCGTCCTTGACGGGCGTAATGGGGGTGGTGATCGGCGCTTCTTCGCCCATGTGCTGGAACTGATAGTGATTGAACATGGTGAAACGGGCGTCAATCTCGGCATCCGACAGGCCGTGCCCGCGCAGAATCTCGCGCATATAGGTGAAATTGGCCTCCGGATGCCAGCCCCGGCAGCCCTCGCAGCCATCGCCATAGGTTGGGCAGATGGCGTTGCAACCCGCGCGGGTGATCGGCCCCAGGCAGGGCTTGCCCAGCGTGTTGAGGCAGGCATTCTCTTTGAACTTGCACTCGACGCAGAGCGGGTAGTCGGGCAGGCGGGGTTTGCGCCCCTGCAGGATGAGCTGCACGATGCGCAGGAATTCGTAGCGATCGATGGGGCAGCCTGGGATTACCGCGTCTACCTTGATCACAGCAGAGATGGGGCGCGCCGGGTAGCTCTCGTAGGCGTCCTTGCCATTCTTGCCGTAGACATACGTCTGGACATTCTCGATCGTCCAGCGGTTCTTCAGCGCGTTGATGCCGCCCAGGTGCGCGCAGGCTCCCAAAGCGACTACCATGCTGGCCTGCTCGCGAATTTGGAGCAATCGGGCTTCGTCGCTCTTGCGCGTGCACGAACCTTCGATGAAGGCGATCTGGTAGTCTTCGCCTTTTTCCGACATGGCTTCGCGAAACTGCACGATTTCCACCAGGTCGAGCAGGCCCAGGTGCGTCTGCAGCAGGTCAATGACGGTGAGCTGGCAGCCTTCGCAACTGGTGAAATCGAAGAAGGCGATTTTCGGTTTCGTGGCCATCAGAGCGCCTCCTCAAAGGCCAGGGCCTCGGCGTAAGTCCACGAGGGGCCTTCCTGGCAACTGTAGCGATGGTTGACCTGGCAATGGCCGCACTTGCCAATGCCGCACTTCATGCGCCGTTCGAAGCTGAGCCAGATTTGCTCCGGCGTCAGCCCTTTGCCCAGCAATTCCATGGTGACGAAGCGGTACATCACGGGCGGTCCGACGGTCACCGCGATGGTCTTGTACGGGTTGACCTCGACGTGCGGGAACAGCGTGGTGATCACCCCGACATGGCCGAACCAGGTGGGGTCGGGGCGGTCAACGGTCATCAGGAATTCGACATCGTCGCGCTCCTCCCACTCGGCGATGGCATCGCGGAACAGGATTTCCGCCGGAGCCTTGGCCCCGTAAAGGATGATCAGGCGGCCAAACTGCGAGCGATGATCGAGGATTTCGTCAATCAGCGAGCGGGCAGGAGCCAGGCCCAGGCCGCCCGCGGCGATGAGAATGTCCTTGCCGCGGAAGGTGTCTACCGGAAAACCGCGCCCGAAGGGACCGCGGATGCCGATCTGATCGCCCGGCTGCAACTGGTGAATGACGCCGGTCAGGTCGCCCGCCTTGCGGATGCACAGCTTGAAGGTCTCGCCGGTGCGGCTGGGCGACGACATGACGCTGATGGGCGCTTCGCCTACGCCGGGCACCGAGACCATGACGAATTGCCCCGGCACGTGGCCCAGGTTCTGGCCGCCCGGCAGGCGCACCGTGTAGATTTTCTCCAGCGCTGTCTCGGTCTTCACGTCTTCGATGGTGGCCACCGCCGGCAGGAAGACCGAGGTGTGACCGTCGTAGCGCAGCGGCGTTGTGGTCGTCTTGAGGTTTTCGTGCAAATGCAACATCGCGCGCCTCTCCTATACGCCCGGCTCGAGCTGCATTTCGTCGTGCAGCGCGTTCAGCGTGCCAGGAATGGTGATATGCACCAGGCAAGCTCGTTCGCAACGCCCGCAGCCTGTGCAGCCGATCAGGCCGTGCACCTGTTTGATGTACTTGCCCTTGCGCATCAGGCGGTGACGCACGCGCGAAGCCTTGCTCTCGCGGAAGTTGTGTCCGCCCGCCACCAACGCGAACTCGTAGAGCTGGCAGGAGTCCCACACGCGCACGCGCTCGCCGTTCTGCAGGGTGATGTCGTTCTCGTCGATCACGTCGAAGCAGAAGCAGGTAGGGCACACATTGGTGCACGATCCGCAGGCCAGGCAGCGTTCGCCCAGTTCCTGCCACAGTTTGGCCTGGTAGCCCAGAGTGAGCAAGGCGGGCGTCTGATCGCGGCTCATCTTCAGGCGCATCCGGAAACGCGGCCACTTGGACGACAGAATCTGGCCGAGTTTCTGGATATCTTCCTTTTCGGCCATCTTGACGTAGACATGATCCAGCAGCAACCGCTCGCCCTTTTCGGTGCCGGTGTCCACGAAATAGAAGTCACCGGCATCGGTCATATGCAGGTCGTAGACAGGCGGGGCGGTTAGCGTGCCCATGTCTTTGCAGAACGACGCTTCATCGCACGGGTGCAGGCACTCGATGCCGATGAT
>DAOTZZ010000200.1:0-27373 GCA_034433965.1 Anaerolineae bacterium
CGCGGCTGACCAGCGAGTCCAGTTCGTTCGCGCCGCGCAGATCGCCGCGTTGCTGCCGCCAGGAGAGCAAGGCGAAGCTGCCGATCATCGCCAGGGCCAGGAAGGCGAACATGGGGCGGCCTATTTCGGATTCGGCGAACGAATGCACGCTGCTGACGACGCCGCTGCGTGTGGCGAATGTCCCCAACACCACCAGCAGATAGGTGAGGATGATCAGCAACATGTTCCAGAACTTGAGCATTCCCCGCTTTTCCTGCACCACAGCGCTGTGCAGAAAAGCTGTTCCGGTCAGCCAGGGCAACAGGGCGGCATTCTCCACCGGGTCCCAGCCCCAGTAGCCGCCCCAGCCGAGCACATCGTAGGCCCAGCGCCCGCCCAACAACAGACCCAGGCTGAGGAACAACCAGGCCACCAGCGCCCAGCGGCGCGTTGCCCGCAGCCAGCCGGAGCCAAGTTGTCCGGTCACCAGGGCGGCGATGGCGAAAGCGAAGGGAATGGTGAAGCCCACAAAGCCCAGGTAGAGCATGGGCGGGTGGAAGACCATACCAAAGTGTCGCAGCAGAGGATTAAGACCCTGCCCATCGGCGGGATGAAAGACCTGCGCGCCATCGGTGGGGGGGAAGAGGGCTGGCTCGATCCGCCCGCTGGGCAGTTCCCAGTAGCGCTCGAAGGGATTCTCGATGAAGTTGTTGAGGATCAGGAAAAAACCGAGCGTCGCCATGGTCACCACAATCACAACAGGCATCAGGCGGCGCTCCGACTGCCAGTTCAGCAGCAGCGCGGCAAAGGTGAAGGCGCTCATCAGCCACGACCAGAAGAGTAGCGAACCCGCCTGACTGCCCCACAGGCCGGTGACCAGATAGAAGCGGGGCGTGTCCAGGCTGGAGGTCTGCCAGACGTAGGCGATGCTGAACTCGTGATTGAGCAAGGCGTATATTAGCGCCAGGTTGGCCACCGACAGCAACGGAAAAGTGGTGAGGGCCGCGTTACGGGCGCTGAGCACCCAGCGGTCGCGGCGCAACTGTGCTCCGGCTAGCGCCGCGATCAGCGCATAGACCGCCGCAACGAACGCCAATCCAGTGGTAATGAGGCCGACTTCAGCGATCATGGCGTTGTGCTCCCTTTAACTCCAGCGCGGACACGGGTCAGTCTGGTAGACAAACGCAGGCAGCAGGCGCTGTGAGCCACTGCCGCAGGCACCCCCCTGCCGGGCCTCGGCCATTGTCTGCCGCGCTCGCTGCCTGTTTGCTTCTGGGCGTCTGATTTTCTCTCAAAACCAGCATAATAATATGTCAGTCCGGCAAACCCCGCCACATTTGGCGGTATGATCAATGGCCGCAAAATGGGCGAAGATTGGCATTGCTGATAACAGGCGTTTCCAGCCTACACCGAAGATTATAACCAGGAGGAGCCATTTGTCTCCAAGCACGAGTGCGTGCCATGCGTCAGACAGTTTGCTGTACTCTGCTGCCTCTCTCCCTCGCGACTGCGTCGCGGGGCGAGGGGACTGGTTTGCGCTCGTACGTACACTCCCTTGGCCCGCGCAGGAGAAGGAGTCGGGGGATGAGGGCCATCAGGTGAACCAAAGTCGCCGACAACCTTTGCACGCACTCCCAAGCACTGATAGCGCAACCACGCCGAAAAAATGCGCCGGAGGGGTCCGGCGCTGAGAGCGAGGGTGGGGCGTCTGTCAGGCATGCCTCAAGATTCGACCTGATTGGGCACGTCTTCCTGGTACTTGGTCGGGCATTTGAGGGTGATCTCTTCGGCGTAGAAGATGTACTGCCCGTCTACCTTCTGCAGCTTGCCCGACATGATCGCCTGTGCCTCGTGCTGCAGCAGGTCGGGAATGTCAGTATCGTAGGCCACCACCTGCAGGCGCGTGGCGTTGGGATCGTTCACGGCCATATAGAGCACTTTGGCCAGGCCGCCCATCTTGCGAATGGTGTCGTTGTCGTTGGGAATGTTGGCGATGACGAAGCGTAGCTCGTGCGTCTCCTGGTTGAAGATGGGGTCACCGTCCACCGCGCCCGACACGCGCACCGTCTTGCCAAGCATATCCGGATCGCTGAGCAGATCGTCCACGGTGACGTAATAGCGAGCGCCGATTAGCGTGCTCGAAAAGAGCAGATAGGCGATCGCGCCCAGGATGGCGATGCCCACGATGAGGAACTTCCAACGACCGGAACGTTTGGCAGCCTTGCGGCCTTCCAGCAAAACGTTTTCTTTTTCCCACTCAAGCTCGGCCATGATCCAACCCTTTTCCGAAATCTCGACGATGCTACGACGCCTACGGCCATGGGAACAGCTCATCAATCTGAATTGTAGCAGCTTTGCCACACCCTACCAACAGGCAGAAGTCAGGGATCAGGGCCGAATCATTCTAACGTTCAACATACAATGGACAGAGCGCGATGTAAGTGAAGGGCGAAATGGCGACGGGCATGGGTCAAGCTGGGGAAGCCGAATGCTTTGACCAGGGTGATGACGGCATTACGCAAGGCGGCCAACACCGCCGGAGCCTGACCGCGCCGCACCCGACAAGCGTCTTCGCGCATCACGACATCGCGCGCCCAGTGGAGTTTGTTTTCAATGTGCCAATGCGCTCGCCAGCGCTTCAGCACCGTCAGCAAGTCGAGCTGGTCGGGGGCCAAGCTGAGTAAAGCATAGTTGACCTGGCGCGTCTGTTTGCCTGAGGCCAGGTCATAGGTCTGGCGTTCAAGACGCAGCCTTTGGTGGACGCCTGGCCACTGGACATAGCCGTTGAGGTCGACACTGGCCGATAGGGTGCGGATTTCCAGGCGTCCATGGCCTTTGCTGACCTGTCGCACGGTGCGCAAGTCCTGCCCTGGGCCTGGCGGACGGTTGAACAGGGTGCGCACATCGGCCAGTAAGCCCGGTTGGTTGTCTTTGACAACCATCAAGTAGGCCCCCCTTTTTCCAGGATCACCTGCGCGGTTTCCCGTTGCGTATGCAGAGCATCCAGCGTCACCAGCTTGCCCGCCAACGGTAACTCTTCTAACAGCAGACGCCCTTCGGTGATCTCCGAGGTTGGCTCAGCCGTGGCTCGCTGCCCCCACACCGCTCGCTCAGCTTCCCTAATGCCTCTGCCAGTGAACCGAGCATCTCTGCCTCCTTTACTGCTATGCCTCTCTCACTAGCAGAATCTAATGCTTTTATCTGTTAGTTTTCCATAAGAAAGATTCAGCCCTGGCCTCGTCCAGATCGAAGGGGATGCTCATCATGTACTGCCGCACCAGAAAGATCAGAAGATTGAGGGCGCTGCTTGCACCCCAGGAGCCGTGTCTGTTTCCATGGGCCCGCTGATTTGTGCATTTGTCACATGGACAGCGCCCAAAAATTTGTTTTACGATAGTTCAACATTCTTATAACGTCGTTATATAGAGTAAAACGATCCTGGAGAAGTACGTTGGTTGACTACACGGTAGCCGTCCTGGAAGATGCCATTCACATCCTGAAAGTGCTCCAGGGTCAGCGCGAAAGCATGACGCTCGCCGAGATCACGGCGGCTTCGGGCTTCGTCAAGAACAAAGTCTTTCGCATCCTCTACACCCTGGAAAAGCATCACCTGGTCGAGCGCGACGAGGAGGGGCGTTACCGGCTGGGCCTGGGGTTGCTTGAGCTGGCCCAACACGTCCGCAGCCAGACCAGCCTGATCGCGGCCTGCCAGGCGACTCTGGACTGGCTGGTCTCCGAGACGGGGGAAAGCATTTTCGTCGGCGTGATCAGCGGTTACGAGGCGCTCTGTGTGGACGCCCGCGAATCGCCTCAGTCGATCCGCCTGTTCGCTCAGGTGGGGCGGCGCGCCCCTCTGCATAGCGGAGGCGTGCCCAAGGTGTTGTTTGCCCATCTTCCCCACTCGCAACGGCGCGCGCTCATCGAGCACTTTCAGCGGGAACCGGGCATCCCCGGTATGACCATTGATCCTGACCAACTGGAGCAAACTCTCGCGCGCATTCGCCAGCAGGGCTACGCCGTGGTGGTAGACGAGCTGGATCAGGGAGCGCACTCCATCGCCGCCCCCATCCGCGATGCGCAGGGGCGGGTGGTGGCAGCGATCTCGATTGCCGGCCCCTCGCACCGCTTCACCCCAGAACGTGTCCAGCGCTATATCCAGTTGGTTCAGCAGGCAGCCCAAGAGATCTCGCACGCCCTCGGCTACGTCAGCCTGGAATCGGCTATGCCTGAGGGCCTGCCGCGCTAACGTTTGTCACAGGAGGAACTATCATGCAGTCGCTCTATCAGGCGGTTGAAGCCACTTTAGAACAGACGCTTCTGGCAGAACTGTCGCCGGATGTGCCGTGGGCATTGATCGAGCACTTTGCCACTCTGGTGCGCGAATCGGGCAGCGAAGACGAGCGCAAGGCCGCGCAGTACATCGCCGATCGGCTCACCGAATTTGGCATTCCGCACAAAGTTTACGAGCCGGAGTTGTTCTTGAGCGTGCCGGTCAAGTCTTCGCTGAAAGTGGGCGATAAGACCATCCGCGCCAAGAGTCCGGCCTTTTCGGCCAACACCGGCCCGCAGGGTCTCACCGGCGAATTGATCGCGATCCCCAGCCTTTACTCTCCGCGCAGCGTTGACTTGTTTGACATCACGCCGGCGGTAGACGTGGACGTCAAAGGCAAGATCGTCATCGTGGATGGCTTCGGCGGGCCAGCGCCTGTGCGTGCTTTCGAGCAACTGGGCGCTATCGGCCAGATTTACGTCAACCCCGGCGTAGATATTCACTGGGGCATCTGCACCACCATCTGGGGTGCGCCAGACCTGGACAACGCGCACCGTCAGCCGCGCACGCCGGTGATCTCGATCAGCCGCCCCGACGGTGAAGCGCTGCTGCAACAACTGCAAGCAGCGGGCAAGCTGGAAGTCACCCTGTTTACGGAATTGAAGGAAGGGTGGTTCCCCTGCCCGCTGGTAGTAGCCGAGATTACCGGCCAGCAAGAACCGGAGCGTTTCGTGCTGGTGCACGGGCACTACGACTCCTGGGACGTGGGCATCGGCGACAACGCAGTGGGCAATGCCACGCTGCTGGAGCTGGCGCGCGTGTTCCACAAGTACCGCGACCGGCTGGCGCGCAGCCTGAAGATCGCCTGGTGGCCGGGGCACTCCACGGGGCGTTACGCGGGTTCGACCTGGTTTGCCGACACCTTTGGGCTGGAACTGGCCCGCAACTGCGTGGCACAGGTCAACATTGACTCGCCGGGATGTCGCTGGGCAACCGAGTACTACGATGTTTCCTGGATGAAGGAAACCGAAGACTTCTGCGTGCAGGCCATCCGCGAAGTCACTGGCAAACAGGCGCAGGGCGAGCGCCCGCATCAGGCCGGAGACTACTCGTTCAACAATATCGGCATTTCCGGTTTCTTCATGCTGCTCTCCACCATGCCCAAGGAACTGCTCAAAGAGAAAGACTACTATCCGGTTGGCGGCTGCGGGGGCAACATCGCCTGGCACACCGAGAACGACACCCTGGAGATCGCTGACAAAGACAACCTGATGCGCGATTTGCGCGTCTATGTGGCCACTTTGCAGCGCGTGCTCAACAACCCGTTGCACCCGTTCGATTTCCGCAAGCTGGCCGCCGAACTGCACGACACGCTGAGTACCTACGCCGCCGCCGCCAAGGACGAAGTGGACTTCAGCCCCGCCTTCCAGGCGCTCCAAGAACTGCGCCAGGCTCTGGATGTGTTGTACGGGCACGCGCCTGACCTGGCCGGACGTAGCGTCACCGATCCCGCGGTGCGCGCCTTCAACGACGCCATCCTGGAGCTGGGGCGCGAGCTGATCCTGATCAACTTCACCCGCCAGGGACGCTTCCGCACCGAACCGGCGGTCAAGATACCGCCCCTGCCCGACCTGGAGCCTGCGACCCGGCTGGCTGAGGCGACAGGCCATCAGCGGCGAGTCATCCGCACGCACCTGGTGCGCGGCGTCAACCGGGCCGCCTGGGCTTTCCAGGAGGCGACCAGAGCCGTTCAGCGTTCGCTGGCCCAGATAAGTCAATGAACCCGGTCCGCACGCCGGCCCGATGAGGCAAATGTTGAGGAGAGAATGACGTGAGGATCATGTATCTGGTCCCCGGCCCCATGGGCAGTTCGTCCGCTGGCCAGGCCGAACTGGCGCGGCGGGGTGCCCTGCTCAAGAAATATGCGGGTCCCGGCACCGAGGTGGGCATCGTGGATGTCCCGCAGGGGCCTGCTTCCATCGAGAGCATGTATGAGGAATACCTGTCGATTCCCGCCACGGCGCAGCGCGCGGTAGAACTCGAAGCGGAAGGGTGGGAAGCCATCATCCTGGGCTGCTACGGCGACCCCGGCCTCGACGCGCTGCGCGAACTGGTGTCTATCCCGGTGATCGGCCCTGGTGAGGCGACCGCCCTGGTTGCGGCGTCGTTGGGACACCGCTTCTCCATCATCACCATCACCGAGAGCGTCATCGCTCCCACTGAGCGACAGATGCGCAATGTGGGCGTGGGCGAAAAACTGACCAGCGTGCGGGTAGTGGGCATCCCCGTGCTGGAACTGCACCACGATCGGGAACGCACCATTCGCGCCACGGTGGAACAGGGACGCCGTGCCATCGAGCAAGATCGGGCGGATGTGCTCATCGTGGGCTGCATGAGCATGGGGTTCCTGGAAATCGCCGAGGCCGCTGGACAGGAGTTGGGCGTGCCGTTCTTGAATCCGGCGCGGGTATCGCTCAAATTCGCCGAGGCGTTGGTGGGCGCTGGCCTGACTCATTCGCGCCGCGCCTATCATGTGCCGCCCAAACTGGCGACCGGCAAAGTCAAATCGGCGGCAGAACTGTTCCACACCTGAACGGGGGGCGCAATGGAACTTGTGCTGACTCATGGCACCCTGATAGACGGCACGGGCAAAGACCCCATAGACGATGCGGCGCTATGGGTGCGCGACGGACGTATCGCCTGGGTTGGCCCTGCGACGGCATTGCCCGCCGAAGCTCGCCGCGCGCCTGAGCAAGATGTCTCCGGGCGGACGATCATCCCCGGCCTGATTGACGCACACGTGCACGTCTGCTGGAATGGGCGCGAAAGCGTGCTGGAACTGGTGAAGCGCGACCGCGATCTGATCGTGTTAGAAGCGGTCAAAACGCTGCGCCGTATCCTCGCCTCTGGCACGACGACGGTGCGCGACATCGGCGGGCACGACTACGTCGAGATGTCGCTGCGCAAGGCGATCAACGCGGGCTTCATTGCCGGGCCGCGGATGCGTACCTCTGGCAAGGTGATCGCCATGACTGGCGGGCACGGCTACTTCATTGCCCGCGAAGCCGACGGCCCCGACGAAGTGCGCAAAGCTGCGCGCGAGCAGATCAAGGCCGGAGCCGACACGATCAAACTCATGGCAACCGGCGGAGCCGCCACACCTGGCCAGGATGTGATGGCCAGTCAGTTCACGGTCGAAGAGCTGGCGGCGGCGGTGCAGGCTGCCCATGCGCTGGGGCGTACCACGGCCACACACTGCCACGGCACCGGCGGGATCAAAAATTCCGTGCTGGCTGGCGTTGACTCGATCGAACACGGCACGTATCTCGACGAAGAGACAGCGGAGATGATGGTCGAACGGGGCACGGCACTGGTGCTGACATTGGGCGTGGCCAACCCCGATCTGACGGACGTGCCCCCCGCCGCGCAGGCCGAAGCCAGACGGCTGGAGAGCGTGCTCGATACGCTCAGCAAACGAATGCGTCAGTCGGTGGAGATCGCGCGGGCGAAGGGCGTGTTCATTGGCGCTGGCTCTGATGCGGGCGGCAATCCCCTGGCCCCGCACCACTTCAGCATGGCCAGGGAACTGGAACTGCTGGTAGATCACGGTTTTTCTGCGCTGGAAGCGTTGAGCATTGTCACCCGCAACAACGCCCGTATCCTGCGCTGGGATCACGACCTGGGCACGCTGGAAGCGGGCAAGCTGGCCGACTTCGTAGTGCTCTCCGCCGATCCCCTGGACAACATCAGCAACGTGCGCGCCGTGGAAGCGGTCTATCAGGGCGGCGTGTGCGTCTGGCCGCCGGCGGACAGACACCTGTTGTAGGGGAGTGGCGATGGACGACATCTTGCGGGTTGTTGAAGCGCGCCGCGAGGTCTATCTGGACTGGCTGATACAGCTCTGCGGACAACCTTCGATTGCGGCGCAGAACGTGGGCATGGCAGAGACCGCGCAGTTGGTCGAGCAATTGCTGACCGGCATAGGAGTCAGCGCGCGCCAGATAGCCACAGACGGCTACCCGGTAGTCTACGGCGAGATCGGCGGCACGGGCGACAAGACGCTGTCGTTCTACAATCACTACGACGTGCAACCGCCCGAACCGCTGGACGAATGGCAGTCCGACCCCTTCACGCCCACCATCCGCGATGGCGTCTTCTTCGCCCGCGGTGTGGCCGACAACAAGGGAAATCTGGTGGCCCGGCTGGCGGCAGTAGATGCCTATCTGCAGGCGCGCGGTCGGTTGCCGGTCAATGTCAAATTCATCTTCGAAGGCGAAGAGGAGATCGGCAGCCCCCATCTGGCCGGTTTCGCCGAACAGCACCAGGACCTGATACAGGCCGACGGTTGCATCTGGGAAGCCGGTTACTGCGATGTGAAGGGACACCGCGAAGTCTACCTGGGTCTGAAAGGCATTCTCTATGTCGAGTTGGTGGCGCGGCAGGCCAACGTTGACCTGCATTCGATGTGGGCGGCCATCGTGCCCAGCGCTGCCTGGCACCTGCTGCGCGCCCTGGGCACGCTCAAGGATGGCCAGGATCGCGTGCTGATCCCTGGCTTCTACGATGACGTGTTGCCGCCCTCTCCCGCCGACCTGGATGCCCTGGCCCATATGCCGTTTGACGAGGACGCGCGCCGTCAGCAGCTCGGCCTGCGCGCCTTCATCAACGACCTGACCGGCCCGGCTCTGCTGGAGAAATACGTCTTCCAGCCCACGTGCAACATCTGTGGCATCGAGTCGGGCTACACCGGTGAGGGGCTGAAGACCGTCCTGCCCCACGAGGCCCGTTGCAAGCTCGACTTCCGCCTGGTGCCCAACCAGGACCCGCACAAGCTATACGATCGCCTGGTGGCATATCTGGCCAGCCAGGGCTTCGGCGACATTGACGTCAGGCTGTCGGCGGCGCTGCATCCGGCCCGCACGCCCACCGATCACCCCTTCGCGCAACTGATCATCCGCGGGATACGGGAAGTGTACGGTCACGAGCCGGTCGTCTATCCGCTCATTCCGGGCAGCGGCCCCATGTACGATCTGTGCCAGCGCTACGGTATTCCGGCTGTGTCAGTGGGTGTGGGCAACGAGAACTCCCGCAATCACGCCCCCAACGAGAACATCCGCCTGGATGATTTCTACCAGGGCATCGCGCATCTCATTTTCATTCTGGATCAGTTCAACACACTCCCGTGAGGTCACGCAACGCTGAGCATAAGGAGGAAAACAAGGGCGCACAGATCAGCGACACACCAGACAGAGACAGTCTATCGTCTTGGCAGACACGATACAGACAGGAGGAAAACGATGAAGTCCAAACGCCTTTTCGCTTTGCTGGCAATTGTCCTGCTGCTGGGCACGCTGGGAACGAGCGGTGTGGTCGCGCAGGGCGGGCAACCTGTTCCTAAGGTCGTCGTGCTCTCTAACGTGCAGGGCGCCGACCCGATCGAATTCGAATCAACGCGCCTGCTGGTGGAGAACATGCGCAAACTGGGCCTGGACGTGGAACACCGCGCCATGCCCTGGGAACAGCAGGCCGACCTGGTGTGGTATGAGCGTACCAACTGGCAGATGACGGCCTGGCGCATGGTCGGGCGTCCGGAGCGTATGGACCCTGACGAGTTTGTGGTCAACCTCTTCCATTCGGATACGGCAGAGTCCGGCTACAACTTCGTGGGCTACATCAACCCCGAATACGATGCCCTGGCCGAAGCGCAGCGGGCCGAGACCGATCCCGAAAAGCGCCGCGAGCTGATCTTCAAGGCGCAAGAGATCATCGCCCGCGACGTGCCCTACATCTATGTGGCTCACCCCAGCCTGCCGCAGTTGGTGCGCATTGACGTGTGGGACAAGAACTCGATCGTGGATGCGCAGGGGATCGGCGTCCAGAACTTCTGGACGTGGATCGGTCTGACTCCGCTGGGCAACCAGAAGGCGATCATCACCAACACAGGCGATCAGATTCAGGCGATCAACCCCCTGTACATCTCCGGCGACGCGGACTCGCGCATCACTGAGCTGATCTGGGATCGTCTGATGCGCATCGGGCCGGATGGCCTGCCCCAGCCCTGGGCCGCCGAATCGGTGGTGTGGGAAGACAATCTGAACATCCTGGTGACCCTGCGCGAAGGCATGAAGTGGCACGACGGCCAACCGGTCACGGTGGAGGATGTCAAGTTCTCCTTCGAAGCGCCCAAGAGCGGCGAAGTGCCCATGTATGCCAAGTTCGTGGCTGCCATCGAGAACATCGAGATTGTGGACGAACGTACGGTGCGCTTCACGCTCAACCAGCCCTGGGTCGCCTTCGAGACCGCCTCGCTGGCCAAGCTCAACCTGATCCCCAAGCATATCTGGGAGCCGATCCTGGCCGACCTGGCCGGTAGCGACGCCAACGCCGAGAGCTACCAGGAAGAAGTGCCCATTGGCTCTGGCCCCTACCGCTTCGTGGCCTGGCAGCCCGGCGAGTCGGTCATCCTGGAGGCCAATCCCGATCACTTCCAGCCGCCCAAGGCCGAAAAATGGATTCTGCGCATCATCCCCACCCAGGAATCGGCGCTGGGGCAGATTCAGACCGGCGAACTGAACTTCCTGCGCGAGTGGGAAGGTGACGCAGAGATTCTCAAGCAGGTGGCAGACTCCGACCCCAACATCGAGCTGTTCGCCAGCCCTGAGCTTGGTTTCCGCTTCTTCGCCTTCAACCTGCGCGTCGAGCCGTTCGACGATCCGGTGTTGCGCCGCGCAGTGGCCCATGTGCTGCCGCGCGACGCGATCATCGCCAACATCTACAAAGGCTTTGCTGTTCCGGCTGACTCGTATGTTTCGGCAGCGATCAAATACTGGCACAACCCGAATCTGCCGCAGTACGAGTACGACATCGAGGCGGCGCGGCAGTTGCTGGCCGACGCCGGTTACACCTGGGATAGCAACGGGCGTCTGCTCTCTCCGGCTGAGTAGAGCGGCGCATGACCATCGCTGGGGAGAGAGTACCGAACATACTCTCTCCCCAGCCCAACACAGATAAGGAGGGTCAACCGTGCGGCGTGGAGTCATGCTCTACATTGGCAGCCGCCTGCTGCAAAGTCTGCTGGTGCTGTGGGCTATTGCCACCATCCTGTTCTTCCTGTTCCGGCTGGCTCCAGGCGACCCGACGGTGGCATACATCGATCCCAGCTTCACCAAGGAACAGGAAATGGCCTTGCGCGCGCGTTTTGGCCTGGACAAGCCCCTGTATGAGCAATATGCGATCTACCTGCGCAACCTGGTCCAGGGAGACCTGGGCGATTCCTTCTTCTACAGCAAATCCGTCGCCGACCTGGTGACCGAAATGTTGCCGAACACGCTCTATCTCAGCTTTGCCTCGCTGTTCCTGGCCTATGTGATCGGCGTGATCGGGGGCGTCGTGTTGGCGTCCATACGGGGGCAGTTGCTGGAAAAAGTGGGCATCACCTTCACGCTGATGACTCGCGCCGCGCCCGAATTCTGGGTGGGCATGTTCTTGCTGGCCATCTTCGCCTTTGAGCTGCGCTGGTTGCCGTCGTCTGGCACCAGTTCGCCGGGCACCATCTACAAGAGCGAGTTCCAGAAGCTGACCTCCAAAGATTTCTGGGAACATATGGCCTTGCCCACCGCCACCCTGGCCTTCTACCTGCACGGTCTGCCGCTGCTGCTGATGCGCTCCAGCATGCTGGAAATCCTGGATCAGGACTACATCACCATGGGACGCCTGATCGGCTATTCGCGCTGGCGGCTCATGATCCGTCACGCCGCTCGCAATGCCCTGTTGCCCGTCCTCACGGCGCTCACCCTGGGGATCGGCTACTCGATTGGGGGCAATGTCGTCGTCGAGAATGTCTTCGGCTGGCCGGGCATCGGTCGCTTGCTGGTGCGCGCTGTGTCTGCGTCGGACTACCCGGTCGCGCAGGGGGCATTTTTCATGATCGCGCTGATCATCGTGGTGCTCAATTTTGTGGCCGATGTCCTGTATGGGCTGCTCGATCCCCGTGTGGGGGCTTCGGAGCAGGCGCGGATTTCGTGAGCGCCGGGGAGTGGCAGGAGGCGTAGCGTGGAGACAGGGACTCCGGTAGATCAAGCTGCGGTGCGCGCGGTCGCTGCTGGCGAGTTGCGCAGCGCCTGGCTGGGGCAATTCGTGCGCACCAATTTCGAAGTCTTCCAGCGCGACTTTCTGGCGCTGGTTGGCCTGGTCATTCTGCTTTTCTTCATGGTGGTGGCGATCTTCGCCCCGCTGATCGCCCCCTATGGGCCAACGCAAGTGGTCGAGCAGGACGGCATCTGGCTCTCGAACAAAAAGCCATCCGATCAGTTCCTGCTGGGCACCACCAACCTGGGGCGCGATATTTTCTCACAGCTCGTCTACGGTGCGCGTCCCGCCCTGCTGGTGGGGTTCTCGGCGGCAGTGGCTGTCTCGCTGCTGGGCACACTGGTGGGGCTGCTGGCGGGCTATTTCGGAGGCTGGGTAGACGCCGTGTTGATGCGCCTGGCCGACGTCGCCTTTGGCATTCCCTTCCTGCCGTTCATCATCGTGCTCTCCGCCTTTCTCGACCCCAGCATCTGGAACGTCGTCCTGGCGATGGCCGTGCTGCTGTGGCGCGACAGCAGCCGCGTGATCCGCGCCCAGGTGCTGGTGATCCGCGAGCAGGCGTTCGTCAGCGCGGCCAAAGTGTCGGGCGCAAGCCATCTGCGCATTGTCTTCCTGTACATTGCCCCCAGCATCCTGCCGCTCACTTTTCTCTATGGCTCGCTGGCCATTGGCTGGGCGATCCTCACCGAAGCCAGTGTGAGCTTTCTGGGGTTTGGCGACCCCAACGTGGTCAGTTGGGGCTATATGCTCCAGGATGCCTTTTTGTCGCAGGCGCTATCGCGCGGCGCGTTCTACTGGTTCATCCCGCCAGGGGTGTGCATCATGCTGACGGTGATGGCGGGCTTTTTCATTGGCCGTGGCTATGAAGAGATTCTCTTCCCACGGCTGCGCCGACAGTAAACCAGCCTTCGGGCGCGCTCGATAGGACGGAGAAGACCTGGACCATGACACTGCTTGAAATCCGCGACCTGAGCGTGATCTATCGGACTCATCAGGGCATCGTGCAGGCGGTAGACCGGGTTTCCTTTGACATGCACCAGACGCAGCACCTGGGGATCATTGGGGAATCCGGGTGCGGCAAGACGACCCTGTTGCGCGCCCTGATTCGCGTGTTGCCGCGCAACGGCAAAATCACATCCGGCCAGATTCTCTTCAAAGGCCGCGACCTGCTGACACTCTCGGAACGCGAGATGCGGCAACTGCGCTGGCGCGAGATCGCCATGATCCCCCAGGCTTCCATGGATTCACTGAATCCGGTGCATCGCGTGGGTCGTCAGCTTGAGGAAATCCTGACCGTCCGTGGCAAGCTGGATCGCGCTGCAGCGCGTCGGCGGGCCGTGGAGCTATTCGAAATGGTGGGGCTTGATCCGGCGCGGCTTGCCAACTATCCGCATGAGTTTTCGGGTGGGATGAAGCAGCGGGCGGTGATCGCCATGGCCCTGGCCTTGCAACCGAGCCTGCTCATCGCCGACGAACCGGTGACAGCGCTGGATGTGATCGTGCAGCATCAGGTGTTGGAAGTGCTCCGGCAGCTTGAACACGAGCTGAACCTGACCATTTTGCTCATCACGCACGATATTTCTGTCGTGGCGCAGTTGTGCGACACGGTTGCTGTGATGTACGCCGGACAGATGGTCGAGCAAGCCTCGGCGGAGGCGTTCTTCGCCACGCCAGGCCATCCCTATAGCCTGGGTCTGCAACATGCATTTCCTCACCTGGTGCGGCCCAAGGAGTACCTGATCTCGATCGAAGGCTATCCCCCCGACCTGCACCATCCCCCGCAGGCATGTCGCTTTGCCGAGCGGTGTCCCTTTGTCGAAGCACGCTGTAAGGAAGTCGCTCCGGTGCTGGAGGAGATCGCGCCCAATCACCGGGCGGCGTGTCTGCGGGCACAGGAGATGGACAGTCTGCGTCAGCGGGCGGGGGACCCGCTGATCTGGCTGAAAACCGAAGCGGCCCGCCAGGTAGTCAACGGCAATGGGGGACACGAACACCCTGTCGCGCTGGCCAGTCTCCAGGGCGAAACGCCGTTTTCGTCGAACTCGAAGGGGAAAGCCGAAGGGCACCCCCTGGTCGAGGTGCGTCAGCTCTCCAAACGCTATCACATCGGCGGAGGGTTGGCCGGGCTGTTGCGCGGCCAAAAGCCACAGACGGTGTACGCCGTCAACCGGGTGTCGTTCATGCTGCGGCGCGGCGAAAGTCTGGGGCTGGCCGGCGAGTCCGGCTGTGGCAAGACTACCACGGGCAAGCTGCTGGTCAAATTGCTGGAGCCAAGCGATGGGCAGATTCTATTCGACGGGCAGGATACGTCTGCGTTGCCACGGTCGCGGCTGAAAGAGTTCCGGCGGCGGGTGCAATTGATGTTCCAGAACCCCTTCGAGGCCCTCAACCCGCGTTTCACGCTCTATCGGTCGCTGGCCGAACCGCTCCTCATTCACGGCTGGCGCGACAAGACGCAACGGTTGGCTCGCATCATCGAAACGCTGGAATATGTCAACCTGCGCCCTGCCGAGGCTTTCCTGGACAAATATCCTCATCAGCTCTCCGGTGGTCAGCTTCAGCGTGTCGTGCTGGCGCGGGCGCTGGTGCTCCGCCCCGATCTGCTGATTGCCGACGAGCCAGTGTCCATGCTGGACGTGTCGGTGCGAGCCGGAATTCTCAACACCATGAAGGGGCTTGCCCGCGAGATGGGATTGACCACCCTCTACATCTCGCACGACCTTTCGTTGCTACAATACACCTGCGAACGGATTGCCATCATGTATCTGGGGCACCTGGTCGAGATTGGGCCGGCCCGCGACATCATCAGTCAGCCGCGCCATCCCTACACCCAGGCACTGATCTCCGCCGTGCCCGTGCCAGACCCCGCCCTCCCCAACCCGCCCCTGCGCATTCAGGAAGGCGTGCCCCATCCCACACGGCAGGCGGTGGGCTGCCCCTTTGTGGAGCGGTGCCCCGAAGCCATGCAGGTCTGTCGGACTGTCTTCCCGCCGGTCATTCAGGTGAGCGAAGAACATCAGGTGCTGTGCCATCTCTACGGGGAACACGCCAGTTCACCCCGCCTCGCCGAGGCGGTGGAGGAGCGCGCCTCATGACCACCATGACCGCCGCCGTACTACAACGACACGGTGACCTGGACGCCATCCAACTGCAAGAAGTGCCCATCCCGGAGCCAGGCCCGCACGAAGTGCGCCTGCGCGTGCGCGCCTGTGCGCTCAACTGGCTGGATGTAGGGATTCGCCAGGGGCCTAAGTTCGGCGAGATACCGCTACCGTTGATTGGAGGAGGCGACATCTGCGGCGTCGTTGATGCTCTCGGCGGGGCAGTGACGGGTTGGCACGAAGGCGATGAGGTGCTGGTCTACCCTCTGGTCACCTGCGGAGTATGCGAGTACTGTCGGCGGGGCGAGCCGACCATCTGCCCGCAGCACCGCATCATTGGCGAACACCTGAACGGCGGCCTGGCCGAATACACCGTCGTCCCCGCTGAGAACCTGCTCCCCAAACCGCGCCGCCTGTCGTTTGTGGAAGCGGCGGCATTGCCGGTGGTGGCCATGACCGCCTGGCATATGCTGATCACGGTGGGACAGCTCCGCGTGGGCGAGCACGTACTGATCCTCGGTGCGGGTGGTGGCGTGGCCTCTATGGGCATTCAGATCGCCCGTCAGGCGGGCGCGCGCGTGTTCACCACCACCTCAACGCCGGACAAGGCCGCGCGTGCCCTGCAGCTTGGCGCTGATCAGGTGTTCAACTACCGCGAGCAGGACTGGGTGCAGGCGGTGCTGGAAGCGACCGGCGGGCGAGGGGTAGACCTGGTGCAGGACAACGTAGGCGGCGCGACGTGGGCGCAGTCGCTACGCGCCCTGGCGCGCGGCGGCAGGCTGGTGCCCTGCGGATCGCATTCGGGCACGACTTTCGCGCTGGATATCACGCAGATCTATCACCGGCAATTGCGGATTCTCGGCTCAAATGGCGGCACTTACCAGGACCTGGCCGCTGCGCTGTCGCTGGTGGAAGCGGGTCACCTGTCGCCCGTGATAGATACGGTCCTGCCGCTCAGCCAGATTCATCAGGGACACCGCCTGCTGGAAGCCGGACAGCATTTTGGCAAGATCGTGATCGAGATTCCCTGAAAACACGCTCACTGCGAGCGTTATTGGGAAGCGGTGAGCGAGATGTGCGTCAACGCGCCCGCATGAATGTACGCCTGGCCCGTAAAACGTCGGGCTTTCCCAAGCGCCTGGCTATGTTGCGGGCAGCATCGGTCTGAGAAGATAGGGTGTACCCCCAACAATTATTGGCAACGAATGTGGGGGACTGGCACGGTTGAGCGTGCCGCCTGGCCCAAAAGGATGTCGGGCGTGTACCCGTGACCGAGCCTGGAGGTAACAGGCGCGGTCAAGCTGGAAGAACTCAGGCCGGGGACGCGGCTCCGAGCGAACGACGCGGTAGGGTTTTCTCTCACTTACACTTATTTGCCCCGCCTGCCTATTCGTCGCCATTTCAGGCGCTTTCTCAAACTATGATCAGCATAATTACTGATTATTCCTGCCTGTCGCGCTCTGGTCTTGCATCTTGCTGATGGTGTTGATGACAGCGCGGTTGGCCAGGTACGCGCAAAGACTCCCTGTGATGAAAATCCAGGCAGGGCGCATGAAGTAGACGGATAGCAGGATGAGCATGCCGATGCTGACGCCAGTCAGCACGGTGAACAGCGGTCGGCGTACCAGCATCACCAGGCTGTTGCGCAGAGCGACAGGCAGGCGACGGTCCGTCTGTTCGAGGAGAAACGGATACGTCAACACCTGGATCATGAACCACCATAGCAGCAAGCCGATCATCAAGGCGTGTACCCATTCCGCCCAGGCAGCATCAACCTGAGAGTAAAACCAGAGGCTGCTTCCCAGGATCCCAAAGCTCGCCACGTTCATCAGTCCCCAGCGCCAGCTTAGCCAGAAATGTGCGCGGAAACCTTCCAGGAACGTCCGCCAGTCAGCGGGCGTCTGGTGCGCCAGGCGATTGGTGGCGTAGTACAGCCCTCCCAGGGCGGGAATGGCCGTGACAACCGGTAGGGTCAGCAGAAACCAGATGATATTCACCAGGATCAGGGAGATGAGATCGTAGTAGGCTCCGAGCAGGATGTCCTGGAACGTACCCGCATCTCCGCGCCGTGACATGGCCTGCCATCCTTCCTGATACTGAGCGCCTGGGTCAATCCGTGCCAGTATTCGCTGGGTGATCCAGGCTATGGCCGGTCATGCACCAGCTTGACCCTGGCTTGCAGGAAGCCGGCCAGCAACAGATAGAGCACTGCTCCCCCGGTCAGCGCCCAACTGAAGCCTGAGGTCATGGAGAGAACTACTGCCAGCGCCGACCCCAGCACCGAGAAGGCCCCGTTGATGGCCCACAGCAGCGCCACGCGCTGACGGTATTGTCCGGCCAGGCGCAGCAGGCTGGCAAAGGGTATTCCCATGGGGATGCCCAGCAGAGCAACCAGAGCCATGACCACGCCCAGCCGCGCCGCAACGGGTGCGTCCAGGGCCTCTCTGGTGATGGGGGGGAGGGTGAAGCGATACACGAGCGCCAGCGCGCCGATCCACAGGGCGATCAGGCTGACGCGACTGCGCAGGCTGGTCAGCCGCCAACGCTGGCTGATCAGGCTTCCCACTCCTCCTGCCAGAAGCAGAGTTCCCAAGACCGCGGCGAGGGCCAGCACGGGATAGCCCAGTAGAAGCTGAAAGCGCTGGATCAGCGAGACTTCGACCAGCATGAAGCCGGTACCGATCAGCGCGGCGTAGGTGATCATGACGATCCAGGACGGCAGCCCTCCTTCCTCCTTGCCGGGCGCTACCAGCAACAGGCCGGCCACGAACAGGCCGCCAGCGAAAATCGCCGTGGTGATGAGGGCCGATTGGATGGGACGTGGCAGGCCGAAATCCAGGTGGAAGAAGTAGGGCCGATCGTCGCTGGTGGGGCTGAGATCGTACTCTGCGTCCACGTTCACGAAGTCGTCCAGGGAAGTGCCGTTGCGCAGGGGCATGAACACCAGCTCATTGACCCTGGGATAATACAGAGGCCGCATGCCTTGCTGCTGCGCGACTTCTTTGAGTTGCTCCAGAGTCTCGTCGCTGAGGGGCTGCTTGCCAATCAGCAAGACACTCATACGCTGGGTTGGATCGGGTGCCGGATACATCCAGATCACCAGGTGATCCAGCGCCTGCGTCGGTGGAATCCCCATCTGGTCGAACGCTTTGAGGGCCGAGAGCGCGGCTCGGCTGCCCTCCAGGGCGTTGTGCGTGACGATGGCGAGTTGGCCGCCCGGCTTCAGACGCTTGAAGTACGCTTCGAACGCCTGCCAGGTGAACACGTAGTTTTCAACGAGCGGTTGGCTGCTTGCTCCGGCGGCCTGGGTGTAGACCAGGTTCAGGTAGATCAGGTCGAATTGCCTCTCCGAGCGCTCGACAAACAGGCGGGCATCGCTTTCCACCAACTCCACCTGAGGCAGGTCGAAGATATGCCCGTTGTAGCTGGCATATTCTCGCGTGACGTTCACAATCGCCGGATTGATTTCAACCGCGGTGATCGTTTTGGCATCGGCCAGCAGGGCCAGGAGCACATCTTTGCCAGCGCCAGCGCCGAGGATCAATGTGTCTTCGGTTGCGCTCACCGCGAAGGGCAGATATTCGATCGAGTTCTTCAGGTATTCTACGGAAGCGAGGTCCCCGTCATAGCGAATCATGTAGCTGCCCGCCCCGCCGTCCGCGAAAACGAAGCGCGCCCCCGCATCGTTGGTCTCCACCACATCAACGCGCGCAAGCGGACTCCAGGCGGTGCGCACGATGCGGGCGTCTTGCGCCGGATCGTTGAGGATGGTGAGCATCGTCTTGTCGCGCGGGGCGTCCTTCAGGCGGGCCGGATCGAAGTCAACCGAACTCCAGGCGAGGTTGATCACCAGCAGAGCCAGCCCAGCGACGCACGCCACCCCTGCGCCGATCAGGTACCGTCGGTCTGGGCCGCTGGACGCGGTGAAATATACCAGCGCCAGCGCTGCGGCACCGATCAGTGCGCCCAGCAGGAGCACAATGGTAAATGCGCTCGACAGGCTCAGGAGCCACAAGACAAGCCCGACCCCCAGGGCTGCCCCGATCAGGTCGGCTCCGTAGAGCAGGCCGCTGATGTGCGACAGGCGCTCGAAGACGAGTGCGGCAAACAAGCCCAGCAAGACAAAGGGCACCAGGGCGATGAGGGCGCGCGGCAGCACCGAGCTGGCTGTCGGCAGCCAGGCTATCCCCATGGCTGCCAGCGAAAAAGCCAGGCTGAGCGCAATCAGCACCCCCAACAGTCGTCTGAAGAACACGCTATCCGATCGGGCGGGAGCGAGGAGTTGTCCGCCGGCTGCGCCCAGGCTGATGCCGAGCACAGCCAGCGAGACGGCCAGGAAGGCGTAGTGGTATTGGAAGAAAAGCGAAAACAGGCGAGTCAGCGCGATCTCAAAGACCAGCCCGGCGCTGGAGACCAGCAGGACGACGGCAACGACTGACCGGTGTTGGCGTGTAGCGCGCATATCACTCACCATACCCGACTCTCTTCACCCGGTTCCAGGGTGACATCGGCGAAGCGCTCGCCGAAGCGGATGCGCCGGCTCAGCCTGATCGCCGTGATATTTTTCACCGTGCAGGCGATACCAGCGCCCGCCTGCCATGTTGCCGTCACGCTGAGACCTGCAGCGAGCAGGTTCTCGAAGCTGGCGCATTCCCACGCCGTTGGCAAGGCCGGGAAAAGGCGAACTTCGTTGCCCTTGCTCTGCAACAACAGATGATGGAGCGCCGTGCAGACCGCCGCCTGCGCCGTGCCAAAGTATTGCATATTCCACTCATTATCCTGCATGACTTCGGTCATGCCACCGAAGGTGCAGATGGTGGGCCGCGTCGACTCGATGACCTGCCAGGCCAGGTCGCCCTGCCCTTGCAGCGCACAGATAGTCGCCAGCACCCCCGCGGCCCAGGGAAAGCCGCTCTCATTGCCGCCATGCCCCACGATGCGTCCCCGGTATCTCTCCAGGAAGGCCTGAACCGTGCTGATAGCCCGGCTGTCCAGGCTGTCAATGACCCGCATGGGGTAGATCGGCGCGATCGAGCTCATGTTGAGGGCGTCGCTGTCGTTGGAGGCCATGAAGTAGCGCCCGTTGTACAACCCATCCATGGTCTTCATCAAGCGGGGGATCGCCTCCGCGCAGCGACGGATCAGCGGAGAATCATAGCCCAACAAATGCGCTGCCGTGACGGCGTGCCGCAGGATAGCGATAGTCCCCGCCAGGTTGGTGCCATCATTACGGACCTTGATGGGACTTTCGTGCACGCCTACCTGATAGCCAATTTCCAGAGCATCTCCTGTATCTTGCACGATGCAGGTCAGGTAAAACTGCGCAAGCCCTTCCAGGATAGGGAAGAACTCGCGCAACATGGCCTCATCGAGGGTGTGCTCGTAGTAGCCCCAAATCTGGTTGGCGTAGGAGGCGTTATTGTGAATCTGGAATTTCTGGTGCAACAGCGCGCCGTAGGCTTTCCGCCCGTCGTGAGTGATTTCCCAGTCCCATTTCAGGCCCTCGCAACCGAACTCTTCTTGGGCATGGCGGCGCGCGTGATCAATCGTGCGTTGGAAGAAGCGACAGCCTTCGAGCGCCTCGTGACGATGGTTCGCTTCCAGCAGCGCCCGTTGCAGAAAGTACGAATCCCAGAAGATATGCGATGACCAGGTGCGCCGCAGATTATTCACGGGCAGTCCACCGGACTCGCGGCTCTGCATCGCTTTGAGATGATACATGCTGGCGTCGTAGAAGTATTGGAACTGCGCGTCGGGAATCTGGATATGTGACGCGGCGAAATAGGCCCGCCAGAAAGCCAGGTGTTCGGCGCGCAGGGCCTCGTAGCCCAGCGCAATCTGGCGATCCAGCTCTGCCGTGTCCAGCGGCCCCTGGCGATCATCCCAGATGGCGAAATACTTGGTGAAGCGCCTGCCGCGCGCACTCAGCATACGCTCCAGTCCTGCACTGCCAAACCGGGCAGGGGCCGCCTCCAGCCGCATCGCCAGAATGCCGCGGGTTTCGTCCAGATCATAGTAGCCCTGGGGAGCAGCGGGGTCCATGGTGACGCTGCGGAACGGATCGGTGTCCCATCCCTCCTCCACCCATACCCCTGGCCCCATCCATGCCTGAAATTCAACCTCCTGATCGAAGGTGTATTGCTCGACCAGGAGGGATCGACTGGCGTGCAGCCAGGTGACGGCTTCGCCTTTGACTGGGCCGTAGTCCAGCGCCGTGTACAGCGTGCCTTCTTGGGGGACGAACCGCTGAGTGCTGGCCTGGAGCGTCAGTTGTTGCCCCTCGAACAGGAGGTGATACCAGGTGCGCCCCAGAGGGGCAATCTCATACCAGCCTGAGCCTTCGGCGTGCTCCAGCGGTTTATCCAGCGGCCAACGTCCGGCTACCTGTACCAACCGATCTTCAGGATAGTAGCGATTGGATTTGTACCAGTTGCAGCGGTCAACGACGATCTTGTCTGGCACCATCGAGCCTGTCGGCCCAATCAGCACGGCGTCGAGACCGTTTCCCAGAAAGCAGTGATAGTAGTTGCTTGGTAGTTGCACAGCGCTAGCCCTTCAGTCCGGTCATAGTGATACCCTGCACAAACGCCCGTTGGGCGATGAAGAACAGAATCAGTGTCGGCATCATGAGGGTTACCGAAGCGGCCATGAGCAGGTTCATCTGCGTGTCGAACTGACCGTTGAGGTAAGCCAGGCCCACCGACACGGTGAGCTTCGACTGCTCATTGAGGTAGAGCAACGGCCCCATGAAGTCGTTCCAGATGTCTTTGAAACTCAGAATAGCGATCACCGTCAGCACGGGCAGGCTCAAGGGCACAATGATGCGAAAGATGATCTGCAGCGTGTTCGCTCCGTCTACGACAGCGGATTCCTCAAGCTCTTTCGGGATGGTGCGGAAGAACTGGCGCATCAGGAAGATGGCATAGGCTTCGCCAAACCAGGCCGGCACGATCAGCGGTTTGAAGGTGTTGATCCAGCCCAATTCACTGTAGAGGATGAAGCGCGGAATCAGCAACACGGCATTGGGGATCATCAGGGTCGCCAGGACGATGCCGAAGAGAATATCCTTGCCCGGCGCATTCAGCCGTGCGAACCCATACGCGACCAGTGTGCACGAGAGCAAACGCCCGGTAATCATCCCCACTTCCAGGATCATCGTGTTCTTGACGAATGTCGCAAAGGGAAGATAGGGGTGGGTGAACACGTCTTTGAAGTTCGACCATTGAATCGGGTCAGGAATCCACTTGGGAGGCCACATGTAAATCTGATATTCCGGTTTCAGCGCCGACAGAATCATCCAAAAGAACGGAAAGAGGAACAACAGGGAGAGGCCGATCAGCAGGCCATAGATGATCAGACGGTACAGCAGGGAGCCGATCTGGTGTTCGCGCCAGAAGAGGGCTACCGGGTTGGTCTGGAACTGTATACTCTTGACGTCCATCAGCGGTCTCTCCAGTTAGCTGCCATAGAACACCCAACGACGAGACCAGCGGTTGATCAAAAAAGTGATGGTCACGATGACGAGGAACAAAAGCCACGCCATCGCTGCCGCGTAACCCATCTTCAGCCAGGTGAAGGCGCTCTTATAGAGATAGAGCATATAGAACAGTGTGGATTTCAGCGGAGACCCCAGGTCGCCTGCGCGAGCGGTCGAGATCACGAACGCGCCGTCGAACGTCTGGAACGAGCCGATCACCGACATGACCAGGTTGAAGAAGATCGTCGGGCTGAGCATCGGCAAGGTGATACGTATGAAGCGCTGCAGGCGGTTGGCCCCGTCGATCTCTGCCGCTTCGTATAGAATGCCGGGAATGCCTTTCAGACCGGCCAGGAAGATCAACATCTCGCCGCCCACGTTCCAGGTGCTCATGATCACCAGGCCCCACAACGCCCAATCGGGATCGTTGAACCATCTGGGGCCGGTGATGCCAAACACCGCGAGCATCTTGTTGAACGGGCCAAAACGGGGGTTGAGTAACCACTGCCACAGCACAGCGACTGCCACGCTTGCCACTACCCCCGGCAGATAGAACGCTGTGCGGAAGAACCCTACCAGCATGGTTGCTTCGTTGAGCAAGATGGCCAGGAACAGCGCGACAACCAGTCGCAGGGGGACGCTGACAATGGTGTATTTGGTCGTTACCCAGAGTGAATGGCCGATATCAGGGTCCTTCAACAGGGTGCGGTAATTATCCAGGCCCACCCATGCCGGGTCTCTAAGCATATTCCAATCCGTAAAGCTGATATAAAGCGAGTACGCGACGGGACCCACTGTGAACAAGACGAAGCCGATCAGCCAGGGCGCGATCACCAGGTAGAAGGTGAGGGTTTCGCGTCTTCTAGCCGTCCAGAATGGTTTGGGTGGAGCGATGGAGGCGGTAGCTGTCATGAGAGTTCTCCCCTGCATTCGCAAGACTGAGGCGGACCAGGGTGGCCCGCCTCAGCATATCACCGGACAATTCTGTCTTACTGGGCGTTCTTCTCGTCCAGGCAGGCCTGACCGGCGGCAGCCGCGTCGTCCATGGCTTGCTGGACCGGCTTGTCCTCCAGGAAGACCTTCTCCAGGTTCTGGCGGAACGGCTCAAGGACGCACTCGTTGAAGTAGGGGGTCAGGAATTCGGGGATCTGCGCCACATTGGCCAGGTCTTCCATGATCGGCGCATCATAGGGATCCGTCGTCAGCCCCTGTGCCTCGGCGATCGGACGCACGGCGGTGAGGGCATAGTTGGCGAATTCCTTCGCGCCATCCTCGGCGGCGATGTACTTCAGGAACGTCCAGGCTGCTTCCTTGTTCTTGCTGTCGGCATTGATGGCAAAGCCAGCCCAGCACAGCACGTTGCCCTTGCCCGCCGGACCCGCCGGAAGACCCGCGGTGCCGAAGTTGAAGCCTTCGACGGCCTTGTAGTCTTTCAGCGGCCAGCGCCCGGTCCACTGCATGGCCACCACGCCACTGGTGAACAGGTTGGCGCCCGCGTAGGCATCCACATCGTCGCGCGTGGGGGCTACCTTGTACTTCTTGAACAAGTCAACGTACCACTGGAGCGCGGCTACGGTCGCTTCGCTGTTCAGGTAGCCCTGAACCGTCAGGCCGTCTTCGCTGATCATCGTCGCGCCGTTCTGCACCAGGATGGGCTGAATACCGCGATGCCACAGCCAGTCGCCCCAGTGACCGGGGAGCTGAATGCCCCAGCGATCCTTGGTGGTCAGCTTCTGGGCGGCGTTCAACAGGTCGTCCCAGGTCCAGTTCTCGTTCGGATACTCCAGACCCGCTTCGTCGAACATGTCCTTATTATAGTAGAGCACGAGCGGGCTGTAGTCCTTGGTCAGGAAGTAGGTGACACCGCCTACCTGGCCGAACGACGCTACACCGGGATAGAACACGCTCATATCCAGCGGGTTGTCACCATTGATGTAGGGATCGAGCGGCTCGACAATGCCTTCACGGACGTAGCGGGCTACGTCACCATCGCCCACCTGAATGACATCCGGAGCGGTTCCGGCTGCGATCTGGGCCAGCAGCTTCGTGCCGTATTCCTGGGGCACGGACTCCAGTTGCACGTCGATGTCGGGGTACTTTTCCTCAAACGACTTGATCGCGTTGTTGAACGGCTCCAGAGCGGCACCGCTATCCCACGATCCAATGCGCACGACTCCCGATCCCTGCGCCGTGGCACGAGGGGTGCTGAAGATGACGGTGTTAGCCAAAAGGCTCAGAGCTATCACCATCACGCTCAGGGCGAAAAGCCTTTTGTTTGTGGTAGACATGTTGTCCATCTCCCTCTCTTTATTAGAACTTCCTTCAGTAGGTCTTGAGGCCTTTGCATCGTTCTCAGTTTGGCTGCGCGTTGATTGCCATCACCTCCTCTCCTGCAAATGACAGCACGATCTCCTTTGATCACGTCAGCAATACTCTGAGCTGATACAGATATGATGATGAGACTGCAACTGGCTTTCGACCGTAACCTGTGGACGAGAAACGCACACTATGCAGGGCAAACTTGCTTTCTGAGTGTTCAGTGTGCGAGGACAAGGAAATGGGGTGGGAGATGCTGAGCAGGCGGTGCTGCCGAAGAATTCGGCGAAGACCGATTGGCTGGACGCTATGGGCCAGGAAATCTCTGTCGGGATAACACAGGTGATCATCAAAAATACCGCTCTACACATGAATACTATACTATCCAGAGCTTAGGCGAACGTTCGCCTTAATCTCATTAAACAGGATTTTCATTGCTGTGTCAAGAAATCCGGGGACGGTTTCCTGCCGCAGGCGAGGCAGCATGGTGAGCTTCAGGTCGGCCATGCGCATCCGCTGCCGGCGCTCGTTGGCGTGCCACAAGGTGACAAAGACCGGCTTCAAACAACCCCGTTCATCCAAAAAGCGCGGCATGGTCTTGGTACGTCGCCACTGCTCAGCGCAGGCACTCCCGTTTCCAGCAAGTCGGTGACCTCTTGTTCCAGCGCTTCCTGATCCACTCATTGGATCGCCAGCTTCACAAACCCGCTGATCGGCTGTGCGCTGTGCTGATACCCCCTTGCAGATGCCTTCCAACGGTTGCCGAATCTGCTCATTTGACGCTATGCTCATGGCATAGGTGCCTTCTCCCCTCCGGGGATTCGTTTTTCGCGCAAACGGACGGTAGCTCACGCCTGCTCGTTCTTGCAGAAATACGAACATCGCCCAGGGGCAAGGTCACTGCGGTATCATCAGAGTTGTCTATATTTGCCCAAACGGGAGGAAGGCAAGTGGATCTCCAGCAAATAGCTTCTGATATTCCGGACTATCAGGTTTTCCTGACCGTTGATGAACTCATCGCTTCCACGCATCAACTCGCAGAGGAATTCCCCACCCTGGTGACTCTCAAGACCGTTGGGCGAACGCGCCGGGGCGATCCCATTGAGATGCTGACCATCGCGGGTGGTCCGGCGCAGGCCTTCGTATTCGGCGCGCCCCATCCCAACGAGCCAATAGGTACGATGACCATCGAATACCTCAGCCGCCGGTTGTGCGAAGATGACGCTTTGCGACGGGAGTTGGGGTACACCTGGCACTTCATCAAGGCCATTGACGCTGACGGGATGCGGCTCAATGAAGGCTGGTTCAAGGGGCCGTTCACGGTCACCAACTATGCCCGTCACTTTTTCCGGCCAGCCCCCTTCGATCAGGTCGAATGGACGTTTCCCATCCAGTACAAGACGCTCAACTTCGACCGCCCCCTGCCAGAAACGCAGGCGTTGATGCGCGTCATTGATGAAGTGAAGCCGCAGTTCATGTACTCTCTGCACAACGCGGGGTTTGGCGGCGTCTACTATTACGTCACGCGCGAATGCCCTCCCCTCTATGAACCTTTCCACCAGCTTCCGGCCTGGTTCGACCTGCCGCTGCACCTGGGCGAACCAGAGATGAGCAACGCGGTGACTTTTGCCCCTGCCATCTATCGCATGTTGACCGCTCAGGAGGGTTATGATCACCTGGAAAAGAATGGCATCCCCGACCCGGCGGCGGTGATCCAGTCTGGGGCGTCGAGCGCGGATTACGCACAGCGCTATGGCACCTTCACCCTGGTAGTCGAGATGCCCTATTTCGACGATCCGCGCGTCAACGATCAGACAGTGACCGATGTCCTTCGCCGCGATGCTATTCTCCAGAAACTTCAGGCATCCGACGAGTTCGACGCCTGGATCGTCGGTCGCCTCGATACGGTGCGCGATCACTTGCGTCTGAATACGCCTGTCCGCACGGCGGTTGAAGCTTTCCTGCGCATGGGCAAACAGTGGCGTGAGGCAGATCGTCAGTGGGCGCAACAGGCGGACGAGACCAACCGCCCGGCGACGCAGGCTGAGTTGTTCAGTAACCTGCTGGAGTCGCGCTTCTATTCCATGCTCGTTCTGGGGATGTTCGCCCGCATGCTGGATGATGAAATCGCTGGCGGGAACT
>DAOTZZ010000201.1:0-3235 GCA_034433965.1 Anaerolineae bacterium
TTCGCGCCGGTGATCCTGGTCGCGCTGGTGCTGGGGCTGGCGCTGGCCAAGCCGCTCAATGCCCTGCTGCTGGGCGAGACCTACGCGCAGACGATGGGCGTCAACGTGCGGCGGGTGCGGCTGATCATCGTGCTCAGCGCGGCGGTTCTGGCCGGAGCGGTCACTGCCTTCTGCGGGCCAATCGGCTTCGTCGGCGTGGCCGTGCCGCATCTGGCCCGCAACCTGTTCCGCTCGTCCGATCACCGGCTGTTGTTACCCACCTGCGCCCTGCTGGGCGGGCTGCTGGCCCTGGTCGCCGACCTGATCGCGCAGATGCCCGGCACGCAGACAGTGTTGCCGCTCAACGCCGTCACGGCGCTGCTGGGCGCGCCGGTGGTCGCCTGGGTGATCCTGCGGCGTAGCAGCGCCCGCTCGACTTATTCTGGCTGAGCGTCGTATGAGCACCTCGGCGGTTCCCGTCCTCAGCGCCCGCGACCTGACCATCGGCTACGCGCAGAAACGCGGCGCGCCGATAGTGGTGGCCGAGCGCCTGTCGCTGGGACTGGCCGCCGGGCAACTGGTGTGTCTGGTGGGGCCGAACGGGGCGGGTAAATCCACACTGCTGCGCACGCTGGCCGCCATGCAACCGGCGCTGGCGGGCACGGTTCGGCTGGGGGACGACGATATCTTCGCGCTCGATCCGCGCGAGCGCGCCCGCCGCATGAGCGTCGTGCTGACCGAACGGGTGGAAGCAGGACATCTCACGGCTTACGCTCTGGTGGCGCTGGGCCGTCATCCCTATACCGACTGGACAGGTCGCTTGAGCGAACACGACGAGGCCGTCGTGCGCTGGGCCATCGAGACGGTCGGGGCCAAGCCGCTCGCCGCCCGTCCGGTGGAAGAACTGAGCGATGGCGAGCGGCAGAAGATCATGATCGCGCGGGCGCTGGCGCAGGAACCGCTGGTGATGCTCCTCGACGAGCCGACCGCCTTCCTCGACGTTCCCAACCGCGTGGAAATCATGCGTGTGCTGCGTGCCCTGACCCGCCTGACAGACCGCGCGATTCTGCTCTCTACCCACGATCTCGACCTGGCGCTGCGCACCGCCGACCGGCTGTGGTTGCTGCCGCGCGGCGGCCCGCTGTTCTGCGGCGCGCCCGAAGACCTGGTGCTCAACGGGGCGCTGGCCGCTACCTTTCAGGCCGAAGGATTGGGCTTCGACCCCAGCACGGGCACTTTCACCCTCACCAGGCCGGGTACAGAGCGCGTAGCACTGGTGGGCGAGGGCTTGGCCGCGCTATGGACGCGCCGCGCTCTGGAGCGCGAGGGCTACCTGGTGGTCGAAAACGGCACAGCCGCGCTGTGTCAGGTGACTGTGCTCAGCAGCAATCCGCCCCGCTGGCGCATTGACCGGGGCGAGCACAGCCAGGAACGCGAGTCCATCGCCGCGCTGATCGCCGCGCTGCGTCAGCCGGCCCCCTGAGACAGCACACTACCTCTTACTCCACGTCTGCTCTGCGCCTGAGCTACGTTTGGCCCACGCCCCTATTGCGCGTATTTGTCATACTGTTCATAATTGAAGAAAATAGAAAAGAGAACAGGCCAGCCCGTGGTGTGGTTGACCTCAGAGGGCGCAGCCCCAGGAGGAATCTCTCATGTCTATGCGTCGTGTCGTAACCCTATTCGCCGTGTTGACGGTGCTGGCGCTGAGCGTACCGACGCTGCCCCGCGCCCGCGCCGCTGGCGGAGGTGTCATCGCCTACGGCGACGTGGTGCAGGGCACCATCAACAACGCCAACTACTATGAGGTGTGGTTCTTCACAGGAACGAGAGGCGATCGGGTTCAGATTCTGATGGAGGGCGATGGCTACCTTGATCCCTACCTGGGGTTGATTGACGGGGCCAGCGAGCAGGTGCTGTTCGAAGATGATGACAGCGGTGGCAATGGCAACGCCTACATCGAGACCACCCTACCCGGCACCGGGGAATTCGTCATTGTCGCCACGCGCTACGGCCTGGACACGGGCACCAGCACCGGACGTTACACCCTGACCCTGCGGGGAGGCAGCAGCGCGACCAACGTATCCACGACCACCACAACCGGCCCGCAGGAGGTCAGCCCCGGCGTCTTCTACATGGGCGATCTGACGCTCGGCGAGCCAGTCAGCGGCACGCTCAACGACCGGGCCTATACGCAGGTCTATTCGGTGGAATTGCAGGCGGGCGATGAGTTTGCGGCAGTCATGTATGCCGCCGAGGGCAGCCTGCTCGATCCCTACCTGATCTTCGCCACCGAAGCGGGCGACGTGTTGGCCGAGGACGACGACAGCGGCATCCAGGCCGAAGGCGGCAAATTCGACGCCCTGCTGCAGGTGACCATCCGCCAGAGTGGAGTCTATTTGCTGGCTGCCACACGCTCCGGCATTGACGCGGGCCGCTCCAGCGGTGACTACGTGCTCTATGCGGGCATCGTCAACGAGACGCCGGTCATCCAGGAAGAACCTGTCCAGCAAGATATGCCACCAGGCATGGCAGCCATGGGCGAGATCGCCGTGGGTCAGACCATGAGCGGTCAGATCACCGCCGATGCTTTCGTGCACGTCTACGAATACGCGGGCACGGCGGGCGAACAGATCACCGTCACCATGACGGGCAGCGGTGGCCTGGACGCCTACCTGGGCATCCTTGATCCCAACGACAACGTGATCGCCGAGGACGACGACAGCGCGGGCGGCACTAACGCTCAGATTTCCATCCGTCTGCCGGAAAGTGGTAGCTACCTGATCGTCGCCACACGGGCGGGCCTCGACGCCGGTTCGACGACTGGCCCGTACACGCTGACGATCGCGGCTGGCACGCCACCTCCTCCCACCGGCACCACCACGACGACGGGCGGGTTTGGCGGTCTGCCGGGGCGCGCCATCGAGTCCGAACAGGGGACGTTCTATCTGCGTGGCTTTGGCGCTTCGGACAACGACGCCAAGTGCACGGCGCTGGCTGTCTTCAGCGGGGTGTGCGCCAGCAGCGCAGTGCCAGGTCGCGAAGAGGCGATGCCCCTGCGCCAGAGCCGCATTCACGTCGAGCGCTAGAGGCTGGTATAAACGTGTTCCTCACCCCTGCCCCCTCGCTCTCGCGACGTGTATAGACCGGGGACATGGGTAACAGGTGTTCGGAGACATGGGTGACAGGTCGAGTGTATCATCAGACCCCCTTAAGGTTCAAGGAACCGACATGGAATGGGCCGAAGAAGACGGAC
>DAOTZZ010000202.1:0-18080 GCA_034433965.1 Anaerolineae bacterium
CGCCTTCTCTGGCCCGTCGCGGTCGGTGACCTCGTAGCACAGCACGGCGCGCAATCCGGCGCGTTCCACCGCGTCGGCGATTACGTCCAGACTACCGTCTATGAAGTTGGGGCTGGCATGATGATCAATCAGCGTAGTCGTGCCGTGCTTGATGGCATCTATCAGGCACACCAGTGCGCTGAATCGCACCGCTTCCGCATCGAGCGACTTGTCCAGCGGCCACCACAGCCGCTGCAGAATCTCCGGAAAATTTTTGGGGGCCGGGCCAGGGATCGCCATGCCGCGCGCGTACGCCCCATAGAAGTGCGTGTGCGCGCAGATGTTGCCCGGCATGATCAGTTGTCCACGGGCATCCAGGCGCTCCGCCTGAGGATAGCGCTCCGCCAGAATCGGCCCGTCGCCTACCTCGCGGATCGTGTCGCCTTCGATGTAGACCGCCCCACCTTCGATCACGCGGTTGGGAGTCTCCCACGTAACCACTGTTCCGTTGTGAATGAGCAAAGCCATTGTGTCGCACTCCAGAAATATCGCAACAGGGCATCAAGCAGCACTGTCTGGACTGTTCAGCGGGCCGCCGCGCTGTCTCACCGCCGCCAGAATCACCCCGACACTTTCTTCCACCGTTTCAGGGGTCGGCAACAATACATACTCCTCTTTAAGAGGCACAGTCGAGGCGAGTACAGCCCCCTCGCGGCACAGTATACGTAGTTGCGCGCCGCTCTGCGCCGCGCCAGACCGGATTCTCTCTGCGTGTATCCCCTGGCGTTCCAGCGCGTAGAACACCCGATCCACAAAGCTATCAGCGTCGGAGTAGAGGTCGGCCAGGTCACGCGCAGCGACAAAACGATCCCACGTCGTGTGAATGAAACTCACTACCCGACGTCCAGCGTTCAGCACAGGGGGGTCTTTGCGGCGTAATTCCCCAATCTGCAGCTTGTAGTAAAGCGCGTACGCACGGGGATGAGACGCTTCCTCCGGCAGCAGATCGCAGCGGCGAACCAGCTCAATCCCCGTGCGGCGGGCGTAATAATGGATGCCGCCGTTCAGCTCACCAAACGCGCGGCTGAAAAAGAAGGCGATGTACTCCGCATAGATACCCTGCCCGGCCTGTCCCTGCGGTACGCGATACCAGTGTTCGGTCTGCAGTTTCTCAAAATCGCGCTTCCGCTTGATCACGCCGACCAGGACGCGATCTTCGGGATACATCGCCCCTCCCGATCAGATGCGGCCCGTGCGGCGATACTCCAGCAGCCTGGCGTCAATTTCCTTGACCAGCGCCTGCTCAGCTTCCCACCAGGCCGGGTCTTTCTGGGCATCCAGTTCCTGCACCGTCTTGCCCTGCTGCTCGACCCAGGTGTAGTACTTGAGGTTGTGCCAGCGCGCGCGGTTCTCCCAGTTGCCTTCCCAGATATAGTCCGTCCGCAGGCCGTGGAACAGGCTGCGCACGCGCGCAATGGCTTCGGTCTCGTCCACCACGCCATAGTCGCGGCGCATGGCTTCCATCACGCTGCCATAACGATCCAGGCCATCCGTCGCCACCGTGACGATCAGATCGTCCTTGCCCATGCGGTAGTACTTGGCCGTCTTGATCGCGCCGAAGATGTTGCAAATGCTGCTGATGCCCAGGCGCGTCTTCAGATAGTCTACCGTCTCCTGCGGGATGCCAAAGTAATTCACCAGCGCGCGCAGCCCGCCCTCGTCGGCGAATATCTGCAAGCCCAGCTTGGTCTCCAGATCGTCAATCAGCATGATGGCATCCATATTGTTGACGTTGTGAATCCAGGTCACGTGCTTGTCGCCGATGCCCTGGATGTCGTGCCCGCCATAGCCGTTGAGCGCCAGCGTCGGGCACTGAATCGGCTCCAGGCCGACGATCTTGTGATCGTGCCACTGTTGCTTGAGCCGGTCACCCGCAGCGATCGTCCCCGCGCTGCCCATGGCCGACACAAAGGCCGACACCTTGCCACTGCCGATGCCCTGTTCGGCCAGTTCCCTGGCCAGGTCAATGATGGTGTTGCCGGTCACATAGTAGTGGAACCGGTAGTTGCCCATCACCTCGAACTGATTCATGCTACGCATGTTGGGGTCAGAAGCCATCAGCTCCTTGACCTTATCGTAGATTTCCTTGACGTTGCTTTCGCAGCCAGGAGTCTTGATCACTCTGGCCCCATACGCTTCGATCATCTCGAAGCGTTCTTTGCTCATCTCCTCTGGCAGGATCACGATGCTGTTGCAGCCCATGCGCCCCGCCACATACGCCCCGCCGATACCATAGTTGCCGGTCGAGGGCCAGATCAGCGTGTGTTTCCACGGGTCAACATCGCCGAAGAGTTCCTTCTCGATGAGCACAGAATACGTTGCGCCCACCTTGTGACTGCGGGTGGGAAAGTGCGTGCTGGTCAGCACCGCAATGGGCGTTTCCACACCAGTCAATTGGGGCGGTAGCACCGCGTACTGGATGCGGTTGTTGATGTCGCGCCAGGAAATGTTGAACAGATTGATGGGTGCCAGCGGATCCTTGGTCCGTGCTTCATGAGCTTTCGCCCGAATCTCCGGATCAATGAGATGCGGATGGAGCATCTCTTCGAAGGTCGGCCCCGTGATCAGTCGTCGTTCCGCCACTTTGAATTCTCCTGTTGGTACTCAATAGTCAGTTCGGCAGTCTCTTGACTTACCGTCTCGCACTCTTGTTGTTGCTCCCGAACACAATCACCCCACTTCGTCGTCCGGGAAGATTTCCCGCTCCAGGCGCTTCATCTGGTTGTAGACATAATCGCGATGAATAGCCAGTTCGCGGTAGCGTTGATAAGCCTCATCGGGCATCTTCTCAGTCGCACCGCCGTGCTGCGCCAACAGCGTATCAATTTCCTCGTCGAGCGCTTCGTACTCCAGAACGAGCCTCTGATAGCGCTGCACGCGCTCAATGTCTCCGGTTCCCTCTGGTCGCGCTTCACCGCTCACCGTACCACCCCTTCATCACCCAATCACTCTTCAGCGCCATCATCACCCGCCGCCGTAGCGGCTGTCCGCCCAGCTACTTCTTCAGCGGAGGTCTTTTCCACCTGCTCCGGCTGCCGTTCCCACACATCGGCGACTACGTACAGTGGCCTCTGGCGCACTTCGTCATAGATACGCGCGACATATTGCCCCAGGATGAAGAAAAAGAACATCTGAAACGAACTGACCAGCAGCAATACCACCAACGTAGTCGCCTGGCCCTCGAACTGAATATTGCTCCCCGTCAGGCGCAAGATGGTCACAATGGGAATAGCCAGGATAGCGATCAGAGCCAGGATCAGGCTGGCATAGATCGCTACCTGTAAGGGGAAATACGAGAAACCCGTGATCGCGTCCAGCGCAAAACGGATCATCTTGCGCAGGGGATACTTGGTCTGGCCGGCGAAACGCTCCTGGCGCACATAGGTTACGCCCGTCTGCCGGAATCCAATCCAGCTTGTCAGGCCACGGATGAAGCGGTTGTGCTCGCGCATGGAGTTGAGAGCATTCACCACCTGGCGATCCATCAGCCGGAAGTCGCCCGTATCTACCGGGATATTGACATCGGTGATGCGGTAGATCAGGCGATAGAAGAGCTTGGCCGTGAACTTCTTGAACCAGGACTCGCCGCGCCGCTCCGAGCGCACAGCATAGACGACCTGGTAACCTTCGCGCCATTTCTCCAGCAGTTGCAGGATCACTTCCGGCGGGTCTTGCAAGTCGGCATCAATGATCACTACCGCATCGCCGCGAGCATGATCCAGCCCAGCGGTAACCGCGTTCTGATGCCCGAAGTTGCGCGCAAAATTCACCACGCGCACGCGCGGGTCGCGCTCCACCAGGGCGCGCATCTTCTCCGCTGAGCCATCGTAGCTGCCATCATTGACCATGACCAGTTCCCACGGCTCACCGGTGCTATCCAGCACCGCCGCCAGCCGGCGATACAGTTCGTCAATGATCGGCTCTTCGTTGTAGACCGGCGCTACGACCGAGATCACTGGACGTGTGCTCATATCCCCTCTGCTCGCAGAGCATCCCGTTGCCAGTCACCATTGTACCCGCTGAAAGCCCTTGACGCGACTGCTCGACAACAACGATTTCCGGAGCCTGCACAGACTCCGGAAATCTCAGATGACGGCCCATGCTTTCCGCCGGACACGCTGCCGTCCAGACTACCGGAAACTGGGCAGGCCCAATACCTGACGCACTCGTTCCACTTCCCCGATGTCTGGAGCCACTGTGTAGCCATTGCCTGCCACGCGCATAGCACTCTTGATGTCCTTGAGGCCGTTGCCCGTCACCAGCAACACGACCCGATCTTCAGGCTTCAAGTATCCCTCTGCCAGCGCTGCGCGCGCACCAGCATAAGTCGCCGCCGCCGCTGGCTCGGCGAAGACACCGCTCAACCGTGCCAGGATGGGGATGCCTTCCAGAATCGCTTCGTCAGGCACAGAGACGAACGCGCCGCCGGTTTCGCGCACCGCGCGCACTGCCCGCACGCGGTCGCGCGGCAGATCGGCGGCGATGCTATCCGCCACAGTGTGCGACTCGATAGGGGCCATCGTCACCGGGTCCTGACCGCGCTTCCACACCTGGTAACAGGCTGCGCTGCCGTCGGCCTGCACTCCGATCAGCCGCGGCATCCGCTCGATCCAGCCCAGGGCCAGCAGATCGCTGAATCCCTTGTGCACACCGCTGATGATGTTGCCGTCGCCTACACTGAGCACCACCGCGTCTGGAGCCTGCCAGCCCAGTTGTTCGGCGATCTCGTAGGCAACCGTCTTCTTGCCCTCCGCCGTATAGGGGTTCATGCCCGTATTTCGGTTATACCAGCCGTAGCGTTCAGCAGCCTGCACCGCCAGATCGAATGCGTTGTCGTAATTGCCGCGCACCAGCAACACATGCGCGCCATAGGTGAGCAACTGAGCAATTTTCGCTTCCGGCGCGGACGCGGGCACGAAGATCACCGCAGGCAGACCCACACTGGCCGCCAGCCCTGCCAGCGCTGCCGCCGCGTTACCCGTGCTGGCCGTCGTCACCACCTTGATGCCCTGGGCCATGGCACGAGCGACCACTACCGCGCTTGCACGATCCTTTAGCGATCCGGTCGGGTTGCGCCCGTCATCTTTGATCCAGGTCTGGGCCAATCCCAGATCGGCGGCCAGGCGCGGCGCATCGTAAAGGGGGGTGCCGCCCACCGCAAGCGGAGGGACCGCCGCGTCGGCAGGCAAGGGCAACAGGAGCCGGTAGCGCCAGAGCGTTGGGTCAGCGCTGCGGGCGATGTCCTCCCGGCTCACCGCGCGGCGCAGCGCGTCCATATCGTAGAGCACGTCCAGCGTGCCCGCTTCCCCACAGGAAGGACACGTATACTGCACCTGATCCGGTGCGTATGACTTCCCGCAGATGGAGCAGCGCAACTCAGCAACGTACATGGGGCCGCTCCCCTCTGCTAGGCCGGTATGATGCGCGTGCCGGTCTCACCGCGCAGCGCACGCGCGATGTTCTCCGGATTGGTGATGATCGCCAACGGGCCGCCGTTTTCCAGGTAATTGACAATCGCCTCGATCTTAGGATACATGCTACCGGGCTTGAAATGCCCCTCAGCCATGTAGCGGCGCGCTTCGGCCAGGGTCATCACGTCCAGGTCCTTCTGATCCGGCTTGCCGAAGTTGAGCGCCACCTTCTCCACTGCCGTCGAGATCAGGAAGAGATCGGCCTTGAGGCCGTTAGCCAGCAGTGCCGTGCCGCGATCCTTGTCAATGACCGCATTGACGCCCCGCAGATTGCCCTCTTCGTCGCGAATGACCGGAATCCCGCCCCCACCGGTACAGATGACCACGAAATCCTTCTCGACCAGCGTGTTGATGGCGTCCAGTTCGATGATCTCGATCGGGATCGGCGAAGGCACCACGCGCCGATAACCGCGCCCGGCATCCTCAATCACTGTCCAGCCTTCCTCGCGAAAACGCCTGCCCTCTTCCTCGGTCATGAAGCCGCCGATAGGCTTGTTGGGATTCTGAAAGGCTGGATCGTTGCGGTCAACCAGGGTTTGCGTCACCACCGTGACTACCCCGCGCCGGATGCCCACCGTGCGCAACTTGTTGTTGAGGGCTTGCTGAAGCATATAGCCAATGCTGCCCTGCGTGTCTGCGCCGATCAGGTCCATCGGCGTCATATGGATGCCTTCCACCTTGTTGGCCAGCTCGTTGCGGCGCAAGATGAAACCCACCTGCGGCCCGTTGCCGTGCGTGATGACCACGCGCCAGCCAGCGCGGATCATGTCTACGATGTGCGCGGCAGTCTGATAGACAGCCTGCCACTGATATTCGACTCCGGGCTTGCTATTGTCCAGAATCAGGGAGTTGCCGCCAATGGCAATGACGGCAGTACGTGCAGATGGCATGGTTCCCTCACAAGTAACTCAGAATTCTTAACACGGATCATCCAACAGGGATACGAAAGCCGACCCCCCAGCATAAGCGGTTGATCGGCTTGGCTCTATCAGGCACGCTTCCTCGCGAAAACCACCCTAGCGCATCGTCAGCGCCATCACTGCCTTCTGGACATGCAGGCGATTTTCCGCTTCATCGTAAACCGCGCTCTGCGGCCCGTCAATGACGGCATCGGTCACTTCGATGTTGCGATCCGCCGGCAGGCAATGCAGGTAAATGCCGTGATTGGTCAACGCCATGCGCCGCTCGTCGGCGATCCAGTCCTTGTATTTCGCAGCGATGCGCGCCGATTCTTCCATATCGGTCGTGGTCAGCGTCGCGCCCCAGCTCTTGGGATAGACCACGTCCGCGCCCTTGAAACCCGCGTCGAAGTCATCGTAGATTTCGAAGCTACCGCCCGATTTGCGCGCATTCTCGCGGGCCAGGTCTACGATCTCCGGCATCAGCTTGAATTCCGGCGGATGCGTCAGGCGCACATTCATCCCGTAGCGGGTAGCCAGGGTGATCATGCTCTGCGGCACGGACAGTGGCTTCTGGTAACTGGAGGCATAGGCCCACGACATGTTGAGCGTCTTGCCGCGCACATCGCGCCCGAAATACTCGAAAATGGTCATCATGTCCGCCAGCGCCTGGAAGGGATGATACCAGTCGCACTGCATGTTGAGCACCGGCACCCGGCTATACTTGGCCACCTCACGGATATACTTGTTGCCCACGCCCCAGTCCACCTGGCGAATGGCGATCCCATCGCAATAGCGCCCGACGATCTCGCCGATTTCCTTGGCTGTGTCGCCATGCGCGATCTGCGTCGTGCGGCTCTCGATGAACTGCGCGTGCCCGCCCAGTTGGGCCATACCTGCCTCGAAGCTCACGCGCGTGCGCGTGCTGGGGAAGAAGAACATCAACGCCAGCACCTTGTCGCGTAGCAATGCATGAGGCTCGCCCAGAGCGCGCTTACGTTTGAGATCGAAAGCTACTTCAAAAATCGTATTGACCTCATCATCCGTCCACTCGTCGGGCGTGATCATGTCACGGCCAGAAAGATGTGTCTGCATGGTGTTACCCTCTGCTCAGTCTTAAGAATTGGCACTCTGGCGATAAACGCGGGGGCGCAGAGTTCTGCACCCCCGCCCTCACTGCTCCTGACCTACTCCACCGCACCCAGGATCAGCGCCAGCAACGCCATGCGCGAGAGCACGCCGTTGTACGCTTCGACCCAGTAACGCTGATGACGGGTGGTATCCACATCCTGCAGCAGCTCGTCCTGTCGCGGCAACGAGTGCAGCACAATCGCGTTCTTGCGCGCCTTCTCGAACAGCAGCTTCTTGGTGACCTGATAGTTGGCAGGGGTGCGCCCCTTATCGGCGCGGGCTTCCTCACGCGCTTTGGTATAGTCGGGCTGCACTACCGGCTCCATGTAGATCACATCCGCCTCGCCGATCACCTGCTCGATGTGCTCTTTGCGCTCGAAGTTGAAGCCCATCTCACGCACTTCCTGCTCGAACTCCGGCAGGAAATACATCTCGTCGGGAGAGATCACATATGCCTTGACATCGAACTTGCTCAGCGCATAGCTGATGCTGTGCATGGTGCGCATGCGCATATCGCCGATCAGCACCCAGGTCAGGCCGTCCAGCGTGCCGCGCTCGCGCCAGATGGTCATCAGGTCAGTGATCACCTGCGTCGGGTGCTCACCCCAACCATCGCCGCAGTTGATCACCGGCACGCTGGCGTGCATGGCCGCTTCTGCCGGCGCGCCCTGCTGGTAGTGACGCATGGCAATCACGTCACCGTAGTACTCCAGCATCTTGACCGTGTCCTGAATACCTTCCTGGTAGAAGTCGCCCGCACGGGTCATCTTGGCATCGGCGAAACCCGTGACGTGCCCACCCAGGCGATGCATGGCGGCTTCGGTCGCCAGACGGGTGCGCGTGCTGGGCTGATAGAACGCGGTCACCAGAGTCTTGTGCGCCAGCAGATCGCCGTTACGCCGATCGCGGGCATATGGCTCCAGTTCGTCGGCCACCTGGAAGACGCGGAAATACTCATGTCGCTCGAAGTCCTTGAGCGACAGAATATCACGCCCCAAAAAGCTACGCATGGTTCAAACTCCTGTCAGTCTCACTTTGGATTTGGGCTTTGGCGGGAAAATTGTGTCCACGGCGCAGTCTTCAGCACTTTCCCATTAGTCGCGTTAGCATACCACGTCCCCAGCAAGATGTCATCCCTGTTTTTCCACTCCCATCACCCTCAGGGTGCAAACGGTTTGCCGCGCAGGAAGCGTCCGCGGCCTGCCTCGCCGCGTAATTCCCCTTCGTGCACCAGCACTGCCCCCCGACTGATCACCGTCCTGACCTGCCCCTTGACGGTGATCCCCTCATAGGGCGTGTAACCGGCCACGGTGTGCATCTGCTCTGCCTGCAACACGACCTCTGGTTGCGGATCGTAGATCAGCAGGTCGGCGTCGCTACCCGGCAAGATAGCTCCTTTCTGCGGATATAACCCAAACAGCCGCGCCGGTTCGGCAGAGAGTAGCTTCGCCAGCACAGGCAGAGGAATCGGCTCAACCGCTTCACCAGCCTCTCGGCGCTGCTCTGCCCGATGCACTGCAGCGGTATAAGTAAGCCGGAAGAGCGTCTCCAGGCCAGGCAAGCCGCCCGGTGTCTTGGTGAAGTCCGCGAACTCGCGCTTCTGCGCCAGTGTGTAATCGCAGTGATCCGTCGCAATAGCGCTGAGCGCCTGCCAGCTTTGCAGCAGGTCAACCTGCCACTCTCGCGGGCGCAGTGGCGGCTGCAAGATGAAATGCTCTGGCCGCGGCCCCTGATAGACGCTATCGTCCAGCCAGAAGTACTGCGGGCACGTCTCACCATAGACGGGCGGCCAGGCCCGCTCGCGCTGCGCCTGCTCCACCTGTCGGATCGATTCTGCCGTAGAGCAATGCACGATGTAGACCGCTGCCCCCGCCATACCCGCCAGATGAATCACACGGCGGATGGCCTCAACTTCAGCCTCTGGCGGACGCCCCTGCGCATGATAGGCCCAGGCTGTCTTCCCCGCAGTGACCAGCCGCGCCGTTGCGTCGGTGACAATGGCATCGTTCTCGCAATGCACCATGGCCAGCATGTCCGGCGGCATGGCCCGGAACGTATGCAGCAGGGTGGCATCGTCCGCGTAATAATTGGGGCGATAGGTGGTGTACAGCTTGATGCTGGGCACGCCCAGGTCGCGCAGCGCTTCCAGCCACGCCCGCGCCTGCGCCGGGTCTTCTGGCAGATCGGTGACCATCATGTGCAGGCCGTAGTCAATCAAGGCCGGCGCGCTCTCCTGCAGGCGACTTTCCAACGCTTCGGGGAAAGTCATACCGGGGAACTGCGTGGCGAAGTCCACCACTGTTGTCACGCCACCAAAGGCTGCCGTGCGCGTGCCGATCTCCCAGTTGTCCGCTGTCTTGTAGATGCCGGTGTCGAGCTGAATATGCGTGTGAGGGTCTACCACGCCGGGGAAGACATAGCATCCACGGGCGTCTATCACCTGCGCATTCGCCCAAACCTCAGTATCGTGTGCCACCAGCCCAACGATCCGCTCACCTTCGACCAACACATCCGCTGCCACCACCGCCGACGGCGTGACAACCATGCCACCGCGTATGACCTTGCGTTCCATGCCCCTACTCTCCGTTGACCAACGCCAAAGCCAGACGATTATGCTGCTCGATCAAGGGTTCGAGTTCGAGTGTCGTCAACCGCCCATCGCGGACGACCACGCGACCGTTGATCACACTCAGGCTCACGTTCACCGACGTACAGAAGAGCAAAGCTGCCACCGGATCGTGCAGCGCTCCCGCGAATGGCAACTGCCGCAGATCGTAAGCGACGAAGTCTGCCGCCATGCCCGGCTTGAGCGCGCCGATGTCGTCGCGCCCCAACACCCGCGCGCCACCCAGCGTAGCCAGTTCGAGCGCCTGCCTGGCCGTCATCACTTCCGGGTCCTGCGTCAGCGCTCGCTGCATCAGCAGCGCCATGCGCGCCTCGTTGAGCAGGTGCCCGCTGTCGTTGCTGGCCGAGCCATCCACGCCCAGCCCCACCGGCACGCCGCGCCGCAACATCTCGCGCACGCGGGCGATTCCGCTCGCCAGACGCGCATTGCTGGCCGGACAATGCGCCACCCCCGTACCCGTCTGACCAAAGCGATCCAGCGCCTCGTCGGTCAGGTGTACGCAATGCGCGTGCCAGACGTCTTCGCCAATCCAGCCCACATCTTCGGCATACTCGCCGGGCTTCAGACCGAACATCTGCAAGCTGTAGGCCACGTCCGGCTGCGTCTCAGCCAGATGGGTGTGCAGGCGCACCCCCGGATAGCTGCGTGCCAGCTCTGCCGAGGCGCGCATCAGGTCGCGCGAGACGCTGAAGGGCGAACAGGGAGCCAGAGCGATGCGCAGCATGGCGTAGCGGCTGTTGTCATGATAGGTCTCGATCACGCGTTGACTGTCGGCCAGGATATCATCTTCCCGTTCGACCACACTATCCGGCGGCAACCCGCCCTTGCTCTCGCCCACACTCATGCTGCCGCGTGTAGCGTGAAAGCGCAACCCCGTCTCCTGGACGCCCCGAATCTCGTCATCCAGGGTTACGTCGTTCGGGAATATGTACAGGTGATCGCTCGAAGTGGTACAACCGGACAGAATCAGCTCCGCCGCCGCCAGTTTCGCACTGACGTAAACAGCCTCCCCTGTCAGGCGTGCCCAAATCGGGTAGAGCGAACGGAGCCAGCCGAACAGTTCCCTGTTCTGCCCATCCGCGATCACCCGCGTGAGCGACTGATACATATGATGATGGGTGTTGACCAGCCCAGGCAACACCACATGGCCGCTCAGATCAATCACCTCGTCGGCCTGCGAGGGCAGATCGCGCGTCGGCCCCACCGCCTCAACCACATTGTCGCGGACGAACAGCGCCCCGTCGGGGATTTCGCGACGCGTCTCGTCCATGGTCACCAGGACCAGAGCATGTCTTACCAGCAAAGTCGTCATAGTTCTTGTCCTCAAACAAAGGCGGGCGTGTGCCCCAGCGCCCCGTAAGCGTCTCCGCTGCACACGCCCCCAAAAATCTACCTTGTTTCGCGACGACCCCCCTTCACACGGTGCCAGAGATGGCCAGTTCTGCGCCGCGGACTGTGTTCTTGAGCAGCATAGTGATCGTCATCGGCCCCACACCGCCCGGCGACGGCGTGATCGCTCCCGCGACCTCTTTCACCTCGTCGAACGCGACATCGCCCACCCAGCGATAGCCTTTCTCGCTGGTGGGATCGTCCACTTTGTTCGAGCCAACGTCAATGACATAGGCCCCCGGTTTCACCCAGTCCCCCCGCACCATCTCGGGCCGACCTACCGCTGCAATGAGAATGTCGGCCTGACGGCACACGGCGGGCAGATCCCTGGTGCGACTGTGACACACCGTGACCGTAGCGTTGCGGTGGATCAGCAGCATGGCTGCGGGCAGCCCCACAATGTTGCTGCGCCCCAGCACCACGGCGTTGGCCCCCTCGAACTGCGCCCCCGCCTCTTCCAGCAGGACAACCGCCCCATGCGGCGTGCACGGGATGAACAACGGCTCGCGGCCTTTCATCGCCAGCCGCCCAATGTTGACCGGGTGAAAGCCATCCACGTCTTTGGTCAGGCTGATCAGGCTGAGGATGCGCTCCTCGTCCAGATGGCGTGGCAGTGGCAACTGCACCAGGATGCCGTGCACGCGCGGGTCTTCGTTCAGCCGCCGCACCAGCGCCTCCACTTCCTCCTGGCTGGCGTCACCCGGTAACTCATGTGGAAACGATTCAATGCCCACGTCCGCGCACGCCTTGCGCTTCATGCGCACATAGCTGTGCGACGCCGGATTGTCGCCGATCAGCACGGTCGCCAACCCTGGCACCACACCATGCTTTTCTTTCATCCGCGCCACGGCTTCGGCGATTTCACCTCGCATTCGGCGAGCTACGGCGTTTCCATCAATGATTTTGGCGGTCATAGGTTCTGTTTGCCTTTCTCCACAACTTATATTCTGCTTTTCCGGTCAGATCATCTCACCGGCCAGCGTTGGCTCGTCGTGTGCGTTGATGCTCTGGCGCACTGTGATCCGCTATGAGCCTAACACGAGCCAGCCTTCCCGACCAGTGACGGGCAGCATGATTGCAGCACTATTTGTAAATGATTTCCGACAACTCTTCTACAAAACCGCATCCCCTCAAGAGGTAGACTCAGGTACTATAACAGATAGGGGTAGCAGGCCTGTGGTGACGCATAGCCCGCCTTGAGCAAGGACCCCAAAAGGGAAGCGGGCGCGTTGCAAGACGGTTCAGGAGGAAAACGTCCCATGTTTGTCCTTCTTGCCAACCTGAAGAAACGTCGGGGACGGCTGAGCCAGAACGGTCGCAGCCGCGCCGTGCCGAAGTCGCGTGGCCAGGCGCTGATCGAGTATGTGCTCATCCTGTTGCTGGTGGTGTTTGCCCTGGTCGCAGTGCTGACCATTACCGGCCCGGCAGTCGGCAACGTCTTCAGCAACACAGTCTACAACCTGTTGGGGGGAACGATCGAGCCGCGTGATACGCTGTCTGCCGACGAATTCTGGACGCAGGTCGCCGCCGTCGCTTCTTACACGCCGGAGAATGTCGGCCTGATCACCAACACGCCGGCCCCGCCCACGGCTACTCGCACCCCTGGCCCGTCGCCCACGCCTACGGACATCACGCCGTCACCGCTGCCCACCAATACACCGACCCCTGGCCCCAGCCCGACGCCCACGGATGCCGAGTGGGGTTATCCCTTCAATGATACAGGGGAAAACCCGGCTACCTTCAAGTATGACTTCAAGGACTTGATCACCAATCCCTGGCAGGCGGAGTACTGGAACTACACCACCTGGCGCGACAATATGAGCACCATGCCCGATGGCACGGGCGTCTACCGCACCACGCTACCGGAACTTAACTTCTACTTTGCCTCTGGCGTCAAACCCAATCCCAGCACCAGCGAGAACTTCTACGCCCGTTTCAAGAGCACGGTCACCCTCCAGGCGAAGGAATACACCTTCCGCATTCAGCGTAACAATGGGGTGCGCATCTGGGTAGGCGGACGGCTCGTCGTGGACAAGGACGTGCCGAAGATCGGCGATCCGGCCACCTGGGTGGACTGGAGCCAGGATCAGATCAAGGAAACCTGGTTCGACCGCAAGTTCACTGCCACGGCGGGCACGCATCAGGTCGTCGTCGAGTTTGTGGATACCTCTGGTTCAGCGCTGCTGAATGTCTTCTTGCTCGACACCGCCGATCCACTGGCCAGCGCCACCTGGAACGCCGAATTCTGGAACTATGACTACTGGCGCAACAACATGAATGGCATGGCCGACGGTACCGGCGTGTGGAGAACCACCTACCCAACCCTGGCCTTCTATTATGCCAGCGGAGTGAAACCCAACGCCGCCGTATCGGAGAACTTCTACGCCCGCTTCAAGACAACCACCTACCTGGAAAACAAGCCATACGTCTTCCGCATCTCGCGCGACGACGGCGTGCGCGTGTGGGTAAACGGAGTGCTCGCCGTAGACAAGGACGTGCCCAAGATCGGCGATCCGGCCACGTGGACCAATACAACCGACACTACCTGGTTCGAACGCGCCTATACACCTCCCTCTACCGGTCTACATCAGATCGTCGTCGAATGGGTGGATACAGGCGGCGCAGCCCAACTCTATCTGCAACTGGCCGAGCAGATCGAGCTAGATCGCGGTAACTGCGGCTGGGCGCTCTCCAACGAAGCCTACTTTAGTCCGCCCAGCGCCTGGTCGGACAGCCCTGGTCGCTACTACGACTCCGGCTCCTACTGCATCTTGACCCTGCGTGGCACGATCAACCTGGTCGGCGCGCCCAACCCGCAACTGGAGTTCTACGATCGCTACAACCTGGCCACCGGCACTTACGCCAGGGTGGGCATCCGCGAGGTCGGTACCACCGACTGGGTGGATGTCACCGTACACTTCAACAGCACCGACCTCACCTGGATGCGCCAGGTCTTCGACCTGACCAACTTCGGCGGGCGCAGCTTCAAGGATAAGGTGATCGAGTTGCGCTTCGTGCTGGACGCTTCGACGGCCAGCGGCACCGCCGACGGCTGGTGGATTGACAATATCTCCGTGCAGAACAACGTACTGCGCCGTTACACCGTGGGCTTCGAAGACGACATGGAAGGCATCTCCCGCTGGTATCCCAGCGGCACCTGGGCGCGTAGCAACGAAAGCGCCTATACCGGCTCGCTGGCCTGGTCGGACAGCCCTGGCACGACGTACACGCATGGCACCAACAGCACCCTGGAACTCGACGGCGTCATTGACCTGGCCGATCCTGTGGTAACCATGCCGGAGATCGTCTTCTGGCATCGCTACAACCTGACCTACGAGGACGCCATCTACGTCGAAGTTTCCACCGATCGCCAGACCTGGACAGCGCTGCCCAGCGGCACCTATCTGGCTCAGCGCGCCACCAACGTAGCGTGGGAACAGGTAATCATTTCCCTCAGAAACTACATCGGTAGGCAGATATACTTCCGCTTCCGGCTCGACGCCCGCAGCGATAGCAGGGTAGCGGATGGTTGGTGGATCGATCAGTTTGCCATTCGCAACGAACCCAGCGCCTTTATCTACCCCAACTGGTGCGATGGCATGGAATCGGGGGGCGGAAACTGGATTGCCGGCGGCGCCTGGACGGTGGTCAGGGGCTTCGACTATAACCCCAATCAGCCGCAGACCATTCAGCCCTACAAAGGCTCCAGCTTCTGGTCTGACAGTCCGGCTGCCAACTACGCGGATGCTACCAACAGCATTCTGCAACTGGCCCCCAAACTGAATCTGCTGACCAGCACCGACCCCGAGATGGTCTTCTGGCACCAGTGGGACTTGGCCTTCAGTGACAACCTCTTCGTAGAGGTGTCCACCGATGGCGGTAAGACCTGGCAGCAGGTGTGGCGCTTCCTGTACGGCGGCCTGCCAGCCGGGTACCACAGCTCGGCAGTGAACGATGGTGGCTACAATACCGTTCTGTCCTGGACACGCGAAGTGATCAGCCTGCGGGCCTACAAGGGACAGGCTATCAACATCCGCTTCCGCCTGGATGCCACGACCAGTTCGTCCGTAGATGATGGCTGGTGGCTGGACAATATCTGCTTCCAGGAACGCAACGAGCCGGTGCGCACTGTTGGCTTCAGCGACAACTTTGAGTCCGGAGATGGCAACTGGTATGTGGGTGGCACGTGGAGCATCTCCACCGAAAACGCGCGCCAGAACAAAGCCTTCTCCGACAGCGTAGGCACCAACTACCTGCATCAGTCCAACGCCATCCTTGAACTCAAGGGCATCGTCAACTTGGCGGGCACGGTCAAGCCAACCCTGTACTACTGGGAAGCCTTCAATCTCAACTTCCGTGACTACGCCCTGGTCGAGGTCAATGTCTCTGACGATGGCGGCCTCACCTGGCAGGGCTGGCGCGACTTCACCCAGGAACGCAAGGTCTACACCACGACGCTGTCCTGGGACCGCCGACAACTCGATCTGCGTCCGTACATTCCCACGGCGGGCACCCCGAACCGCGTCATTCGGCTGCGCTTCCGCCTCTACGCGGCCAACAGTTCCAGCGTAGCCGAAGGATGGTGGCTGGACGATGTGTCCATCGTGGATCGCAACGGCATCGAGCCGCTGCACCCGCTGCCCTTCAACGAGAACGTCGAGTTCGACAACAACTACTGGGTCTTCGACGGCACCTGGAATCGCGTGCCTCTGTTCCGTATGATCGGCAGTGGCAGCGCACTGGGGCCTGGCGGCTGGACAGGCAAATACTACGCCGATCTCAACCAGAACAGGCGCATTGACTCTGGCGAATACCGCTTCACCAAGCTCAATGAGCCGGCGATCAACTTCAACTGGGGTTCTGGACGTCCCGCGCCAGACAATCCGGGCGATCCCACGTTGCCCAGCACCAACTATTTCATCATACGCTGGACGCGGCAGATCAGCATCGCCAACGACAACACCCAACTGTACATTGAGGCGCGTTCTGACGACGGCATCCGCATCATCGTAGACCCACCTGGAAACCCCGACACCGATCCCAACTATCCCAACGGTTGGACATGGACAGCCGCCTACTGGGGCGACCGCGGCTGGACTTCGTCGTCCAACCCGACGACCGGCTCGATCACCCTGAACGCAGGTTTCCACACGGTTATCGTGGAGTACTACGAGTCAACCGGTGATGCCCGTGTGCAGGTAGACTTCGGCTTCCAGGGGCGCGTTTTCCACGACAGCATCAATAGCTCGATCAACTACGCGCACCTCAGCGATATGTCCACCACGCTGGAAGGCATGATCGTCATGCCTGCCAGCGGCAACCCCGCCCTGACTTTCTGGGACACTCGCAAGCTGGGCACTGGTGATTGGGTCTATGTGGAAGTCTCGACCGACGAGGGCTTTACCTGGACGACCATCTGGTCGGCCTCCGGCACAGATGCCACCTGGACCAAGCGCTTTATTGATCTCACTGCCTACCGTGGCCGTCAGATCAACATCCGCTTCCGCCTCGACGCTCGCGTCAATACCAGTGTCAGCGATGGCTGGTACATTGATGACATCGTCGTAGCGGACTAGGCGCTCCAGCTCTGGCTGCGAGCCTGTAGCAAGGGGGGAGACTTCTCGGTGAAGTCTCCCCCTGTTTGCCCTGTTTGTGAGGAACTGCCAAAGCCATGTTACACTTGCCACACCTGATGGCTCTATCTCATATGGTTGAGGATAGTCATGCCCAACGACGGATTGCTGTTTATCCTGGTCGGCCCTTCCGGCGCAGGCAAGAACACCCTGATGCGCCGTGTGCAACCGCACTTCGACGACCTGCCCCAACTGGCTACTGCCACCACTCGCGCCATGCGCCCCGGCGAACAGCAGCACAAAGAGCATCTGTTTGTCTCGCACGAGGAGTTTCAGCGCATGATCGCGCGCGACGAACTGGTCGAATACAAGAATGTGCACCAGGGGGACTGGTATGGAACGCCGCGTCAGACCCTCGAAAGAGCATTCGCTGCCGACCAGGATCTGATCGCGGACATCGAATGCCTGGGCGCGTTGGACATCCGCGCCGATTATCCAGACAATACGGTGCTCATCTTCGTGTCGCCCTCCAGCATGGACGTGCTGGCCGAGCGCATCCGGATGCGCGGCAACGTCTCTGACGAGGAGCTGACGGCGCGTCTGACCCGCGCCCGCTTCGAGATGGCCTACGCCCGCTTCTGCGACTATCTGGTGATCAACGACGTGGTCGAGCCAGCCGCCGAGCACCTGCGGCAGATCATCCTCAGCGAGCGCGTTCGGCGGCGCGGCGGAGCAGCGGGCAGTGTCCAGGTGCTCGCGCGACCACGCTTTCACTGCGCGGTGTCGGCTCTGCTCGTGCACGGCGAGCACATCCTGGTATCTGAGCGCGTGCCAGAAATCACGCTCCCGACGTTTCCACTCCCTGTGCCTGGCGACCGCAGCCCCGCCGATCACCTGGCCGGGCATCTGAAAACATTTTTCGGCACTGAGGTGGCCGTGGAAGCCATCGTTG
>DAOTZZ010000203.1:0-7147 GCA_034433965.1 Anaerolineae bacterium
AGGCATTGCGGCTGGCCCGTCAGGCGGGGGCCGTGGGCGTCGCCCTGACCGGCACGCCCGGCGCGCCGCTGGCGCAGTCCGCCGAGCGCGTCTTCAAGACGACCGTCCCGCCGCTGCCCGACGAACTGGCGGGGATGGTGGTGCCCGGCGTGCGCTCCTACCTGGCCTCGCAGATGGCGCTCTATCTGGCAGCGCTGCGCATTGGCGAGGTGCGCGGTCACCTGACCACCGCGCGGGCCGATGCGCTGCGGGCGGAGCTGGCCGCGCAGGCGGACATCATGGCAGCGACTATCCAGGCGTGCGAGCCGGTCGCCCGCGAGCTGATGCAGGCGTGGACGGACATCCCCGAATTCGTTTACGTGGGGGCCGGGCCGCTCTATGGCGTGGCCATGTTCAGCGCAGCCAAGATGCTCGAAGCCAGCGGTGACCCGGCCATGGCCCAGGAAACCGAGGAATGGGCGCACCTGCAATACTTCTCGCGTCGCGCCGACACGCCCACCGTGTTGATCAGCGCGGGCGTGCGCGACGCCGACCGCATGGCCGAAGTCGCTCGCGCGGCGCAGTCCATCGGGCGGCGCGTGATCGGCGTATTGCCGGAAGGCGAAACGGCCATCCGCGCCTATGTGGATCATGTATTGCCGGTCAAGGGGGCAGTGCGCGAGGCATTCGCGCCGCTGGTCTTCAGCATCCCTGGTGAACTGCTGGCCGCAGAGCGCACCGTCGCGCTGGGCGAGAGCTATTTCCGCGGCTGGGGCGGCGGGCGCACCGTAGACTGGGCCGACGGGGCCAGCCGCATCCGCGACAGTCACCTGATCGAGACACTGGACGAGCTGCGTGCCCTGGAGCGGTGAGCGTGCGCGACGCGTCGCCCGCCTATGTGTGTGTGGGCGGGATCATCATTGACGACATTGTGCATCCCGACGGTCAGACGCGCATGGGCGTGCTCGGCGGCGGAGTCACACACGCCGCCGCCGGCATGTTGATCTGGGGGCAGCGGGCGGGCATCTTCGCCTGTGCTGGCTACGATCTGCCGGACGAAGCGCGTCGTCGCCTGGAGCGTGACTTCGACACACGCGGCCTGCTGATGCTTGATCTGCCGCAGGCGCGCGCCTGGCAACTGTTCGAATGGGACGGCAAGCGCACCGAGATCTTCCGCGTGGACGTGCTCGAACCGTTCGTGTACGCGCCCGCGCCGGAGCGCTTCCCTGTCGAGTATCGCGGCGCGCGGGCCGTATACCTGCTGACCGACGCTAAGCCCTTGCCCGCCTGGCGGGCGCTCTTCCCCTCGACGCCCCTCTTCTGGGAGCCGCTCCAACAATACATGGTCGCTCAGAACGCAGCGGAGTTCCGCGCCGGGCTACCGCTGGTGGACATCGTCTCGCCCAATTACCTGGAAGCAAGGCAGGTCTATGGGGACGACGATCCGGCGGCGTTGGTGCGGGCCATGCTCGCCGATGGCGTGACGATCGCCGTGCTGCGCATGGGGCCAGAGGGATCGCTGGTGGGGCAGCGTGGCCAGGAGACGCTGCTGCGCGTGCCTGCGGTGCCCGTCCCCGCGATCGTTGATCAGACGGGCGCGGGCAACACCTACTGTGGGGCGTTTCTGGTGGGCTGGGTCGAAACGGGCGATCTGCTGACGGCGGCCTGCTACGGCGCAGTGGCCGCGTCGTTCTCGCTGGAAGTGACCGGTGTAGCCGATCCGCCGCCCGACCTGGCGCAGCAGCGAGCGCAGCGTTACGCCTGGGTGCGCGAGCGCGTGAAACGTATTTCGCCGCCAGGGTGATCGCAGGGGCGCAGAGACAAAAATCCCTCTGCGCCTTCTCTGTGCCCTGGGCGGGGCGATCTTTATCGCCCTACGCTGTCGGGCATATTCGCTGCTTGCGCGGGCGCACGCCCTGGCCGACAATGAGGGCAATCCTGTTCTGTCGCTGAGGTTGTCCCGCGCCATGTCGTCCCACCATCCAGATCAGCCGCCCTATCGCACGCGTATCATCACCCCCGCCGATCTCAAGATAATCGCGCAGATTGACCGTGACGCCTTCGAGCAATACCGTCGCCAGCAGCGGCAATTGGTGCGCCCGCTGCGCCTGCGCACGCCGGAGAACATGAACGCGGCCATACGCCGCCCCTATCCGGGGGTGGTGGTGGAGTCGCCGCCGGGGCAGGTGGTCGGCTACTGCTTCACGCACGTGTGGGGATCGCTGGGCTGGCTGGGGACGTTGGGCGTCGCGCCGTCCCACCAGGGGCAGGGCCTGGGCCGCGCGGTCACCGCCGCCGGACTGGCCCTGCTACGTCAGGCGGGGTGCCAGACGCTGGCCCTGGAGACCATGCCGGAGAGCGGCAAGAACATCGCGCTTTACACTCGTCTGGGCCTGGACGCCCGTGCGCTGACGTTGCTGTTTCAGGGGGCAGTGCCCGCTGCGTCCACCACGACCTTCGAGGTGTGGGAAGGCGGGAGCGCCCTGCGCGAGATCGCCGGGCGGCTGGTGCCCGGCCTCGACCCCACCCCCGCTGCGCGCTGGCTGGAAGACGAAGAAGCCGGGCGCACGCTGATCTGGCGGCAGGACGGCGTGCCGGTGGCCTTCGCCGCGCTGCGTCACCGCGCGCGCCGCCCCGAAGGATTGCAGACCCATCTCACGGTTGAGGTTGCCGCCTGCCTGCCCGAAGCGACGGCGCTCTGGCCGCGCCTGCTGAGCGAGATGCAAGCCTACGCCGGGCGACTGCATCTGATGGGCCTGGTGCTGCCGGTCAACGCGCAACAGAAGGCCCTGGTGCGCTCGGCACTCGACGCAGGGCTGCTGATCGTGCATACGCGCGTGCGCATGATCGCCGGCGACGAATTGGGCGGTCCGGACGATGTATTGCTGCTCACCCTGGCGATGTAAACACTTATCACTTAGCAGGCACGGTGATGGTTAAGGTGTTTATTATGGGTGTGATCGGCTGAGCACTCTCATCGTACGCTTGTAGCGGTCGTCCTGCTTGGGGATCGTACAGCCCAGCGATCAACAGGTCATCGAGTGGGGCTGCAACATCTGGAGGGATGGTTACAACATAGTGCTCTGCCCAGGTATCTCCGTTCTGCCACTCGGTTGCAAGCATATTTCCTGTAGCGGGAAAACTATCGCGGCGCACGAGCGTCGTTTCCACACTATGGATGTAAACTAACAGGTTCCTGTCTGCCGGTTGTAATGCTTGCCAGTACAGTGACAGGCGGATTGTCTCACCTGGCTGCGCGTTAATAGTAGCGGGCGCCATGCCAATTAGCCGGGCGACGCCCTCAAACTCCAAATACAACGGTCTAGCGATGACCTGTGGCATTGGCGAGGGACGATAGGCGGGCAAATAGCTTCCCCACAATGACCAGGTTGCGATTAGAGCGTTGGCTCCAATACCCAGCAAAGCAATGCTTCCCCTGATGCGATGTGGAAACCAACTCAACACCCCTAGAGCGATCAGTGCCGACCAACCTGCCAGACCTGGTAACACGTAGCGCCCCTGGTTGCCAGACCAGGCGGTGCTGGCCCAGTACAAGAGCACGCCTATCCAGCTTGACACAAAGATGACGATCACAAACATCAGCTTCAGTGCGAGACGGTTAGATGCATGTGACCTGTGCCGTATGAGGTGCAGAACACTGGTAACAAACAATCCGGCCAGGCTGACGGCCACCAACACATCGAAAAAGACCTCGATAGGTTTTGCAACAGCCACTGCTCCCTGCCCAAATCGCGCCCATACCGTCTCGTAGGCGAAGGGCAAACGTTGCCAGCCAACGTCGAGTGCTAACTCTTTAGGTCGAATCACTTCTGACTGCCAGGTTTGCAGCACAGCGTTGGTAAGACTTGGATCGCCAAATTGGATGAGATTACGCACGTACCACCAGCCAGCGATCAACATCACAGTTCCCAGTGTGAGGGGAATGTAGCGCCATGCCCGGCGATCTAGAGCAAATGCCAGCGCGACCGGCAGGCCTAAGAAAAAAGCGCTGACCTTAGTCAATAGGGCTGCCCCCGTGACAACTCCGAGTGCCAACGCGCTACGCCTGGTTGCCCCATGTCGTACTTGACGTATTAGCAACCAGAGTGTCGCGGTACTCAAAAAGATCAGCAGATTATCGTTGGTGATCATGCCTGACAGAAACAGAACCTGTGGCCAGAATCCCGCGATTCCTAGAGCCAACAAACGTTGTGCAACGTTTTCTGGCCACAGTACGCGGAACGTTGCGTAGCAAGCGAGTAGCGTTCCCAAAGACAATACAACTGATACCAGACGCATGAGATGTACAGCACGCGCCGTACCACTGCGATTGTAGGGAAACAGTTCGGCGCGCGAATGTAGGTAGAGGTTCTTGTTGTCGTTCCCTGGTAAGTGAATGTTGGCTCCATAAAAAGGATTCAGCCGTCCTTCAATCTGGGTAAAATCATCGTCCTCTACCAACCAGGCCAGTGGTACCAGCAGAAAATAGTAGAGCGGAGGCTGGTGATATTCACTACGCAGTCGGGAATATGGATCAGGAAGAGCGCGATTGCTGGCCAGTGTTCGCGCAAAGCGGTAATGCTCGATCTCATCGGGCCCTTCAAAGAGTGGCCCCAAGCTAAAGCCAAGCGATAGTAACAGATGGCCGACCAATACGATGAGTATCAGCCACCGCTCACTTCTAGTGCCAAGATGCAGAAATGTCATGGTCCGCTTTACTGCACAGAGGGAGATCCATAGTGAAGCCACTACGCGCTCTGAATCTCCATCTCGTGCTCGCCCAGGGCGATCAGTTCGCGCAGCACAGCAAGCGGTTCCTGGCCGTCGGGGAAACCTTGAGCGAACAACTGATTGACCCGGTCGCCAAACAGCGCCGGATGCAGCCCATTGCGCTGGCTGACAAGCTGCACAATGGACGGGTGAACGGTGGGCACCAGGGTTTCGAAGTCGGCGTGAAGTTCTTCGCGCATCTTCTCGCCAGGGCGCACGCCGGTGAACCTGATGGCAATGTCCTCATAGGGGCGCAGACCGCGCAGACGGATCATGCGCTCGGCCAGTTCCAGGATGCGCACTTCTTCGCCCATCTGCAGCATGAACAGATCGCCGCCTTTGGTCAGGCAGGCCGCATGGATGACCAGATTCACCGCTTCGGGGATGGTCATAAAATAGCGCTTCATGGCCGCATCGGTCACCGTCACCGGGCCGCCCCGCTCAATCTGCCGGTTGAAGGTTGGCACCACGCTGCCCCGACTGCCCAACACGTTGCCGAAGCGCACCGCGGTGAACAGCGTGCGGTGCCCCGACTGCTGGGCCAGGGCGTGCATCAATAGTTCGCACACGCGCTTGCTGGCCCCCATGACGCTGGTCGGGTTGACCGCCTTGTCGGTGGAGATGAGCACGAAACGTTCTGCACCATAGTCACGCGCCAGCCCGGCAACCTGCTGCGTCCCGCCGATGTTCACGCGCACTGACTCTATGGGATGGCTCTCCAGCATGGGCACATGCTTGTAGGCGGCGGAATGGAAGATCACCTGCGGGCGATACGTCTCGAAGAGCCGCAGCAGCGAGCCGCGCTGCGTGACGTCGGCCAGATAGGGCACCAGGACGTTGCACGTTTCCTCGGTGCACAACTCGACGTACAGATCGTGCAGCCCGCTTTCGTTGTTGTCGAGCATGATTAGCTTGACCGGCTGATATTGCAGAAGCTGCCGGCATAGCTCAGCCCCGATCGAGCCGGCAGCGCCCGTCACCAGGATCACCTTGCCGGTCACCGGCGCGGCGTCAATATCTTCGTGCCAGCTGACTGATGGGCGGCCCAGCAGGTCTTCGGGGGTCACATCGCGCAACAGCGGCACGCTGGTCCGGGCGTCTATCTGCGCAAAGATGTCCGGCACCAGTTGGATGCGGGCATCAGTCTGCTCGCAGTAGGATAGGATGTTGCGGAAGTCGGTTCCGGAGATGTTGTGAATGGCCACGATGATCAGGTCTACGCGGCGCTCTTTGACCAGTCGGGGGATATCGGCCCGTGTGCCGAGCACCTGGCAGCCTTCGATGAACATCTGCTGCTTGTGCGGGTCGTCGTCTACAAAGCCCACGACGTGATAACGGCGCCGGTCGTGATTGGGCGTGCGGTGCTTCAAACGCCAGGCGGTGGTCTGCCCGGCATCGCCCGCGCCCACGATCAGCACACGCCGCGTGTCCTCAGGGAATTCGCCGTGCCACACCGCCCGCCAACGCCACACCAGCCCGCTGATCACGCGCGAGCGATAGCGCACTGCCACAAAGCCCGCCAGCGCCAGGCCATTGCCCACGATCACCACGCTCAGCGGCAGGGGGCGCGGTCGCCAGAAGAAGTCTACCGGCACCAGCACAGCGGAGGCGGCGATCACCCCGCTGAGCAGCACCGTCACGTCGTGCCCGCTGGTGCGCGACCAGAGGCGGTTGTAGCCGCCCGTGATGAAGAGCGCGAGCACAGTCACGCCCATGGCGAAGACAACGAACAATGCTTCGCTTTGGCCGAATTGCAGAAAGGAAGCCGGAGCGCGTACAGAATACGTCGCACTATAAGCCAGGATCAATACCAGACAGTCGAGCGAAGCCAGAGGTAAAGCGCGCCATATTTTTCCAGGGAGCCTGCGAAGCCGTTTTTTGTCCCACATGAAGCATCCCCCCCGCAGCCAAAGACTTACTATACGGCTAAGCCCTGTCTCCGTAAGAAGACTTTCGTATGGGGTGGAGGTCAGACGCAAGCGATAGGCAGTGCAAGCCTGAGAACCGTTGCTCTGAGAGAAGGGGAGGAGTTACCCCGAGAAGCCTGTTTCCCCACCCGCGTGATCAGGCCCACACAATAAATACTATGAATTTGTATTAAACTCCGATAGCCCTCTCTATGTCTGACACACTCTATCTTATGCCAGTTTGGGCTTGTTTGGCAAGAGGGGTTGATTGTCGGGAGAGCACAATGACCAGTCTTGACCTGACAACGGACGTGATGCTCCCTAACAAATGCGCGGGAGTATCTCGCCCAGCGGCAGGTCTACTACCCGTCGTCCGCCGATGGCGGTGCGGGCGACCACCAGGCCAGGGTGTTCGGCGACGACTTCGCCGATGATCGCCGCCTGTGCGCCGAGGGGATGACAGCGCATGGCCTCCAGCAAAGCGTCGGCGT
>DAOTZZ010000204.1:0-2156 GCA_034433965.1 Anaerolineae bacterium
CGACCCCATCTGGGTGCCCTTTGCGCTCACCATCGGTGGGCACATCGTCAGTCTCTACGATCCGCTGGTCTTCCGCGAAGTGCCGCTGAGCAAAGAGCAACTACGCGCCTTCAAGGCCGACCCTGATAGTCAGGTTGACCGGCGCTTTGGGTATTTCCGCCGCCCTGCTGTCATTGTCGGCGGTGAATTGACCATGGAAGCGCTGGATTTGCGCTTCGACCCGGTGGCCAAGTTCTACGAAGCTCCGCTGCAATTGAAGGCCAACGGCGGCATGTTCCTCATTGACGACTTCGGGCGGCAGATGATCTCGCCAACCGAGTTACTGAATCGCTGGGTGGTGCCGCTGGAAAGCGGTGTGGACTACCTGCGCCTGCAGACGGGGCAGACGCTCGCTGTGCCCTTCCGCCAACTGATCGTCTTCAGCACCAACATTGAGCCGCGCTCGCTGGTGGACGAAGCCTTTCTGCGCCGCATTCAGATGAAGGTGCGCGTCAGCGGGCCGGACGAACGCGCCTTCTCGCAAATCTTCGCCATATATGCGCAGCGGTTGGGCGTCCCGCTGGACAAGGACGGCTTCCTGTATCTGCTGCAGAAGTGGTATCGCGACTGTAACCGGCCCATGCAGGCCGTGCACCCGCGCGACATCCTGAAGATCATCGTCGCCATGGCCGAGTACGAAGGCATTCCGCCGCGTATGACGCGCGAAGCTATTGACGCGGCCTGCGAAAGCTATTTCGTGGACTCCCCCGACGAAAACGGGAACGGCTCGGCGCAGAAGCCGCGCGGCGCGCCCTCGACCATGCGTCGGTGAGGCGTGAGTCTGGAGTGATGAGACGTGAGTTATTGAGTTATGAGTCTGGGGTGATGAGTCTTGAGTCGGGGGTAGCGAGGTGGGAAAAGCAAATGTTTGCACAGCACTCGTTGCCTGACAGGACTCCAAACTCAAGACTCCCAACTCCGAACTCTCCCCTATGCGCCGCGCACTTGCTTTGACCGTCCTGGGGCTGCTGGTGGGTTTGACGGGGCTGCCGCGCCCGTCGGTCGCCCAGGAAGCCCCCTCACCGCCGGACGGGCTGCCCTTCTCCTGGCCATTTACCGTGCCCCCCGGCCCCAATACCTGGTTGCTGGAACAGCATTATGGCAACACCGTGCAGGCGTTCAACTTCGGCGAGGAATGGTATCAGTACGGACAGGGGTTGCACTTCGGAATTGACCTGGAAGCGCCCTGCGGCACACCGGTGCACGCCATTGCCGACGGGGTCGTTACCTATGTGGACGCCGAGGGTTTCGGCGCGTTTCCGCACAGCCTGGTACTGATCCATCCTGGCACCGGCTATGCCTCGCTGTACGGACACCTGCTGCAACAGCCGCCCTTTGTGCGGGGCGATACGGTGCGTCGCGGCCAGGTGATCGGCCTCAGCGGGGATCCCGATCTATCGTGCCGTTCGCGCCCGCATCTGCACCTGGAAATTCGTAGCCAGGACTATCTGACCGCCTACAACCCGCTACCCTTCTTCGACGTGCCCTGGCACATGCTCAGCAGCTTCGTCACCGCGGAAGCAGGCTTTCAGCAGAACCTGGAAGCGCCCCGGCGCTGGATGACGCTGGAGACCCAACCATCGGTCTCCTTCAGCGGCAACTGGCTCAACCGCTACCTGCGCTTCTGGCCGCCGCGCGTGGAGCAACGCCCGCCGCCCGTCACCATGCCGGCGCGTCACCTGGACTCCCTGGATGAGGATGCGCGGGTGACGCGCAGCCTGGTGTCCCGCAACCGCTGGAACGTGGGCGCGTGGTGGCAGGCGCATGACCCCGACGCCATCTACGTGATCGACTCCGCGCCAGGCCCGTCCGCGGCGGTCTTCCGGCAACCGCTCGACGGGTCGCCGCGGGAGTATGTGCGCCCGGCTCCGCCTCCTTACGAGTCACCGGATGGGACGATCGCGATCGAACGCCTGCCCGCTGGCACCGTGCGTCTGACGCGCCGCAGCGACGGAACGCAATGGGAAGTTAACACGCAGGGCGCGGTGCCGACCGTCTCGCCGGGCGGGACCCGCCTGCTGTGGGAAGTGTTCTATGGCGAGATCGAGCCGGGACAGCCAGGGCCGCCCGTGCGCGTGTGGGTGAGCGATCTCGACGGGGGCAATTCCCGCCTGGTC
>DAOTZZ010000205.1:0-7307 GCA_034433965.1 Anaerolineae bacterium
CACCAGCGCCCACAGCGCCACCAGCGCCACGATGGCCACGATCACGTCGAGATAGAGGCGTTGCCACCAGTGTTGCCGCTCGCTGCGGGCCGCCGCGCCGCCCGCCAGCACCAGCGGCATCCTGAGCACCGGCAATAGCGAGAGCATCAGCGCCAGGAAGGTGATCAGCGCGGCCAAACCTGCCGTGCCAAAGGTCGCCGGAGTGAGCGGCAGCGGGAATTCCTGCGTCCCCGCCACGCTCGGCCCCAGGGCCGTCAACAACGCCTGCGCCAGGAAGGGCGCGATCAGCGCCGCCAGGATGCAGATCACCAGCGCCTCGATGCCGCGCAGCAGCAGAATCTGGCTGTCCCATGCCCCCCGGCTTTGCAGCATGGCGATCTCGCGGCGTTCGCTGCGACGCACCAGCGCCGCCGTCACCACGACGAAGAACAGCACCAGCGCGCCGACCTGCCCCAGCAGAATAGCGAACGGCACGCCCAGCAACGCCTGTTCCTCCGCGTAATCGCGCAGGATGCCTTTGTCCTGGTCTTTGCGAATGAGATCGTAGTCAATCAGGCGGGTGTAGTAGGTGAAGCCCAAATCCTGGCGCGTGGTCTGCCCCGGCGTGCTCGGCGCTGCGAGGGTGAAGGTCGCCCGCATGTCGCGCTCGAAAGTCCGCAGCGCCGCGCGGGCGCGATCAATGCGGGCATAGGGCAGGTTGTCGTGCGCGAAGAGGATGCGCCAGCCGATGCGCGTCGGTGTATCGGGCAAAAAGTCAGTGGCGACGCGGAAGAGCGCCGTTTCGGTGGTGAGGGCAGCGAAATCATAGGCCCATAGCCCCGCCCCGCTGGCGCGATCCAGCAGGCGGATGGGCGACGGGGCCATCCAGAAGGGGTCGCTCTCGTCCAAAGGGGCGATCACGCCGACGATGCGCGCCGTGATGGGGCGGCTGCTGGGATGTCCGCCGCCGGTGTTGCCCTCCGCGTCCATGCCCTGGTCGAGCACAACGATCTGCTCCGGCCCCAGGTTGAGTTCGTTGGCCACCGTCAGGCCAATGGCGATCTCGATGTCTTCGCCGCCCGCTGGGATGTCCTGAGGCAATCGCCCGTCTACCAGGCGCACCCGGCTCGTCCAGCCGCTATAGTAGCCCAGACGAACGCGCACCCCCGTCAGAGGCACAAACTCCCCATTGCTCGCGTCGCGCAGCGCGATACCGGTCGCCTCGGCCTCGGCGAAGGTGACCACTTCGTCCACCCAGCCCTCGATCGCGCCCAGGTCGCGCGTCACCAGCGCCTGCACGGCGTCGGTAGATTGCGCAGCTTTGTCCATCAAGGTGCTGCCATCGGCCCACGGCGTGCTGGCCCGCAGGCTGATGTAAGCCGAAACATGCGCATCGCGCGGCGGCGCTTCGGCCAGGCGCTGCGTCATGCCCACCTGCGCCACCGCCGTGGTATACAGTGGCACCAGCGCGCCGATGCACGCCGTCAGCACCGCGCCGGCGATGATCGTCAGCAGCGAACGCCACTGCGTGATCAGCCGTGCCAGTGCCAGATGGAGCGCGAAACGAACAGGAGTGCGCCGCAGTTCCCGCCAACCCTCAAGGGTGCGGCGTATCCAGCGCGAAGAATGACGATGGTTATTCACAGTGCTTCCTCAAAAGCGGTTCCCAGCCTGTCTGGTCCGCCCGCGAACGATCATGCATGATGCTTCGTCATTTATACGCGCCTGCGCGCGCAGAACGTCACCACGGCCAGCGCCAGGCCGCGCTATTGTAACGTATGCGCCGCGGCCTGTATACGGCCCATCCTATCATGTCATCATTACAACTATTGATTTTGCTCCAAATTGAACAATTAGCTGCTTGTTGTGGCAGGCCTGTCAGGATATACTAAGTGTAATGGCGCATGCAGTGGAACACCGTCATGGTGATCCCCTCAGCTTCTCGACAGGTGCAGGTTTTCACGCTGTGGTAGCAGCCTTCTGCCAGGCAAGGCGCGCAACTCGACTGTGCAGGGCAGAGCTGTCTACGTGGTCAAACTTCCCAACATAAGGTGGTAGCAAAGCATGGACTTCGAGGACAACAAGAAGCCAACGCCTCCGCCTCAGGAGCCAGCCCCTGTGGAGGGGGAAACAGGTGAGAGCTTCCTGGAAATGCTGGAAGCATCGTTCGACTACGAGCCGCCCCATCGCGGCGAGATCCGCAATGCCGTCATCCTGCAGATCGAGCCGAACGAGATCATCGTTGATCTGGGAGCCAAGCAAGATGGCATTGTCACCGCGCAGGACCTGGAGCGGCTCGACCCGGAGTACCGTCGCTCGTTGAAGGTGGGCCAGACAGTGCCGGTCTATGTGCTCAACCCGCGCGACGTGGACAACAACCTGATCGTGTCTATCAACATGGGCCTGCAGCAGTACGACTGGGACGCGGCCCGTGAGTTGCTGGAAAAGGACGAAGTCGTCGAGGTCACCGTCACCGGTCACAACCGCGGCGGCGTGCTGGTGCGCTGGCGTTCGCTGGAGGGGTTCATCCCCTCGTCGCACATGGTCACCGTCAGCGCCGGCCTGCAGGGCAACGAACGCCGCGATGCCCTCAACGAACTGGTGGGCAAGAACCTGGGCGTGAAGGTGATCGAGGTCGATCAGGATCGCCGCCGTCTGATCTTCTCGGAGCGCGAGGCGCAGCGCGAATGGCGGGCGCAGCAAAAGGCGCGTCTGCTGGCCACGCTCAACGAGGGTGATGTGGTGCGCGGCGTGGTCACCGGCCTGCGCGACTTCAGGGCGTTCGTCAACCTGGGCGGCGCAGACGGCCTGATACACGTCAGCGAGCTGGCCTGGCACCGCGTGGATCATCCCCGCGATGTGCTGAAGGTGGGCGACGAGATTGATGTCTACGTCCTGAGCCTCGATCGCAACACCAATCGCATTGCGCTCAGCCGCAAGCGCCTGTTGCCCGACCCCTGGGACAGCGCGCTGGAGCGCTATCATGAGGGGATGCTGGTCGAAGGCACCGTGACCAACGTGGTGGACTTCGGCGCGTTCATCGCCCTCGACGACGGGCTGGAGGGGTTGCTGCACCTCAGCGAGATGGGCGACGGCACGCTCAAGGAACCTTACAGCTACGTCAAGAAGGGCGACCGGCTGCAACTGCGCATCAGCCGCCTGGAACCCGATCAGCGGCGCGTGGGCTTCACGCAGCGCTGGGGCATCGGCCCTCAGGAAGCGCCCGCCGAAGAAACCGCACCACAAGAAGAATTTCCCGCCGAGGAGACGACGCCCGAAGAGGAAACGCCCACTGCCTCCGCCGAGATTCAAGAACAGGACAAGCCGTCAGCCGATAATACAACGGGTCAGGACGAGCGCGAAGCCCCTGATCCGGAGGCCTAGACGGCGCGCCCTGCTGCATGCGCCCCAGCTTCCATAAGCCTGGCAACCATCCGCACAGGTTGGGAGGGTGGTTGTGTGTCGCGCCCGGCAGCCACTGGTGAAAATCTATTACAGAAGGTTTGACAAAGACGATCCCTCTCGTTATAATGCTGCCGACTTATGGAAGGGGGGCGCGCCGCGCTGCAAAGCCACGTGCGAGCGTTGAGTTGTTTTCAAGGTGCATCATCAGACGCTTGGGCGGGTGATGCCAGCGCAGCACGCTGCCAGACAGATCGCCGGTGCCAACCTCATGGTTGAGCCGGCTTTTTGTTGCCCATTCCACAAGTCCAAAAATACGACCCTCGGGGGCTAGTTGCAGGAATCATGATCGACAGAACACACTCTCACATTGACGCGGCGCAAGCCGACGGGGATTTTCTGGCTTTGCTGGAGGAATCCTTCGCAGTCGAACAGCCCGTGCGTGGCGACATCGTCATGGGCGTCATTCAGTCCATTGACAGCATGGGCATGTTGGTAGACCTGGGCATGAAGCGCGATGGCGTGGTGCCCCGCAACGATCTGGAACGGCTGGGCGAAGACGTGCATTTTGCCGTCGGCGACCGCGTGCCGGTGATGATCGTGCGCGCCGAAGATGAGGACGGCAACCTGATCGTGTCGGTCGCCCAGGCCAAGCAGAACGAGGACTGGCTGCGTGCCGAAGAGCTGATGAACAGCGAAGAGGTCTGGGAAGGCGTGGTGGCCGATGCCAACCGCGGCGGCCTGATCGTGCCCTTCGGCAACCTGCGCGGCTTCGTACCCGCCAGCCATGTCTCCAACCTGCCGCGCGGCCTCAACGAAGAGGAACGCACGCAGTACCTGCAGGGTATGATAGGGCAGCCGATCACCGTCAAGGTGATCGAGGTCAATCGCCGCCGCCGTCGCCTGGTGCTCAGTCAGCGCGAAGCACAGCGCGAAGTGCGCGATGCGCACAAGAACGAGTTGCTGTCCGAACTGGTCGAGGGCGAAATCCGCCGCGGCGTGGTCAGCGGCCTGCGCGACTTCGGCGCGTTCGTAGACCTGGGCGGAGCCGACGGTCTGATCCACATCAGCGAGCTGGCCTGGCATCGCGTCAAACACCCGCGCGAAGTACTCAAGGTCGGCCAGGAAGTCGAAGTCTACGTCCTGCGTCTGGATCAGGAAGGCCGCCGCATTGGGCTGTCGCTCAAGCGTCTGCAGCCGAACCCCTGGACTCAGGTGGATGAACTGTATCATGTCGGGCAGATCGTCGAGGGTGTGGTCAGCCGTGTGACGCAGTTCGGCGCGTTCGTCAGCATGGAGCCGGGCATCGAAGCCCTGCTGCACGCCAGTCAGATCGCCGATCCCGCGCCCGAAGACCCCACCGAACTCCTGCACGAGGGACAGGTCATTCAGGCCCGCATCATTAGCATCGAGCCGCATCGTCAGCGCCTGGGCCTCAGCCTGCGCGACCTGGACAGCCCGGCCCCTGCCGACGAGGAAGGCGAAATTGAGGCTGGTCAAACTGCGCCGGAGGCGGTAGAATCAGACGGCGTGGAACCGGAGGCCGAGGAAGAAACGAGCGCGGAGATCGCAGAATAGCAGGCTATCGCGCGTCAGAGGTTCACAAGGCAGGTTCTCACAACCTGCCTTTTTGGTTCGGTTCCACCTATTCTGAACAAGAGGGGAGGTGAATTGCGTGGCTCATGTCGAATTGCAGCCTGGCGAGTCGCAGGAGCAGTTGCTGAAGCGTTTTCGCAAGAGCGTTGCCAAGAGCGGCATCCTCAGCACCGTTCGGCGTAAGCGCTGGTACGTCTCCAAGAGCGAACTGCGCCGCATCCAAAAGAAAAAGGCGATCCGCCGTGCCCGCCGCAAGCAGCGCAAGCAGGGCCAATCCTAGCTCTCATGAGTCGGCGTCCGGCACGCCAGGTTTTTCTGAGGTGTGCGGAGTAGAGAAAAGTACGTACACAGCCTATGGCCAAACGCTCTGAGGACAAACTCGAAGTCGAAGGCACCGTCGTCGAGGCCCTGCCCAACACCCAGTTCATGGTCGAACTGGAAAACGGGCATCGGGTCCTGGCTTATCTCTCCGGCAAGATGCGCAAGTACTACATCCGCATCCTGCTGGGCGATAGGGTGCGCGTAGAGCTGACCCCCTACGATCTGACGCGGGGGCGCATCACCTACCGCTACCGTCGGCGTGGGGAAATGGCCGAAGACTTCGAGGAAGAATAGCATTCGGCTGGCCCGCTTCATCTCATGGCCTCGGTCAGGCGTTGCGTCACCAGAGGCGTGTTTGCATTTCCAGGCTGACGTGCTCTCCTTGGGGAGTGTCGTCAGCCTGTTTTATTTGGTTGCAGCGCAGGTCAGCCCGTCAGTTGGGGTCCGGCGGCAGACGGCCCGGCAGATCAGCAGGGATACCCTTCAGACCGCGATCCACTTCCCAGGGATAGACAATGTAGGCGTCGGTGACGGCAGCGTAGAAGTCTGGCTCCGCGCGGCTGAACAGCGAGCGATAGGGGTTGAAGTGAAACACACAGGTGAAGCCGGTCGCGCCCGCCGAAAGCACCCGGCTCTTGACCGCCGTGCTGGTACGCCCACTGCCCCACACGTCGTCCACGATCAGCACGCGCTTGCCCACCAACAGGGCATTTTCGGGGAACTGCACGAACTTCGGCCACACCAGCAGGCGCGTCTTTTCGTCCAGATCGTGCTCGGCAGGGAAGTCCACCGCCGCGTTGAGCACCTCCGACAGATCGAGCGCCTCGGCCAGCAGACCGCCGGGCACAATGCCTCCGCGCGTGATCATGATCATCGTGTCGAAACGACCGGCAGCGCGCAGTTGCGGCACCAGCACATCCACCAGTTTGTCCACATCCGACCATGTCAGCCATTCCTGGCGTAAGGGGCGGCGCGAGGGATCCATGACAGGTGCATCCTTTACCTGACGTGCGGAGAGTGTTATGCGCTGATTATCGCGCCATTATGCCCACAGATGAGCGTAAAGTCAACGCGCCCTTGCGTCGCCTCCCTAACCGGCGGATAATAGAAACAAGGGTGTGGGGGGTGAACGCACAAGGAGCGCGGGTGTGAAATCAACAGCCGAACGAACCGTCGAGGCGCTCACCTGGGCCGCCGTGGTGATCTGGCTGGGCTTTGCCCTGGTCACGCACATTCTGGGTTACGCCTGGCTGGTGGTGATGGTGCTCGGCTTCATCCTGCTCGCCTCGGCCATCTATCAGCGCAGCCAGGGCTGGCATACCTCCCTTTCCATCTGGGTCTTCGGCATCTGGATGGCCGTCTTCAGCGTGCTGGAAATCGTCAGCAATCTGATCGAGGCCTCAGGTGGCCCTGGGCTGAACATTGACCTGTGGGTGTACCTGGGCGTGGCGCTGCTCTCGATGGGCGTGGCGGTCATCTTCCGCATGGTCAACCCCAACGCCCTGCTAGGCGACAGCGGATCGCGTCGGCGGAGCGAGCCCTACGATGACAACCCCCGGCCCTACGTCCCGCGTCACGTCGTCGAAGAGTCCAGCGCAGCCTATCTGCCGCCGTCGCGTGGGCGCGGACGTGGAGCACAGCGCCGCCCGGACTACGACTATCAGCAACCAGCGAGGGCTACCGATCAGGCCGACGATTACACCTACGCCACTCGCCGCGATCCGCGCGCGCCTCGCCCATCATATTCTGCGCCGGACTACCCGCCGTCGCGCCAGGAGATACCCCGTCGGTCGGCGCGCGATCGCTATGCGCCGCAAGATTACGACTACGGCGCGGAAGAACAGGTTGCCCCCACCGAGGACTACGGCGGCTACGCGCCCGAAGACGAACTCGCCAGCGAGCCGCCCCGCTACACGCCGCGCAGCAGCGCCGCCCTGCCCCGCCGCCCCGACGACCGTCGCCGCGCCGTGCGTCCGGGTCGCCGACCGGCGCGCACCAGCGACACGCCC
>DAOTZZ010000206.1:0-8170 GCA_034433965.1 Anaerolineae bacterium
GTGGACGGGGCGCAGAGCGTGCCGCACCTGGCCGTAGATGTGCAGGCGCTCGATGTAGACTTTCTGGCTTTCTCTGGCCACAAGATGGCCGGCCCGACCGGCATCGGCGTGCTCTATGGCAAACGCGCGTTGCTGGAGGCCATGCCCCCCTTCCTGGGCGGCGGTGAGATGATCAAGAAAGTGACACTGGAGGGCAGCACCTGGAACGACCTGCCGCATAAATTCGAGGCGGGCACACCGGCCATCGCCCAGGCAGTGGGGCTGGGCGCGGCGGTAGACTACCTGAGCGCGCTGGGCATGGATAACATCCTGGCGCACGAGAAGATCATCGTGGACTATGCCCTCGACCGCCTGAGCGAAATCCCCGGCCTGACGCTCTACGGTCCCGGCGCAGAGCACCGCAACGGCGTTGCCGCCTTCACCCTGCAAGACGTGCACGCGCACGACGTTGCGCAATTGCTCGACGCTGAGGGCGTGGCCGTCCGCGCCGGGCATCACTGCGCCATGCCCTTGCACAAGCGCCTGGGCGTGGTCGCGACCGCCCGCGCCAGTTTCTACGTCTACAACACGCGCGACGAGGTGGACGCCCTGGTCGAAGCGATCTACAATGCGCGCAGAGTGTTCCGGCTTGGCGGCTGAACCGCCCTGAACCCTGCGAGGGACGATCCGAATGGACCTCTATATGGAGAACATCATTGATCACGGCCAGCATCCCCGTAATTTCGGGGAACCGCTCGACCCTGCCGACATTGACTATGAGGACGAGAATCCCTTCTGTGGCGATCACCTGCACCTGACCGCGCAACTCGATGAGGAGGGGCGTATCAAGGCCGTCTCATGGCAGGGGCAGGGCTGCACCATCAGCCAGGCATCTGCCTCCATGCTCGGCGAAGCCATCATCGGCAAGACGCTGGACGAGTTGCGCGAGTTCAACCGCCAGACCATTCTGGACATGCTGGGCATCCCCCTCAGCCCCACTCGCCTGAAGTGCGCGCTGCTGTCGCTCAAAGTCCTCAAGGCTGGCATCTACAGCCTGACCGACTGGCCGGATGAACAAGGTGAGGAGTGACGCCCTGAACAACGCCATGCAACACCTTGCCCAGCCCTTGACCGCTGACCTGCGCGCGGCGCTCGACTGCGCTCACCAGGAAGCCGCGCGTCGCCAGAGCGCCTACGTAGACGTAGAACATCTGCTGCTGGGGTTGCTCAGCCAGCCCAACAGCCCGGTCTGTGCCCTGCTGCGTACTGCGCAGACCGAGCCGTCCGCGCTCTATCAGCAGGTCGCGGCAGCAGTGGGTGTGGAACGCGAGCCACCCGTGACGCTCAAAGGGTACACGCGCGGGGCCAGCACCGCCCTCGATCGGGCCATGCAAATCGCCCGGCAACTGGAACACGGCGCGTTGGACTCACGCCATCTGTTGCTGAGCCTGCTGGACGAACACAACGGCGCGGTTCACGAAGCGCTGAGCCGCCTGACCCTCAGCGCCGAAGATGTCCGCGCCGACCTGCGCCGTCAGCCGCCCGCCCGCCCGCCGGTGAGTGCGGCTCCGCCGCTTGCCACAAAGAAGTCGTCCAATGGTGCGCCGGAACAGTTGCCGGAGATTGTCGTCATCCCCAGCCGCCGCAAGGCTCGTCAACCAGGCCAGAGCACAGTGCGCTGGGGACGCTGGCCGTGGGTACTGGGGGGCGTCGCCCTGCTGATCTATCTGCTGGCTTTCCTGCCCGGAGGATCGCTGTTCACCTTCGTCTTTGTGCTGATCGGCTGGGTCTTCTCGGTGACGCTGCACGAGTTCGCGCACGCGCTGGTGGCCTATTGGGGTGGCGACTATACTGTCAAGGACAAGGGGTATCTGTCGTTCAACCCGCTCAAATACACGCACCCCATGCTCAGCATTGGCCTACCGCTGCTCTTCCTGGCGATGGGCGGGATCGGCCTGCCCGGCGGTGCAGTGTACATCGAGCGACACCGCCTGCGCAGCAAATGGTGGAGTGCAGCGGTCTCGGCAGCAGGCCCCAGCGCCAACCTGTTGCTGGCGATTCTGCTCTCTCTCCCATTTGCCCTGGGCCTGGTGGATACCGATGTCATTGAGTTCTCTATCTGGCTGGGGCGCAGCCCGGAGGGCACCACGATCTGGCAGAACGCGCCGCTGTGGTCGGCGGTCGCCTTTCTGATCATGCTGCAGGTGACCGCCGTGTGCTTCAACCTGCTGCCCATCCCGCCTCTGGACGGCTTCGGCGTGATCGAACCGCTGCTGGATCAGCGTACGCGCTGGCAGATGCTGCAGATCGGTTCGTACGGGCTGTTCCTGGTCTTTCTGGCGCTGTGGTTCGTCCCGCCCATTGCCAATGGCTTCTGGGACATGATCTTCGACATCACACACGCGCTCCAGATTCCCGGTGAGCTGGTGCGCGAGGGATTCCGCAACTTCATGTTCTGGCGCGAGCCGCCATCGTAAAGTAGGAGTTTGCAAGAGGAGGGAGTTCCGTGACTCGCTACGTCACCGTCGCCAAGACTGCCGAGATTCCAGCCGGCGCGCGCGAAGTCTTCGAAATAGACGGCCTGTACGTCGCTGTGTTCAATGTGGACGGGAAGTACTACGCTATCGAAGATCGTTGCACACACGACGACGGCCCACTCGCCGAAGGCGACCTGGACGGCTACGAGATCATCTGTCCGCGACATGGCGCGCGCTTCGACCTGCGCGACGGGCGCGTGCTGAGTATGCCCGCGGTGTTGCCGGTGCCCTGGTATCCCGTGCGCATCGAGGGCGACGAGATTCAGATCGGCCTGGAAGAATAACCGTTCTAGCGAGACCTGTGACCACCATGCTTTCCTACCTGTCGTGGACTCGCAGCGCCTTTCTGCTGGCATTCGTCGCGGTAGTCCTGGCCGTGTTGAGTCTTGGTGTCGCTGTCCAGCAACGGGATGCAGACACTGCGCCGACGATCGTCGTTCCCACGGCCACGCCCGTGCCCACCGGCGCGATGTGGTCGCTGGGGACGGGCGGTTGGAAAGGTGAACCATACCACGAATGGGTCGCCGTCTATCCCACGTCCACTCTGTGGAATATCCTGGGCGCGCCCTCGCTGCGTTTCTTCGACCATGCACCCAACGAGCCAGGGCAAGATCGCAGCTTCGAACTTGGCTTCTACAAATACGGTCCCACCCTCTACACCGCCAACCATATCGTCGAATTCTGGATTGGCAACGGCGAAAGTGGCGGCACGCCGTCGGTCATCGGCAATGACGGCAGCGGCGGCCAACTGGAGGTGCGCAATCCCAGCGACACCGATCATATCAGCCTGGACTACCGGCAATCCGATCATCCCCTGATCAGTGTCGGCAACAACCCGCTGTACTTCGCCGCCAAGGATGGGCTGGTGTCCCTAAGCCCGCATACTTTCGCCCGCGGCTTCGACGTGCTGCCAGAGAGCAGTCACGCCAGGCAGGTACGCGACGGCTGGCGGGATGGGGCTGTGACAGTCCCCACCCGCGCGACCAAGAGCACTTTGCTGGTGCTGATCACGCCCATCAGCGAACCGCGCGGGCGCTGGTGGGTGGACGCCATCTCAGACGGTGAGTCGTTCACCGTGCGCAGCACTGCCACCGACGAAGATATGGCCTTCAACTGGTTAATAGTAAACTGAGTCTGGAGTCTGGAGCCGAGAGCCAGGACCCTCGACGCTTGCCTTTCCCAGCGCTCCTGACTCTATACTCAAAACTCCAGACACAAGACTCACACCTCCTCGCAGGAGCGAACGATGCCCACCCTCTTCCGTTACGACACCGCCTTGCTCGACCGCTTCCCCACCATTCGCGGCGGGGTGATCCTGGCGCGTGCCTTGCGCAACGGCCCCACCCCGCCCGCGCTCGCCGCCGCCTTCGTCGCCGAGCAGCGGGCAACGCTCGCCCGTCTGAGCGACACGCCGCTCAGCGAAGTGCCCAGCCTGGTCGCCTGGCGACGGGCGTTCAGCGCCTTCGGCGTCAAGCCCACGCAATACCGCAGCGCCGCCGAAGCCCTGTTGCGCCGCCTGACCAAGCACGGCGATATACCTTCTGTCAACCTGCTGGTAGACCTGGGCAATCTGGTCAGCATCCGCTACGCGCTGCCAGTCGCGGTCTTCGACCTGCGCGCTACCACCGGTCCGGTGACCGTGTGCTTTGCCACCGGTGACGAGCGCTTCACCGACCTGGGCACGGACGAAGCCGTACCCCCCGACCCCGGTGAGGTGATCTTCGTGGATGAGGCGGGGCTGGTCAGCGCGCGGCGCTGGTGCTGGCGACAGAGCGATCAGAGCGCTGCCCGCGAAGACACCGCCGAGGCGTTGATCACTGTCGAGGGACATCACGCCAACGCTGAAGAGGACGTGCGCGCGGCCCTGGCCGACCTGCAGGCGCTGCTCGGCGAGTACGTGCCCGGCGCGCTGCTGCACTCAGACTTGCTCTCGCCCGCTAATCCGGTGTTCAGCGTGCCGACCGATTGACGCCCATCACGCGCCGTATACTTCCGCGGACAGTCGCTCCAGTTCGGCGGCGCTGAGAAAGCCGTCCGCTGCCCCCGTTGCCCCGATCTTGTACGAGGCGAACACCACCGCCCGCCGAATGGCCCGATAGGGATCGCCCGTCTCGGCGTAGACGTGCACAAAGCTGGAGAAAAGTGCGTCGCCCGCGCCGATGGTGTTGACCACCGGGCGCGTGTGCACGGCGGGCACGCGCTCGATGATGCCATCGCTGCGCACCGCTAAGAGCGCTCCCTGCTCCCCCAGCCCGATCACTATCACCGGCGCAGCGTAACACTCCCACAGACGGCGCACCCACTCCTCCGGTGAGCAAGGCAGGCGCTCGTCGCTCATGAACAGGATGCTGGCCACTTCCATCCAATCACGGTTGTAAGGGTCATCCAGGTCGGCGATGGTGTGCACGTCAGCGGCGATGGGTACGCCGCGCGCTCGCATCTGCGCCAGCATGGGACGGGCGAAGTTGATGTTGCACAGCACCGCCAGCGAAATGCCCTGAGCCGCCATCTCGAACAGAGCGGGCGGGTATGCGCGCTCCTGCACGTCTTTGAGATCCACGTGAATCATGCGCCGCCCACTGCCGTCATAGAGGATCACCGAATGCGCGGTCTGCTCTGCCCCCTGAACCACGAAGGCGCTGTCAATACCGTCGGCGCGGAGTTGCTCATAGGTCATCCGCCCCGCCAGATCGTCCCCAACCAGCGACAACAGGCGCACCGGCTGCCCCAACGCCGTCAGCGCCTTGGCGATGTTGTAGCCGACGCCCGCCATGGTGGCATTCACGCCGAAGAAGGGATAGCGCACCGGCGCGTAGGCGAGGGGAAAACCCTCCACGCGCAGGGTGATTTCCAGGTTGATCAACCCAGCCACCAGGATAGAACCACTCACAACTGCCTCCGGAGATCAAACGGGCCAGGAGAACTTCCTGGCCCACCTTCTCAAACACTATTCGTTGCCGCCTCAATAGCGGAAAATCGCCGCGACAAGCTCTCCTCCGGGCACAGAATCCGGTTCCAGTACGTACACCGTCCCTCCGTGCGCCACCGTCTGTGACGCCGCCAGATCGATCAGGTCATAGTCGCCCGGCTGCTGCGACGGATGCACATGGACTTTGTGACTGTGTGCCCGGTAGACCCCCCACTTCTGCACGTTGCGCGGGACAAACAGCGTGGCGATCCGCCCTTCGAAAGCCCCCTGTACGATATCTACCAGCGAATGAGAGGCGCGCGGATCGTCGCGCCCGTCGAGTTCGTAATAAAGCGCAATCTGCTCGGCCTGTGCCTGAGCGAACACCGGTTTGACGATCTCCCAGGCGCGTTGATGCAGCTCTTTGGCGCTGAGCATGTCCGGATTGCCGGTGATGCCCTGCTCCAGCAGATAGGAGTAGCTGCTGGCCTCGCGGTAAATCGGTAAGAGATAATCTACCCCTGCCAATACCAGCGGAATATGCCGCTCAGCCATCAGGTCGCGCAGACCTTTGTCTACCAGTTGAAAGTAACGCAACAGGTCAGGTTTGGCTGTTTCTTCTGGCCCTCCATGCCCATGAAAGATGGATACACCCGTATCTCCTACGGCCCGTGCGCGCACCTGGCGCTCCGGACGGTCAAGCTGCAACGCTTCGGTCATGCTGGTCGGCACGCCCGGCAACTCGACCTCGGTCACACTGTCGCGCGTGCCTTCCAGCAGGCGCACGCGCTCCTGGCTGAGCGCCAGCACGAAGAACTGACCATCGCCGCTGAACAGCGGCAGCAACGGCTTGACGTAGAAACGACGGTTGACGACCACCATTTCATCGAAACGTAGAGACAACCGAAACGCGCTGAAATGCCCTTGCCCCACAAAGACCGCCAGGCCGTCGCCTTGTTCCCGCCAGAAGCCGGCGTCATCCAGCAGCGCCGTCGCTGGCCCCAGCAAGCGTTCCACATCGGGGACGCGCATCTGCACCGCCTGCAACGACTCTTCAGCGCGGCGAAGCAAGTTCCGGAACCGGATTGTGTTCTGCTGCACCTCCATTCCCGCCCTCACCGTGGGCATGTACAGAGAGACGCACCATTCTCCTTCCACATCAATCAGGTCGGCCAGGTTACTTCGGGTCAACGAGTCCATAGTAAACTCCTTTCCTTATATAAAGCTTAGTGGAGTTTTTCAGGCCACGCCACTGATCGGGGGTATGCAAAGACCGTCAGCGACCCTGGTTCACCTGATGGCCCTCATCCCCCGACTTCGGCTCCCACGCGGCGGGCGAAGGGAGTGTACATGCAACCGAAGATCAGCTCCCTCTCCCTCACGACTGCGTCGCTGGGCGAGGGGTGCAGGGATGAGAGGCAACAGAGTGCAGCAAACTGTCTGACACATTTTGCACACACCCTACGGATCGGGCGCACGTCATCATTCCGCCTAACCGCGAGAGCGAAAAAGGGGACAAGAGCAAGTCAGGCAAAATGGCAGGGTCTTGCCAGCAGAGGTACCCTGGGCCGGTCAAACTGCGAGCGCCAGCGTGCGCAGGCTCAGGACAATGATCAGCACTCCGACAAAGAACATCAATTTGCGCGGGGGTAATCTCCGGCACACATATGCCGCCAGCGGTGCCGCGATCACGCCGCCAGCGAGCAATCCGGCGATGATCTTCCAGTTGGTGAGCTGAATGGTGATCAGGAAGACAACCGACTGCGAGAAAGTTACGAAGAACTCCGCCGCGTTCACCGAGCCAACCGACGTGCGGGGATTGTGCCCGTTGGCGACCAGGGTGGACGTGACGATAGGCCCCCAGCCCCCGCCGCCAATGGCGTCGAAGAAGCCGCCTGCCAACCCCAGGGGGAACATGTGTTTGATCAGTCTGGTCGTCTCTGTCTGATAGCGTGCTGCTTTCCACAGGATGCGCAGCCCCATCAGGATCAGGTAGATCGCCACATAAGGCTTGATCTTGTCGCCGGGTAGTTCGCTCAGCACATAGGCTCCTGTCACCCCCCCCAGCACGCCAGGGATCACCAGTCGCTGGAAGAGTGCGCGATCCACATTGCCGAGGCGCAGATGCGAAACACCCGATACCAGCGTGGTGAAGACCTCTGCCATGTGCACACTGGCGCTGGCCAGTGCCGGCCCGACCCCTGTGCTCAGCAAGAAGGTCGTCGAAGTCACGCCGTAGGCCATGCCCAGCGCCCCGTCAATCAGTTGAGCGATGAACCCGACCAACACATAGACCAGGATTTCGTCTGTCACAGAAACTTCCTCCAGGCCCGAACGCTTGTCGCACCGCGATCCCGCTGTGGCTTGTTGGCAATAGCGCGGTAATTCTACCAAAGCGCACCGTATTCACACAGATTTTGCCAGGCAGACGATTGTCAGTGGTGGCAGATGATTGTCGTTTGTCCCCTATCTGTGGCACAATAAAGACATCATTTTGCCCGATCGCCTATATGACCGCTATTGCCTTTGTTCAAGAATGGAAGGTTTGCCGTGCCAGCACAAGAAAAACTGTCCCCAACCGAGCAATACCTGGCTTACCTGACTGGCCTGGGCATCGTGATCACCATCGTCGCGCTGTTCCTGATCGGGCTGGGCACCATCGAGAATGACGACATCACCACCAGTCTGCTGATCGTGGGCATTGTCATCATCGTCCTGGGCGTGGCAGGATGGTTGTTCCTGGTGC
>DAOTZZ010000207.1:0-7242 GCA_034433965.1 Anaerolineae bacterium
TGGTGTTCAGCCGGGCGTTGGAACTGGACAAAGAGGCGCGGCAGACGACCGTCGCGGGAGTGCTGTGGGTGACGGTGGTCTTTGCGGGCATGATCGGGCTGAGCCGTAGCCTGGCCGCCGAGAAAGATCGCGGCAGCCTGGACGCGCTGTTGCTGGCCCCCATTGACCGCAGCGCGCTGTTCTTCGGCAAGATGATCGGCAACCTGCTCTTCGTGCTGGTCATCGCCCTGGTGCTGCAGGTGTTGTTGACGGTGCTGTTCAACGTGACGCTGATCAGGCCGTTGCTGGTGCTGGTGGTGTTGCTGGGGAGCGTGGGCTTCACTGCCGCGGGGACGTTGCTCTCCAGCATGGCTGTGCACGCCCGCGCCCGCGAAGCGCTGTTGCCGATCATCCTCATGCCGGTTGTGCTGCCGGTGTTGATCAGCGCCGTGCGCGCCAGCACGGCCATCCTGGAAGGTCTGCCGCGCGACGATTGGTTTCCCTGGATCCAACTGCTGGCCGTGGCCGACGTGATCTTCCTGGCCGCCGGCTACGGCCTGTTCGATTATGTGGTCGAGGAGTGAACAGCTTTCAGCCAAAAAACAAGACCACGACATTCTTGCTGACTGCTGACCGCTAGTTCTGAGGAGCTTCGTGCTATGACGTATTCTGCAACACGCACACGCATTCTGCGCGGGCTGACGCTCGCCGCCGCCGTGCTGTTCGTCATCGGTCTGTATCTGGCGCTGTTTTGGGTCGGCCCCGAAAAGGAACAGGGCGCGGCCCAGCGCATCTTCTATGTGCATCTGGGATCGTTCCTGGGGGCGTTCATCGCTTTCGCCGCGACGGTCGTGGGCGGCATCGCCTACCTGCGCACACGCGACCCCAAATGGGATGTCTTCGGCCTGGCCAACGTCGAGATCGGCTTGGGCATGTCGGCCATCACCATCGTCACCGGCATGGCCTGGGCGCGCCCGATCTGGAATACGTGGTGGACGTGGGATCCGCGCCTGACCAGCATCACTATCATGTGGCTGGCCTATGCCGCGTACCTGATGTTGCGTTCTGGCATCGAAGACCCGGAGCGACGGCGGCGGTTTGCGGCGGTCTATGGCATTGTTGCCTTTGCCAGCGTGCTGTTCACCATCATCATCATCCGCGTGCGACCCGACACCATTCACCCGGTCGTGGCTGGCCCCACGCAGGCCGACCCCACGGGCGGCTTCGATGTCACCGGGCGCATCCGCGATACCCTCTTCTTCAACCTGTTCTCGTTCGCAGTGCTCACCGTGGTTTTGATCTGGTACCGCATCCGCCTGGAAAACCTCTCGCAGTACGTCATGCGGCGTAAGCTCGAAGTGTTGTCGGAGCTATAGAGCCGGAGGAATGGGACGATGGACTTCGATTTTGGCAAATATGCCGAGTATATGGCGCTGGGCTATGCGGCCATGGCGCTTATCCTGGCGCTGATGGTGGCGTGGATCGCGCTGCGGTTCCACGCGCTGCGCGCTCAGCAAGACGAGATCGCCCGCCTGGAAGCAGAACTGGCCGAGGAACGCCATGCGATGGCCAGGAGCACTTCGCCGGCCCGCCCAGAAGCGCCGGTGACAGGAGCCGTAGCGCCACAAGAGCACTAGCGCTGCTCGACCCGAAGCCGCAAAACAACAGCGCCAGCCTGCGAGGGCCGGCGCTGTTCGTTCAGGTGGAGGTGGGGGGAATTGAACCCCCGTCCGCAAGATTCGACCACAGACGTCTACAAGCTTAGCCAGCTTCTCAGTTTCGCGCGCGGCAACCCAAGCCGGCGGAGGTTGTCCTCGCGCTAGCCGATGAGTCTTAGCTGCTGCGTATCGGCGTCAGCGCAGCGCATCCTGTCCTTTGTGACGCCTGCTTGCCGCCCGGACAGGAGACGGTCGGGGCAGACGGATACCCCGCAGGGTATCGGTTGCCTGCGCGGCTGCTACTACGCAGCGAGCGCGAGGCGGGAAGTGCTCTGGTTGGCACTTGTGAGTGTGCTCTGGATTAACGAGGGTAGAGCGCCTCGGCTTGCAGTCTGTGACCAGCCTCCCACGTCGAAGCCAGTCACCCCCGTGCGCTTATAGTATAGCAGATTGCGCCGGGCTTGTCAGCGGTGAATTACCGCGAAGTTTAACGTGCTGTCATCGCTCCCGATCTTCCCGTAACATCTCAAGGGCCGAAGGAGTGCCGGGAGGCGGTGTCCAGCGGTTGCGTTGGATCGATTTGAGAATTTCTTGAGGGGTGCGTGGATCGTAAGGACGTGACCAGGCGCTCAACCTGCGCTCGATTTCTTGCGCAATGAGCGCCTTCAACTCCTCTACAGTCATGTTTGCCACTCGTTGCGCGGCCATCCATGTCCTCCTTGAATGGCATTATTTTACCACCTGAGATCCACCCTTGTTAAGCAGGGAAAGCTATCAGTTTCGGCAGAAAACGGATCACGCTCTCTTGCCGACCGCTGACGGCTCCTTTACCGCTCCGACGCGATCCTGTGGTACTGTATCCGGTGTGTGAGATGCATCATAACCGAAGGAGCGAGCGGTGAAACTGACAGTGATCGGCGGGGGCGGGGTGCGCGCGCCCCTGTTTGTGGCATCGGCGTTGCGCCGCGCCGAGATCATCGGCCTGGACGAGATTTGCCTGATGGACATTGACGGCCCCAAGCTGGCGCTCACCGGTGCACTGGCGCAGGGCGTGGCGCTCAAAGCGGGTAGCCCGGTGCGCGTGACCACGACCACCGACGCACGGGCCGCGCTCGACGGGGCGTCTTTCGTGGTGACGACGATCCGCGTGGGCGGCGACGAGGGCCGCGTGCGCGACGAGCGCATCGCCCTGCGCTACGGCGTATTGGGCCAGGAGACAACCGGCCCCGGCGGGTTTGCTATGGCGCTGCGCAGTATCCCCGCCATTCTGGAGTACGCCCGCCTGCGCGACGAACTGTGCCCCGACGCCTGGATGTTCAACTTCACCAACCCGGCGGGGCTGGTGGCGCAGGCACTGCACGATGCGGGCTTCGGGCGTGCGGTGGGCATCTGCGACTCAGCCAACGGGGCGCAGCACGCGGTCGCTGCGCGGCTGGGCGTGTCGCCCAACGAGTTGCGGGCGGAGGTCTTCGGGCTGAATCACCTGTCGTGGACGCGGCGGGTGATGTACCAGGGAGAAGATGTGTTGCCGCGCTTCCTGGCCGATCCGTCCTTCTTGCGCGAGACGCTGCTCAACGTCTTCGAGCCGGCGCTGGTGCGTCACCTGGGCATGTGGCTCAACGAATACCTCTACTACTATTACTACGCCGAGCGGGCGGTGCAGGCCATCACCGCCGAAGAGCGCACGCGCGGCGAAGAAGTGCTGATGCTCAACCGCGATCTGCTGGAACAACTGCGCCAGGTAGACCCCTCGCACGACCTGGACGCAGCCCTGGCCATCTATTACCGTTACAATCAGCGCCGCTCCGCCACCTACATGCACTACGCGCAGCAAGGCGCGCCTACACCAGAGGAAGCCGACGCGCAGTTTCAGGCCACCTTCATGCAGGCCAATCCGGAGGAGGGCGAGGGCTATGCAGGGGTGGCGCTGGATATCATGACTGCGCTGACGACCGGGCAGCCACTCTACACTGCGCTCAACGTGCCCAATCAGGGCGCGATCGCTGCCCTGCGCCCCGACGATGTGGTGGAGGTGAGCTGCGTGGTAGATGGGGATGGCGTGCGCCCGTTGCCCATCGGTGATGTGCCCGAAGGTCCGGCCCTGTTGATGCAGGTCATCAAACAGTATGAGCGCCTGACGGTGCGCGCCGTGGCCGAACGCTCGCGGGCGTTGGCCGTGGACGCGCTGATGGCGCATCCGCTGGTGCTCTCGTATTCGCGGGCGCGCGCCCTGGTGGACGACTACCTGGCTGCGCACGCGCCGTATGTGGGAGACTGGGCGTAATGTGCCCGCCGATCCTGTCCCTGGCCCGGTATTGTAGCGCATCAGCACCCCTCCTCGCCCCGCGACACGGTCGCGTGGGAGAGGGGGCATGGGGTGAGGGGAAAACCTGATAGATTGATAGATGGCGCATAGATTGTGAGGAGTTGCCCCTATGAACTTGACCGAACGCATCGCCGCCGCGCGCGGCCAGACTCCCGCCGACCTGTTGCTGACCAACCTGAATCTGATCAACGTGTTCACCGGCGAAATCTACCCGACCGAGATCGCCATCAAGGACGGGCTGATCGTCGGCGTGGGCAGCGGCTACAGCGCCGCCGAGACGCTCGATCTGGGCGGGCGCTACGTCGCCCCTGGCCTGCTCGACGCACACGTGCATATCGAAAGCAGCCTGTGCATCCCGCCGGAATTCAGCCGCGCAGCCCTGGCGCACGGCGTCACCACTGTCATCACCGACCCGCATGAGATCGCCAATGTGCACGGCCTGGACGGCATCCGCTACATGCTCGACGCGGCGCAGGGCGGCCTGCTGAGCATGTTCGTCATGGCGTCGAGCTGTGTGCCGGCCACGCATATGGAGTCGGCGGGCGCGGCACTGGACGCTGAGGCGCTGCGCACCCTGCTTGAGCATCCCTGGGTGCTGGGCCTGGCCGAGATGATGAACTACCCTGGCGTGATCTTCGCCGACCCTGGCGTGCTGGCGAAGATCGAGACGTTTCGTGGGCGCGTGTTGGACGGACACTGTCCCGGCCTGAGCGGACGCGACCTCAACGCTTACGTTGCGGCGGGCATTGGCAGCGATCACGAATGCACCACCGTCGAAGAAGCCCGCGAGAAGCTGCGCCAGGGCATGGTCGTCTTCATCCGCGAAGCGACCAACGCCCAGAACCTGCGCCCGCTGTTGCCGCTGGTCACGCCGGAAAACAGCCGCCGCCTCTGCTGGTGCACCGACGACCGGCAGCCCGCCGACCTGCTCGACGACGGCTCGATTGATCACATGATCCGCGTCGCCATCGCCGAAGGGGGCCTGGACCCGGTGACAGCGATCCGCATGGGCACGCTCAACACCGCCGAGTATTTCCGCCTGCACGACCGGGGTGCCATCGCGCCGGGCCGCCGCGCCGACCTGTTCGTCTTTTCCGTGCTGGACGCGCCACGCGCTGAGCTGGTCTTCGCGGGCGGCAGGCTGGTGGCGCGGGGCGGTGAACTGGTGACGGACATTCCCGCGCCGCAGGTAACGCCTTTGCCGCGCTCGGTGCGCATCAGGTGGGACGCGGTGGACTTTGCCATCCCCGCGCGCGGGACGCGGGTGCGCGTCATCGGCAGCCTGGAAAACCAACTGATCACCCGTCATCACGTCGAGGAAGCGAAGATCGTGGACGGCTACGCCGTGGCCGACCCCGCCCGTGACCTGCTGAAGATGGCCGTCATCGAGCGACACCGCGCCTCTGGCAATATGGGCAAGGGCTTCATCCGCGGCATCGGGTTGAAACGCGGCGCCATCGCCGGCACCGTGGCGCATGACCATCATAACCTGGTGGTCATCGGCGCGGACGACGCCAGCATGATGACTGCCGCGCGCGCCGTCGAGCGCATGGGCGGCGGGCTGGTAGCTGTCCATGGTGAACAGGTGCTGGCCGAGCTGCCCCTGCCTGTCGGCGGGCTGATGAGCGACCGGCCCATCGGTGAGGTGCGCGCCGCCCTGGATCGTCTGCTGGCGGTCACGCGCCAGGAATTGGGATCGCCGCTGCACGATCCCTTCATGGCCATGAGCTTCATGGCGCTGGAAGTGATCCCCAGCCTCAAGCTGACCGACGTGGGCCTGGTGGACGTGGATCGCTTCGAGGTGGTAGATCTGTTCGCCGGATAATCATTCTGGGACAGGGAGCTGTTCGCAACTTGACCTCACCCCCGGCCTCGCTATGCTCGGCTCGCCCCCCGCTCCGCCGCGGAGAAGGAGCAGTGAGGCGCGTCAGCATCGAGCGGGGGGTGAGGTTAACCGCTCAGGCTTCGGCAGGCTTTTCTTCCAGGTGTGACGTGCAGTTGGGGCAGCGCACCGCCGCGATGGGAATCTGGGTACGGCAGAAGGGGCATTCCTTGGTCGTCGGCGCGGCGGGCGGTGCGGGCTTTTCCCTGAACAGGCGATTCATCTGCTTGACCAGCAGAAAGACCGCGAATACCACGATGATGAAATTGATCACGGCATTGAGAAACAGGCCATAGTTGATCGTAGCTGCTCCGGCGTCCCTGGCGGCGGCCAGCGAACTGTAATCGCCACCCGACAGGTTGATGAACAGGTTAGAGAAATCAATGTCGTTGAGAAGATAGCCAATGGGCGGCATGATGATGTCATTCACCAGCGAACTCACCACGCCGTTGAACGCCACACCGATGATGATACCCACGGCCAGGTCAATGACATTGCCCCGCATGGCGAACTGCTTGAACTCTTCAAAAAACTGTTTCATGGCTCGTGCTCCCCTGGGGTGACAGATTACCCTATGCAAGGGTAAGAAATGCTCTTACCGGCATTATAGCACGATTTCCAGTTCCAGTTCGTCACGCAGGGGAATGCCTTCCAGGCCGATGAGGGGAATCTCTGGCTTCAGGCGACGCGCCTCGGTCACGGCGTCGGGATAGACGGCCACCAGGTGAAAACCGCGTTTCTGGTAGAAGCGCAAAGCTGGCAGGTTGTCGTTGGTGGTGATCAGCCACAGGCGGCGGCAATCGCTCGCCTGCGCCAGCCGCCGGACTCCCTCCAGCAGCGCTGTACCAACCCCGTGTCCGCCCAGCGTGCTATCCAGCGAGACGATCTCCCACTCAGTCCCGGCTGGGCGGTAGAGCAGCAGGCCCATGCGTTCTTCGCCATACCAGGCCACCAGACCTGGTAGTTGGGTCAGATCGTGCACCACCCCGCGCGTGACCATGTGCGTGCTGCCCCAGCGTTCCCTCAGCAGGGCATTGGCCCAGGGACGATCGGCCTCGGTCAGAGGGAGCACGCGGATTGCGGGACCAGGGCTACCTGGCATGAGCGGCTAGACGCGAGACTGCGCACGCGCCATGGAGATCGCGCCCACCAGCAGGATGGCGATCACGCCGACGATCACGATCAGCAGGCCGTAACCCCGCTGATTCTTCTCTGTATCCTGCTGACTCTGCTGCGGCCAGGTGCTCAGATAGGCTCGCAGGTCGGTCAGTTGGGCGTCGTCCAACGGGCCACCCTGCGCCCGCCCAAAAGCGGGCAACGAGGGGTCGCTGTGACCTTCGCGGGCCACACGCACAATGTCCGCTGGCGCCCCCTTGAGAGGCGGAAATGCCACTGCG
>DAOTZZ010000208.1:0-5486 GCA_034433965.1 Anaerolineae bacterium
GCTGATCGTGCCGGTGCTGCTGGCCGTCGCTGTGATGGTTGCCTTGTTCGCCACCGACACTGACCACGTGTGGGCGGTGGGCGGCTATGGGCTGGTGGCCTTCACCGGCTTCGCCACGCTCACCGAAATCTGGAAAGGCGTGCGCGCGCGGCACGGGCGCGGCGAGAACTACTGGAAGGCGTTCACATCGCTCATCGCCCGCGACCGGCGGCGCTATGGCGGCTACTTCATTCACCTGGGCATGGTCGTGCTGGGCATCGGCGTGATTGGCAGCACGGGGTTCCAGGAAATCACTACGCAGACGCTCAATGTGGGCGAGCGCCTGAGTCTGCACGACTATCAGATGCAGTACAACGGGCTGTTCGAGGCGCAGGCCGCCGACGGGCGCACCATGGTCATCGCCCGCGCGACGGTTTACAAAGACGGCGAAATCGTGGGGCACATCCGCCCGCGGCGCGATATCTTCTTCACCACGGACCCGATGACCGGTCAGCGCACGCCATCCACCAACATGAGCATCCCCGGCACCTATAGCACGCTGGCGGCGGACTTCTACGCCCGCATCGAGACCTGGGAAGGCAACCGCGTGACCTTCCGCGTCTACTACAACCCGTTGATCAGCTTTGTATGGCTGGGCGGGGTGGTGCTCATCCTGGGGACGCTGGTGGCCCTGTGGCCCTCGCGACAGCCGGAGCGCGCCGCGCAACGCGCGACCGTTCCTGCGGGTGCGCGGGGTATCGAGGCGGGAGGTGACTAAGATGAGGCACATACAGCAGCGCCATACCTTATGGCTTGCCTTGTTGTTCGCTCTGCTCTTGGGGACACTCACGGGTGTGCATCTCGTGGCGGCACAGGGCGGCGAGTTTGTGTTGCCACCCGGCGTCACCTGGGACGATGTCAACAAGATCGCACGCAAAATGTATTGCGACGTATGCGAGGGTATCCCCCTCGATGAGTGCGAGAGCGTGGCCTGTCGCCAGTGGCGCGAAGAGATCGCCCGTCAACTGGGCGAAGGGCGCACCGAAGACGAGATCGTGGATTACTTTGTCGAACGCTATGGGGCGGATGTGGCCTCGATCCCGCGGAGCCGCACCGACCGCGCCATTGCCTTCGGCGTGCCGGTTGCCATTGCGCTGTTGCTGGCACTGGTTGGCGGGGCGCAGGTGCGCCGGCTACACCAACGGGGCAGGCAGCCAGGAGCCGTTGTGCGCCGGTCGGGAACGCGACTCCAGACGCGCCCCGTGCCCGAAGACATCGATCCGGCCCTGCTCGAACGACTGCAACGTGAGTTAGAGGAGCTTGACGGATGACCGATCACGACGCTGCGCAGCCGGTACAGGATCAGGTCGACCTGCCCGACTGGTTGGCCGAGGTGGCCGGTGAGAAGCCGGTAGCTGAGCCACAACAAGTGGCGCAGCGCTTCTCGACCTTCAACATCGTCGCCGGGCTGATCATCGTCGCGCTGTTGGGGGTGATCGGCTATGCGCTCTATCAGCGCAGCCAGTCTCAGCCCACCGAAGGCCCCGCGCCGGACTTCACGGTGACCATGTACGACTTCGATCAGATCGCCATGAGCGGCGAGCGCGTGTCGCTGAAAGACCTGCGCGGCAAGGCGGTGGTGATCAACTTCTGGGCGAGCTTCTGTGTCCCGTGCCAGAAGGAAGCGCCTATGCTCGAACGGGTGTGGAACGACTACCGCGACCGGGGCGTAATCTTCCTGGGCATCAACACCGACGACCCGCTCAAGAACGCCCTGGATTACCTGGTCGAATACCAGATCACCTATCCCAATGCGCCCGATGTGGGCGAGCGAGTCGAAGAAGCTTACCGCATCACGGGCATTCCGGAGACCTTTGTGATCAACACGCGCGGCGAGATCGTGCGGCACTTCCTTTCGGAGCCAAACGAGCGCGACCTGCGCGCAGCGATCGATCGCGCGCTGGAGGGGTAGCGGCGTGCAGTTTGGGAATCGGCTGGGATACGACAGACGTATCCCCCTACGGACGAAGTGTGACGCATGTCCTTAGAAGCGACAGTTCTGGCTATTGTGCTGGCGGGATCATTGGGGCTGTTCGTGCTGTTGCCGCTGCTGGGGCGCGAGGAGACCCCCCCCATGCGGCAGGGAATCCGGGGAGGCACCTCGCGTCAGCGCCAGGCGTTGGAGACTCTGGAAGCCGAGAAATATCGGGTGCTGCGCGCCATCCGCGACCTGGACTTCGACTATGACATGGACAAACTCACCGACGATGCCTATGCCGCTCAGCGCATCTATCTGATTCGTCTGGCGCTGGCCATCTTCAAACGCATTGACGCGCTGGAAGCCGAGATCGCCAGCCAGCAGGCGCGCGTCGAAGAGGCGATAGCGGCCTTGCGGACAGGCCGGAGGTGAAACCGCAGGGAACACAGAGCTGTTGTGTCCGGCGGTCTCTGGGTGCTCTGTCGTGGATGTGGTGCTGTGCTTTTGTGGTGACAACGTGCAGAATGTGTGATCCGGACGTAAATCTAAGGCTGCCCCTCACCCCCTGCCCCCTCTCCCACTGCGACTGCGTCGCGGGGAGAGGGGACAAATCCCTCTCCCCTTGAGGGAGAGGGACTTAGGGTGAGGGGCTATCGGTGAGACTTTCACAGTCCCGGTCAAGCATTTACGTCCGGGTCTCAGGCAGAATGTGTGAGAGAGTATGAGCGATTGGTTTGCGGTACGCATGCGTGGAATCGTTATGACAGGCGCGATGCTGCTGTTGGCGAGCGCCTGCGGCACCAACCTTTCGGGCGAGCCGGAAATCGTCCGCCAGGCCGAGATCGTGGCGCTGCCCACTGCCACCCAGGCCCTCACGCCCACAGCGGCACAGGGAGACAGCAGCGCAGAGGGCGGGAGCGCTGCGCAGGCCAATACACCGGCCCCTGCGGGCACAGGGATTGATCTGGCCGCGGCGGATTATGATCTGGGCTTTCAAGTCTATATGCGCGAGTGCGCCGTCTGTCACGGCGCGGCCAACGGTGTCGGGCCATCGCTGACCACCATGCGCGACCGCGCTCCAACCGCTGTCGCCGGGCTATCGGCGGAGGAGTATCTGTGGCAGTCTATCGTCGAGCCGGGCGCGTTCGTCGTCGAAGGCTACCAGGACGTGATGCCCAAAGACTACGGTCAGACACTCTCGCAAGACGAGATCGCGGGGTTGGTGCGCTTCATCCTGGAATTCGATCCCGCCACGATGATGGGCGGTGCGCAGTCCGGCGCGCAGAGCGGCGGTCAGGAACAAAGCGACTCCGGCCTGCCGCCCGCCATCGAACAGGACGAGACGCTGGTCGTGCGTGGACGGCTGGTGCAGGGGACGGCGGGCGGCGAAGCGCTCCCCGTTGGGCTGCCCATGCAACTGTATGTGCTGGATGTGCACGGCAACCTGGCCGGAACCTACGAGACACAGTCGGGCGAAGCGGGCGCTTTCATCTTCGAGAACGTCGCCCGCGCACCGGGCAACATCTATCTGGTTCAGGTGACCTACGACGATATCCCGCAGGGCGCGCAGATTCCCGCCATCAACGGTGACGAACAGACGCTCACGCAGGATGTCACCGTCTACGAGCACACCACCGATCCGTCCACGGTGGCCATCACCTGGGCGCAGATACTGATCAACTACGCTCCCATCCAGCAATTCGGGCTGGAAGTGTGGTTGCGCCTGGAACTGGCCAACACCGGCGACCGCATCGTCACCCTGCCGGAGCGCGCTGGCCCCAACGACTGGTTCGCCTCGGTCGCCATTGAGCTGCCGCCCGCAGCTTTCGGTATTCAGCCCATGCAGGCGGAGGGCAGTCAGCGTTACGACGTGCAGGTGGAAAACGGCGTGCCGGTCGTGCGCGACACCTGGCCGCTGCGCCCCGGCCAGGTGCATACCATTACCATTGCCTACTATCTGCCCTATGAAGACGGCGCGGTCATTGATCAGGCGTTCAGCTACCCCCTGGTAGATGGCGCGGTGTTATTGCCCAACGACACGGTGACGTTGCGCAGCGCGCAGTTTGACGAGACAGGCGCGTGGCGCTATCGCGTGTCGCACGGCGGTGTGCGCGTGACCGAACTGGCCGCCGATGAGAAGATCGATCCGGCCAAGGACTTCACGCTGGTCAAGGAACATTCTCTCACCAAACCCCTGCCGGGCGGCGAGCGCCTGGTTTTCGAGCTGGTGGGCCGTCCCACGCGCACCCTGGCTACTTTCAGCACGTCCTCCGGGACGAGTCGCTCCAACACCAATATCGCAGCCATTGTCCTGGCCGTGGCCGGAGCGACGGCCCTGGCACTGGCGGGGGTGCTGTGGTTCCGGCAGCGCAAGGCTGTGGCCCCTGTGGTGGTGATGCGCGCCGCGGATGGCTGGGAAGAACCGCCCGCCAATGCCGACAAGGAAACGTTGCTGCGGGCAGTGGCCGCGCTCGACGATGCCTTCGAGGCCGGGAAACTCGACGAAGAGACCTACCTGGAACGGCGTGCCCTGCTGATGGAGCGCCTGGTGCCGTTGATGGGCGAGGATGAATAGCGCATGCCCGCCGCTGCCGACCGGATCATCGAAGTCCGCAAGCTGACCAAGACTTTCGGCCTCAACCCTGTTTTGCGCGGGCTGGACCTGGACGTGCCGCGCGGGCAATTCCTGACGCTGCTGGGGCCGAACGGCTCCGGCAAGACCACTTTGCTGCGCATCCTGGGCGCGTTGGCCCGTCCGACGGGCGGCACGGTGCGCATCGGAGGATGGGACTTACCCGCCGAAGCGGAATTCGTGCGGGCACAGCTTGGCGTGGTGAGCCATCAGCCGTTGCTCTACGACACGCTCACCGCCGAGGAAAACCTGCTCTTCTTCGCCCGCCTGTATCATCTGCCGCGCGAGACGCGCCGCGCCCGCGTGGCCGAAGTCCTGGAGCGCGTGGGGCTGGCCCGTCGCGCGCGCGACGTGGTGCAGACTTATAGCCGCGGGATGCAGCAGCGGCTGGCTATCGCCCGCGCCATCCTGCACAACCCGGCCATTTTGCTGCTCGACGAGCCGTACACGGGGCTGGATCAGGACGCGGCGGCGGTGCTCGACGATTTGTTGCGTCAGGTGGCGACGGAGGGGCGCACGGTGATCATGACCACGCACGACCTGCGTCGCGGGCACGCTCTGGCCGACCGGATCGCCATCCTCAGCCGGGGACAGATCGCCTTCGACGCGCCCTGCCGGGAGATCGACCCGGACGCGCTGCCCGCGCTCTACGCTGACGTAACAGGAGCGGTGACGACGCGATGACCGTCAGTCCAGAACCCACCACGTCTCCCGCGCCGACGGACGCAGTGAGCGCCCGCCCTGCTGCGACGACGCGCGCCCGCGCTCGCCAGCGCCTGACCCCTTTCTGGCGGGCAGTAGCGGCGATTGCCTGGAAGGACCTGCGCGCCGAAATCCGCAGCCGCGAGCTGGTCAACAGCATGGTGCTGTTCACCTTCATGACGGTGATGGTTTTCA
>DAOTZZ010000209.1:0-1824 GCA_034433965.1 Anaerolineae bacterium
GTGCGCCGCTGGAGCTTGTTCCGTGAAGGCCGACAGGCTTTTCTGACAGCTAGCTTCTACTCTTCAGCCTAGTGTCGCCCCCTCAGCCCCTTGAGGGAGAGGGACTTGTTCCCCCTCGCCCGGCGGCGCGGTTGCGTCGCAGCGGGAGAGAGGGGTCAGGGGGTGAGGGGCAGCCTCAGAGTTTTGCACAAAGTCCAGGCTCAGCGCTCGTCCGCTCGCCACGTTTCGGCTGTCACCAGGTGCCCGGCGGCGCGCTCCGTCAGCGGCGGAACAGGCCACATCAGCGGGCGCGGCTGATGTTCCAGGATGATACGCACCGACCGGTCGTAGGTGAAGTAGTTCCACACCCAGTTGACGAATACGTTTAGCCGGTTGCGGAAGCCCAGCAATGTGATCAGGTGCAGCACCAGCCAGGCCAGCCAGGCGACGAAGCCGCTGACCTGCACCCGGTAGAAAATCCAGGCCACGGCCCGGCTGCGCCCGATGGTGGCCATGAGGCCCCGGTCGCGCAGCCCGCGATAGGTGAAGGGGCGCTGCGGTTGCCCGGCCAGCCGCCGCAGGATGTTCTGCGCCGCCAGCATTCCTTGCTGTTTGGCGACGGGGATCAGCATGGGATACGGCTCGCCCCGTTCGTTCTCCAGGTAGGCCATGTCGCCCACCACGTAGATATCGTCGTGACCGATGACCTGCAGGGTGGGGTGCACCGGCACCCGCCCGTTGGCCTGCAGCGGCACGCCCAACATCTCCGCCAGCGGCGACGCCGCCACGCCCGCCGCCCAGACCAGCGTCCGCGTGGGGATGATCTGCCCATCGCTGAGACGCACATGCTCTTCGCCGACCTCGGTCACGCGCTGCCCCAGGATGACTTCGACGCCCATGTCCTCAAGCTGACGGCGAGCCGCTTCGCGCAGGCGCGGCGGGTAGGGTGAGAGCAGATGATCGCGCAACTCGACCAGGATCACCCGCCCGTCCAGGCCGGCGATCTGATGCCCGAACTCCTTGCTGAGCACGTAGCGATACAGCTCGCGCAACGCTCCGGCAGTCTCCAGGCCGGTGGGGCCTCCCCCCACCACCACCATGGTCGTCAGCGCCGCCCGCGCCAGCGGATCCTCCGTCCAGGCCGCTGTCTCGAAGCATTTGAGAATGTGATTGCGCAGGATCACACTGTCGGAGAGTGTCTTCAAGCCGAAGGCGTGCTGCGCGATCTGTTCCTGCCCAAAGTAGTCGGTACGGCTGCCCGCCGCCACGATCAGGTAGTCGTACCTCTCGCAGCGTATGCCATAGCCGGTGTCTATGGTCACTGTCTTGCCGGGCGGATCGATCTCCACCACTTCGCCGCGCAGGAAACGCACGCGCTCCATGCCGCGCAGAATGCCGCGCACCGGATAGGCGATCTCGCCCGGTTCCAGGCCAGAAGTGGCGACCTGATAGAGCAGGGGGGTGAACAGGTGGAAGTTCTCGCGGTCAATGAGCAAAACGTCCACGTCCGCTTTGGCCAGGCGCTTGACCGCGTTCAGGCCGCCAAAGCCCGCGCCGATGATCACGATGCGGGGACGGTGTAGGGTTGTCATCGGGCCGCTCCTATGGCTTGTGAAATCTGGAACGATATTTCTATGATAGAAATTAGCAAAATTCACCAGGAACGGCCATTAGAACCCTGATTGCTAGAGCGTGTTATGCACTTTTTCTCCCTCAACCCCAACCCCGCAGCGCGGGAGAAGGGGTGTCGCTCGTAGCGGCGCTGTTCTGCTGCGCCAGCGGGTGACAGCGCAGGCCGTTCCCCTCGCCCCGCGACGCAGTCGCGTGGGAGAGGGGCGCAGGGGT
>DAOTZZ010000210.1:0-2383 GCA_034433965.1 Anaerolineae bacterium
GCCCCTGATAGCCGTTGGCAATGGTCTGCTCGGCCAGCGACTCCAGCGAATGCCAGTACGGGTCGTCCGTCTCGTCAATGTGCATATCAACGTCGGCGTCGTAGTGCCGGGCGATCTCGAAGGCGATCTCGATCTGCCGGGCGGCTTCGTCCATGTCGCGCTCGCCGTGCGGCATCCCGCCCACCAGGTCAGCGCCGCGCTCCATGGCCGCCCACATCAGGTCTACCACCGCCGGATCGCGGGCCATGCCGTGCTGCGGGAAGGCAATTACCTGTACGTCAATCAGGTCGCGGAAACGCTCGCGCACGGGCAGGATCGCTTCGAGGATGCGCAGGCCGGTGACGCGGTCAATGTCCACATGGCAGCGCAACCACAGCACGCCGTTGGCGAGGGCCTCGCGCAGCACTGCCGACGCCCGCCGCATGATGTCGTCGGCGGGCATGTCGCGCTTGATCGCCGCGTAGATGCGGATCGCCTCCTCCAGCGTGCCACTACGGTTGGGCACGTCCCACAGCAGGGCGTTTTCCAGGTGAAAATGCGACTCGATCAGCGCGGGCGAGATCAGCGCGCCGCCCGCGTCGAGTTCGCGCGCGCCCGGCCCCACTCCCTCTGGCGCAACGGCCACGATGACACCGTCGGCAATGCCTACGTCTACACGCTCGCCGGTGCGGTCGTGCCGGGCGTTGCGGATCACCAGGTCCATATGTCGCCTCACTTCTCGCCGCGCGAATAGGGCACGGCGAACGCGCCGGGGAACTCCGCCCGCCGGGAAATGCCCACCAGCACGATAATGGTGGCAATGTAGGGCAGCATCAGCAGCAGTTCGGAGTCAATGGGCGCTCGGAGAGTCTGCAAGGCGGTTTGCAGCGCCGCCGCCCCGCCGAAGACCAGCGCACCCCACAGCGCGCGCACCGGATCCCAGCGCGAGAAGACCACCACTGCCACCGCGATGAAACCGCGCCCGGCGGTCATCTGCGTCCAGAAGATGCCCAGGTCGGCCAGCGGCAGGTAGGCTCCGCCCAGGCCCGCCATGGCCCCGCCGATCATCAGGCTGATGTAGCGCAGGGCGGTCACGTTCAGGCCGCGCGTATCTGCCGCTTCCGGGCGTTCGCCGACAGCGCGCAACGCCAGCCCGAAGCGCGTGCGGTAGAGCACCACCCAGGCTACCCCCACCAGGATGAAGACCAGGTAGACCATGACGTTGTGCTCGAACAACACTTCGCCGATGATGGGAATGTCGCCCAGCAGGGGCAGCGAGTGCACTTTGAACGTCTTGATCGTCGGCGGGCGCGTGCGCAGGCCGAAGAACAGGCGGAAGAGCAGCGTCGAAAGTCCGCCGCCCAGGATGGTGATGCCCAGCCCGGCGACCACCTGATTGGCTTTGGCCGTCACGCTGACGAAAGCCATCAGCAGGCCCATCGCCATGCCCACCAGGGCGGCGACCAGCAGCCCGACCCACAGGCTGCCGCTGTTGTACGCGCCGACAAAGCCGCTCAGCGCGCCCATGAGCATGATGCCTTCCAAACCCAGGTTGAGGATACCCGCCCGCTCGGTGAACACTTCGCCCAGCGCCGCATAGAGAATCGGCGTGGCCCAGCGCACGGCGGACGCCAGCACCCCCACCACGAAGGATACGGTGATCAGGTCCCAGTTCATGACGACGCCCTCTTGAACAGATAGGCCCGCGACAGCACCAGCAGGATCACGCAGCCCTGGATCACGTCCACCAGGGCGAAGGGCACGTTGGCGTTGCGCTCCATGGCGTTGCCGCCGACGACCAGTGCGGCGAAGAAGAAGGCGGCGATGGTCATGCCGATGGGGTTCAGGCCGCCCAGCAGGGCTACCACAATGCCCAGTGTACCGAAGCCGCGGGTGATTTCCTCGATCAGGCGGAAATGCAACCCGAAAATCTCGCCCCAGCCGGCGATGCCGGTCAGCGCCCCGCTGAGCGCCGTCACCAGCAGGATAGTGCGCGGGACGCTCAGCCCCACGTGCGCCGCTACGCGCCGACTGGCCCCGACGATCTCCGTGCGCCGTCCCCACGTGCTGCGCCAGAAGATCAGCGCCAGCAGCACAGCGGCCAGCGCCACCAAAAAGGCCATGTTGAGCCGCGTGCGGGCGATCAGGCGCGGCAATTCCAGCTCGTCAGGGATGAGACGGGACTGCGGGAAGTTGAATCCCTGCGGGTCCATCATCGGGCCGCGCACCAGGTAGGCCAGCAGGTAGACGGCAATGTAGTTGAGCATGGAGGTAGTGATCACCTCGTTGGCCTGCAGGTAGGCTTTCAGCACGCCGGCGATCAGGCTCCACAACATGCCGCCCAACGCCCCCGCCAGGAACGCCAGAATCAGATGCGGCAACGGGGGCAGTCCTTTGACGTTCA
>DAOTZZ010000211.1:0-4993 GCA_034433965.1 Anaerolineae bacterium
TTCTTTGTGCGGGAATATGTTATCTACGCCCCCGCCGTGAATATCGAAGGTGGGGCCGAGATATTTCGTGGCCATGGCCGAGCACTCAATATGCCAGCCCGGATAGCCCTCGCCCCAGGGACTATCCCAGCGCAAAATATGCTCCGGCTCGGCGGCTTTCCACAGGGCAAAGTCCTCGGCGTGACGCTTGTCGTCGCGCACATCCACGCGCGCGCCCGCTTCCTGGTCGTCCAGGCGACGGTTGGAAAGCTTGCCGTACTCCGGCCAGCTATACACATCGAAATAGACGTTGCCCTGCTCAGTGACGTAGGCGTATCCCTTCTCGATCAGCGTCTGAATCATCTTGATCTGATCGGGAATATGGCAACTGGCCCGCGGGCTGATGTCGGGACGCACCACGCCCAGCGCGTCCATGTCCTCGAAATAACTGCGAGCATAGGTCTCCACGATTTGCATCGGCAGGGCCTGCGCCTGGCGAGCCTTCTTCAGCACGCGATCCTCGCCCGTATCCAGCAGATGTCCCACGTCGGTCAGGTTCTGCACATAGAGCACGTCGTAGCCGCGCCAGCGCAGATAGCGTACCACTACATCGAACGAGACGTACGTCTTGGCATGGCCCACGTGCGCGTGATCGTAGACCGTCGGGCCGCAGACGTACATGTTCACCTTGCCTTCGTGCAGCGGTTCAAAGGGCTGTTTCTCACGATGCAAGACGTTGTAGATTTGCAAGGCCATGGTACGTATTCCCTTGAGCTAGCCGGAGAAAGAAGCAAAGCAGATTGTAGCGCAAAGGGGCCTCGCCCGAAAAGGCAGTTTTTCGCGGTGTTGTCCTGCGCCACGCCGCCTTGTACAATTCGCAGAAAGTACGTGCCAGCAAACGCGCCGTCATTGCGGAGTCACCCGCAAGGAGAGCCGCCATCATGAAGCGCATCCTGATCAAAGGGGCCGATATCGTCACCCTGGACGAAGCCGGCACCATTCTGCGCAACGCTGACCTGCTGATCGAAGGCAAATGCATCGCACAGATTGGTCACCTGCCCCCAGACACCCAGGCGGACGAGATCATTGACGCAGCCGGACAGGTGGCCTTGCCCGGTTTCTTCAACGCGCACTGTCATGCGCCCATGACCTTTGAGCGCGGCTGGGCCGAAGACCTGCCCTTTCCGCGCTGGCTCAATGAAAAAATCTGGGTAGCGGAAAGCGCTCTGACGCCGGAGGACGTATATTGGGGCGCGGCGCTGGCTGCCTGTGAAATGATCCGCAGCGGGACCGTCGCCTTCAACGACCACTATTTCTACATGGATCGCGTGGCGCAGGTGGTGCTGGAGAGCGGGATGAAGGCCATGCTCGCCTGGTGCACCTTCGGCATCGGCGACGACAAGGAAATCGGCCCTGGAGCCGCAGCGCAACTGGCCTTCAGCCGCGACTGGCAGGGCGCGGGCGACGGACGCCTCCACACCTGCCTGGGGCCGCATTCCCCTTACATCTGCCCGCCGGAGTTTTTGCGCCGGATGGTCGAACTGGCGGAACAGGATCAACTCCCGATCCATCTGCACGTGGCCGAATCGCAGGAGCAGGTCGCCAACGCTCAGGCTCGCTATGGGCAGACGCCGGTCGAACAATTGGCCGCGCTGGGAGTGTTCGACCACCCCACCGTTGCCGCGCACTGCCTGGCCCTGACCCCCAACGACCGCGCCCTGCTGGCCGAAAAGCCTGTGACCATCGTGCGCACGCCGATCACCTACATGAAGCTGGCCATGCCCATTCACGTCTCACTGACCGACCTGCAGGCGGCAGGCATCACTCGCGTAGCGCTCGGTTCCGACGGCCCCGCTTCGAACGCGGTGATGGATATGTGGGATATCGTCCGGCAGACTGTGTGGTTGGAGAAGTATCAGACGCAGAACCCGGAAGCAGTGCCCGGCGACACCGCCCTGCGCATGGCGACGCGCAACGGTGCGCTGGCAATGGGCTTCGCCCAGAGCGGAGTCCTCGCCGAAGGCATGGCCGCCGATCTGATGCTGGTGGATATGGATCGTCCCCATCTGCGCCCGCGCCATGATCTGATCGCCAACCTGGTGCACGCTGCGCGCGGGGCCGATGTCACCCATGTGCTGGTAGATGGGCAGGTGTTGATGCGCAACCGGCAATTGCTCACGCTGGACGAAGAGCGCATCCTGTACGAAGCGGAACAGCGCGCCCTGCGTATGGTGCGCCAGAACATGAATCAGGTGCGCGAGTACCGCGGCTGAAACGACAAAGGGCCAGGTCCCCTGGCCCTCTATCCAATCCCTGAACCGTCCACTCAGTTCAGGGCGAGAGCAAACCAGTCCGCTGATGTCTCGATCACGCTCTCTGCCATGGTCTGATCATCGGTCAGCACGGCGTAGATGTGATCCCCACCCTCGACCAGGTAGGCAGCGCGCAGTTCCCCCTGGGCGTTGTCCAGATACCATTGCAAGTACTGAGCCGGATCGGGGTCTTCGGAACCGGCCACGATGAAGACCGAGCCGCTGAACTTGGGATACTCGGCCTCCATGTCATACAGGGTCAGGCTTTCAAAGAACCCAACGCCGAGCGTCACCTCCCGCCAGCCCAGGTCAATCGTGACCTGCCCGTTGGCGCGGGCCGCGTCCAGATTCTCCTGGCCCAGAAAATCCGGCGCAATGTTGCCGCCCGTTGACCACAGCACCATCGTCTGGTACCAGTCTGGATGCTGCGCGGCGGAGACAATGGCGATCCTGCCTCCCAGGCTGAAACCAATCACGCCGATGCGACTGTCGTCCACAAAATCGAGAGAGGTCAGGTAGTTGTAGCCGACTTCGGCATCTTCGACCATCCCCTGTACCGTGCTATTTTCCATGCCGCCCGCGCTCTCGCCCCAGCCGCGAAAGTCGAGCCTCAGCGAGGCAATCCCCTGCTCCGCCAGAGCCGCAGCCAGGCGCTTGTACATATCTCCCACTTCGTCTTTGTGGCTGGCGAAACCGTGCAACATCAACACGGCGGGTAGCGGCCCTTCTCCCGCAGGTTGATTCACAATGGCCGCGATACCGTTTTCCAGAGTGACCGCGTACTCCTGATAGGTTTGCCCTTCCTGCGCCAGGACTGGCTGCCACACCACGGCCAGCATCAGGCTGCTGATCAACACTACCACCCCAAGAATCTTGCGCACGGTATTCATAGACGACCTCTCCCGCCCCAGAGGGGCACATGACTCTGCTCTATATCTTTATGATAGTGCAATCGGGGCCCCCAGGTGCATTGCTCTTGTGACTATTGACGAATGCCAGCAGCGTTAGCGCCGCAGCGATCCTTCGGGCTGGGCGAAGTACATACGCCCGGCGTTGGTCACGATGTAGCGGGTGATCAACACGGGAATCGTGCGATCCATGTAGCGCTTGCCATCTTCCACCACGATCATCGTGCCGTCTTCCAGGTACCCCACCCCCTGATCCGGTTCGCGTCCTTCCATGACGATATGGATGTCAATCACTTCGCCCGGCAAGAAGATGGCTTTGACTGCGTTCGCCAGCTCGTTGATGTTGAGCACCGTGACCCCCTGCAACTCGGCCACGCGGTTGAGGTTGTAGTCGTTGGTCATCACCGGGATATTGCGCCGCTTGGCGAGTAGCACCAACTTTTCGTCCACGGCGCTGATGCCCTCGATGTCATCGTCAATGAAGCGCACCGGCGTGCGGCTGCGCTGCTGCAACTCGCTGAGCACTTCCAGGCCACGTTTGCCGCGGTTGCGCCGCAACATGTCCGGCGAATCGGCCACGTGCTGCAACTCATTGAGCACAAAACGCGGGATCAGTAGTGCCCCCTGGATAAAACCTGTCTGGCTGATATCCACAATGCGCCCGTCAATGATCACGCTGGTGTCGAGCAGAATCTCGCCGTTCGCCCCACCCGGTAACATGCGCAGGCTGGCCGGGCTGGCACGGAGCATTCCCCCGAACAGCGCCAGCACGTCCTGAGCGCGCAGAGAAAAGACGATTACAAACACATAGCTGCCCACGACTGCGACGACGGTCGGCAAGAACTGCCCGACCGGATCGGGCAGCAGCGACAGAGGCCAGGCGAACAAAGCCGACACAAACATCCCCACGATCAGCCCCACGATGGCCCCCACCAGCGCCTCCGGTGACATCTTGAGAATGGCTCGCCGGGCCGCGCGCGCCGGATAGGTGGTGATCCACGGCGTGAGAATCAGCCCAGACAAGGCTCCCATCAAGGCAAAAGTCAGGCCGCTGGCTTCGGGAGGGAGATTGAGAGCATCGGCCAGGTCAATACCAAGAAGAGCGCCCAGCAAGGTGAAAGCCATCATCCCCACCAGGCGGAGGAATAATTCCAGAGTCATGATGAGATCCCCCTGGCGATCCGCCCGCCCGCCTTGTTGGATGAGACGACAGGCGCAAATAAAACGCCTCTCCCCATGAAAGAAAGCACGGCAAAAGCCGTTGACGGGCGACCGCCAACTGATAATGACAGAATGATAAGCGCAATAATATCACTAATCTCTCACTGTATCACGGAAGCCAATCGCACGCCAAGACTTTCGTGTATCCTGCGCCAGAAACGACGAGAGCGCCGTCACAGGCGCTCATCAGGAATGGTAGGGCAGGTGAGATTCGAACTCACACGAGGTTCCCCTCAGCGGATTTTAAGTCCGCGGCGTCTACCGTTCCGCCACTGCCCCAACCGTTGCGCTTGAAGTGTAGCACGACCGCCCCTGCCGGTCAACGGCCGTGCACAGCGCGGGTGCATTCGCTTTTTGGGGCAGGCTTCGGAGATCGTTTGAAAACCTCACCCCCCGGCCCCCTCTCCATACACGGAGAGGGGGAGTAAGCATCGGGCTAAGTCCCCTCTCCGCGTGTATGGAGAGATACGGTATTGGTTGTCAAGTAGGAATAGGCATGGTTGAGCAAGAAAGTGCGTAATCGGGGTCAAAGTCACGCTCCTTGACGACCATGGCCCAGGCGATATGGATGAG
>DAOTZZ010000212.1:0-23556 GCA_034433965.1 Anaerolineae bacterium
CTACCGGGGCGCGCAGCATCCGGATCACTTCCGCCTGCCTGCCCCTGACGAATATCTGGCCTGGCTGGAGACGGGGGCAATCCGCCTGATCACCCTTGCGCCGGAGCTGGCGGGCGCGGCGGAGCTGGTGGCGGCGGGGCGGGCGCGCGGGGTCGAGTTCGCCATCGGGCACAGCGGGGCGAGCTACGAGCAGGTGATCGAGGCTGCCAACTGGGGCGTGCGGCAGGCCACTCATGTCTTCAACGGGATGCAGGGCCTGCATCACCGCACGCCGGGGACGCTGGGCGGCGTGCTGACCGACGAGCGTATTTATTGCCAGGCGATTGTGGACGGCGTGCATGTGCACCCGGCGATGGTCAAGCTGCTGGTGCGGGCCAAAGGCACCGCGCGCACCATCCTGATCACCGATGCCATGCGGGCGACGGGTCTGCAGGATGGCACTTACGATCTGGGAGGGCAGACGGTCACGGTGCGGGATGGCGTCGCACGGATTGCCAGCGGCAGCCTGGCGGGCAGCACGCTGACACTCGATGTGGCCTTGCGCAACGTGATGCGCTATGCGGGCCTGTCGCTGGCAGAGGCGCTGCCGATGGTCACCAGCACACCGGCGGAAGCGCTGGGGTTGGCAGGGCGCAAAGGCGTGCTGGCCCCTGGTGCCGATGCCGACGTGGTTTTGCTCGACGCGCAGTTGAACGTCGTCACGACGGTGGTGGCGGGCCGGGTGGTCTACACAGCATGAGGGACAGGCGATGAGTACGCCTTCGGTGATAGCAATTGGCATTGATATTGGCGGCAGCTATACCAAGATCGGACTGGTGAGCATCACCGGCGAGATTCTGGCTTCCGAGCGCCTGGTGACCGCTGCCAGAGGCAACGACGCGGGGCCGTTTCTGGGCGACGTGATGGCTCATGTGCACGCGCTGGTCGCTGCTGCTCCCGTCGCCCCGATCGGGATCGGCATTTCCACGCACGGCTACATAGACGATCAGCGGCGCGGGCCGATCATCTGCGCCAACACGCCCGCGTTGCGTGGCGTGAACATGCGTGGCCTGTTCGAGGCCGAGTTCGGGCTGCCGGTGACGGTGAACAACGATCTCACGGCCCATGCCCTGGCCGAGTATCACTATGGCAGCGGGCGCGGCGCGCGGCGTTTTCTGTGCATGGCCATCGGCACGGGCCTGGGGGCCGGGGTGATCATCAACGGGCAGGCGCTGCGGTTCATCGGCGGCAAGGCCGGCGATACGGGCCGCGTCATTGTCGAACCTGACGGCCCGCCGGACGTTTACGGCGCGCGCGGCAGCGCCGAAGCGCTGTGCGGCGTCCCCGGCATCGAGCGCCTGGCACTGCAGGTGTATGGGCATCCCGTTGCCGCGCATGAGGTGATCCGCGCCGCCAGAGAAGGTTCCGACCCGCGCGCGGTGCAGGTGATCCAGCAGATTGGCCGCTACCTGGGTCACGCCCTGGCGACGCTCTGCTCGATCTACCTGCCGGACCGGGTGACGCTGACCGGCGGCACGGCGGAAGCCGGATCGGTATTGCTGGAAGCCTGTCGCCGCCGTTTCGACGAGCTGGTAGCGGATTATCACCGCGCTCTGGCTGAGTTTGCGCCGGATTTTTATACTGGGGTGGAGATCGTACTGGGTGAAATGCGCGGCGAGACGGGCATGGTCGGCGCGGCGGTGGAGATTTTCCAGACGCAGGCGGCAGAAGCATTTGAGCGCCGCGCTCCGCTCGCCACGCGATCTTGAGCGGGACGAGTTGTGGAGGTCGTGATGAGTTCTAACGATCTGATGTCGTTGGAGCGCCAGGGTCAGATTGTGGAGCTGGTCAATCAGAGGGGGCGGATGACCGTCGCGCAGCTCAGCGAGCGCTTCGGCGTGAGCGAGACGACGATCCGGCGCGACCTGGTGACGCTGGCGGCGCGCAACCTGATCCGGCGTACGCACGGGGGAGCCATGCGGATTGGCTCAGTGGCCACCAGCGAAATCCCCATTCTGCAGCGCCAGAATCAACATGCTGCCGAAAAAGAGCGCATTGGCGCAGCGGCCGCAGGACTGATTCGCAATGGTGAGACACTGCTCATTGCAGGCGGCAGCACGGGTCTGGCGGTGGCGCGGCATCTCCATCAACACACCGGCCTGACCATCATCACCGAGTCGTTGCTGGTGGTGCAGGAGTTGTTGCGGCAGGGGCAGCACCGGCTGATCATGTTGGGCGGGACGGTAGACCCCAACGAACAGGCCGTGCGCGGCACCCTGGCACGGCAAATGCTGGCGCAACTATGCGTGGACAAGGTGATTATTGGCGCGCGCGCCGTCTCGGTGACGCGCGGGATCAGCGCCGAAACGCCGGAAGAAGCCGAATTCCTGCGCGCCTACCTGGACTGCGGCGATCACCGCATTCTGGTGACCGATAGCAGCAAGTTTCACCTGTCGGCGCTGGCGACGCTGGCCCCGCTTTCGGTCATCAATACCCTGGTCACGGATACCAACCTGGACGAAGACATCGCGCGGCAGATTCGTGAGATGGATGTGTACCTGCTGCTGGTCTGATGGTGACCGGCCCTGTGCGAATACTCACAAGGGAGAGTAAGGCGTTGGCTCAGATCAAACGGATGATTGAGCGTGTCATCGCGTTGCGCCAGCAGGGTATCCATGTGACTCTGCTGGCGGTGTGTCCCAATTCAGAAGCGGTGCTGGAGGCAGCAGTCCTCGCGGCAGCCCGTAACAACGCCCCGATGCTCTTCGCGGCTACGCTGAATCAGGTAGACCGCGACGGTGGCTACACGGGCTGGACGCCGGCGGAGTTCGTGCGCAAGATGCGCGACTACGCCCGGCAATACGGCTGTCACGAAGCGCTGTATCCCTGCCTGGATCACGGGGGGCAGTGGCTCAAGGACAGGCACACGCGCGACCGGCTCACTTTCGAGCAGACTACGGCTGAGGTCAAGGCGTCCATCACGGCGATGCTTGAGGCTGGCTACGCCCTGCTGCATATCGATCCTACCGTAGATCGGACGCTCAGCGGTCCGCTGCCGGTGGAGACAGTCGTCGAGCGCAGCCTGGACCTGATCGCCTATGCTGAAGCCGAGCGCGAACGGCTGGGCCTGCCGCCGGTGGCTTACGAAGTCGGCACCGAAGAGGTGCACGGTGGGCTGGTAGACCTGAGCGCCTTTCGGCGCTTCTTGCAGTTGCTGCGGCAGGGGCTGGCGGCGCGAGGGCTGGATCATGCCTGGCCCGCGTTCGTGGTGGCACAGGTGGGCACTGACCTGCATACGACGCTGTTCGACCGGCAGGCAGCGGCGGCGCTCTACGAGATCGCTGCGCCGTATGGCACGTTGGTGAAAGGGCATTACACCGATTGGGTGGACAACCCCGCCGACTACCCGCTGGCGGGGATGGGCGGCGCGAATGTGGGGCCGGAGTTCACCGCCGAGGAGTATGACGCGCTGCTGGCGCTGGAACAGCGCGAGCAAGACCTGATTCGCTCGAAGCCTGGCCTGATCCCCTCTCAGTTCAACGCGACGCTGGCGGCGGCAGTGGATGCCTCTAACCGCTGGCAGAAGTGGCTGCAGCCGGACGAGCAAGGAAAAGCGCTGGACGAACTGACTCCAGCGCGGCGCGAATGGCTGTTGAAGACCGGCGCGCGTTACATCTGGACCGACTCATCGGTCGTGGCGGCGCGGCAGCGGCTCTATGACAATCTGCGCCCGATTATGGGCGATCCGCACCAGTATGTGGTGGAGTGGATCGCGCGGGCGATTGAACGCTACATCGTCGCCTTCCATCTCTTCAATGCGCGCGCCTATTTTCAGGAGTGAGACGATGAATCGCCGAGAGGCTCTGCTGACTCTCCTCACCCAGAAGCGCAATCCGGGCTATATCCCTGTCTCGACGTATGGCGTGGATCGTTTCAGCCATCCCTGGATGGCCGAAGACCCCTCATACCAGGATGTGCTGGCCTATACCGACCGCTACGACCACATTCAAGTGCTGTATCGTTCGTATTATGCTTCTTTTGGGCTGACTGACATACTGGCGGTGGACGATCCGGAGCGGGTGACGGTCGAGCGGTGGCGTCAGGAGCGCACCGTCGTCACCCGCTATACGCTGCACACGCCGCGCGGTAACCTGGTGGCAGAATACAAGGATATTGACGGCAACAAATCTACCTGGCGCGAGCGTCATCTGATGCAGACAGACGAGGACATCGAGGCATTTCTGTCCATGCCCTTCCGCCCGAAGTCGCCCGACCCGGCGGAGTATCAGGCGCTGCAAGAGGCTTTGGGCGAGCGGGGAATTGTACAGGTGCAGCTACCAAACCCGGTCTGCCTGGTGATCGAGAACATGGACTACACCGAGTTCATGATCCGCACGCGCACCATGCCGGAAAAGATAGATGCGCTACTCGAACGGGCGCAGCAACTCATCCTGGAATGGTTGCAGGGCGTGCTGGCGGCGGGGATGGGCGATTCCTTCCGCATCTTCGGGCCGGAATACTGTCAGCCGCCGCAAATGCGCCTGTCCTACTATCAGCACGCGGTCACGCAGTTCGACCGGCCCCTGGTGGAGGCGATACACCGGGCGGGCAAAGTGGTGCAGTATCACTGTCACGGGCCGATCCGCGCTTTGCTGGACGAGTTTCTGGCGTTGGGGGTTGACGCCATTGACCCGTGCGAGTCGCCTCCGGCCCCCACCGGAGACATTACGCTTCGCGAAGTGGCTGAGCGAGTGGGAAATGCTCTGGTGATCATGGGCAACATTCAACTGGACGATCTGGAGCGGGCCGAGCCAGAGCAGATTGACCGGCTGGTGGCCGAGGCGGTGGAGGCGGTGGACGGTCGCGCGCCGTTCATGTTGTTGCCGACGGCAGCACCGTTTGTCACACCCTTGCCGGAGCGCACCGCGCGGAATCTGATCCAGTTCATGGACTCGGCGCGGAAATATGGCGGCGCGCCGGCATAAGAGGACTATCCCAGGGAGCGGCACGATGGCAGAGAGCATGACCTCAAAAGAGCGCTGGCTGGCCGTGTTGCGGCGCGAGACGCCCGACCGGGTGCCGATGGACTACTGGGCGACGCCCGAAGCCACGCAGAAAGTCATGAAATATCTGGGCTGCGCCAGCGAAGAGGAAATGTTCGCCCGTCTGCACATTGACAAGCCCTTCACCGTCGAGCCGGCCTACATCGGCCCGCCTATTCCGCCCGGTTACGATCTGTACGGCTGCGGCTTCAAAGACGTGGACTATGGGACGGGGGTGTACCCGGAGTGTGTGTATCATCCCCTGGCGCGCTATTCGACTATCGAAGAGATCGAGGCGCACTACACCTGGCCTTCTGCCGACTGGTACGACTATTCTGTACTGCGCGAGCAGGTGAAGGGCAAAGAACACCTGCCGATTCGAGGGGGTGGCTCCGAGCCGTTTCTCACCTATGTCAATCTGCGTGGGATGGAACAGGCCTATAGCGACCTGGTAGAAAACCGCGCCCTGGTGGAGTATTGCCTGGATAAGCTGTTCGACTTCGCTTATGAACAGACACGCCGCATCTACGAGACGATCCCAGGGGTGGTGAACATCACCTACGTGGCCGAGGACTTCGGTTCGCAGGAGAATCTGCTGTTTTCGCCCAAGATCATCCGTCAGGTCTTCATCCCGCGCATGAAGCGCATGATGGAGCTGGTGCATCAGGCGGGCGCTTACGTGTTCTTCCACAGTGACGGCGCGATCCGCGAGATCATCCCGGATATGATCGTGGCGGGGATAGACGCGCTCAACCCGTTGCAGTGGCGGGCCAGGGGCATGGATCGCGAAGGGTTGAAGCGTGACTTCGGCGACAAAGTGATCCTGCACGGCGGCGTAGACAACCAGTATACGCTGCCGTTCGGCACGGTAGAGGAAGTGCGCCAGGAAGTGATAGACAACCTGCGCATCCTGGGGGCAGGGGGTGGCTACATCCTGGCCCCCTGCCACAACATTCAGGCGGTCAGTCCGGCGGAGAACGTGGTGGCGCTCTACGAGACGGGGTACGAATACGGGCGCTGCTGAGCGAGTCAGCGAGCGCCCGTCGGCTTGGCACACAGAGCGCGGTCGCTCTGGCCAGGTTATCTCTGGGATGCCAGGAAAGCCTCGACTTCGGCTAGGGGACGCGCGCCGCTCATCGGCCCCTGGGCAGTGACGGCCAACGCGCCGCAGGCGTTGGCAAAACGCGCGGCCTCAACGGGAGACGCTCCCTTCAGCCAGCGCATGAGAAAACCGGCGTCGAAACAGTCGCCCGCGCCGGTGGGGTCTACTTCCTGCACGGCGAAACCGGGCACGTGTTGTGCGCCCTCGCGGGTGTAGACGGTGCAACCGTCTTTGCCCTGCGTGACAATGACGATACGGTCCGGTTTGGCGGAGAGCAATGTCTCGACAGCAGCCTCAAGGGTGGCCTGGCCGGTGAGCAGACGCGCTTCTTCCGCCGTCGGGATGATCACATCTGCCGCCTGCACGAAGGGGGCGAATACCTCGCGGGCACGCTCGACGGGCATCAATTGAGGGCGCAGGTTGGGGTCGAAGCAGAACCTGGCCCCGTGCTGCTGGGCGAGTTCCAGGGCGCGTCGTCCGGCCTGTAGCGCCCGCTCATGGATGGAGAGCGTAGACCCCATCAGGTGCAACACGCGCAGGCCCTCGAACAGCTCTTCCTGAACGAGTTCCGGCCCAATTTGACCCGCGGCGGCTTCTCGCACGTGGAAGACGAAGTCGCGCGAGCCGTCGGCGAAATAGGCGACGAAGGCCACGCCGGTGGCATGATCCTTCAGCACGCGGATGCCGCGCAGGTCGACGCCGTCGGCGCGCAGTTGCTCGATCAGACAGCGCCCGAAGGCGTCTTCGCCTACCGCGCCGATGCCAGCGACCCGCGCGCCCAGCCGTGCCGCCTGCACCGCGAAAATGAAGGGTGCGCCGCTGGGGTAGGGGCCAGTGAAAGGGCCAGGTTGATCCAGGGGTTGGCCGATGCCAGTGCGCATGATCTCGACCAGCGCTTCGCCCAGGGTGAGGATGTCCAAAGCCATAATCATAGACTCCTGTTTGTGTTCAGATGGTGGCCGGCAAAGCCAGGAAACCGCCCCTATCTTCATCTGATTCACCGGAATTGTAAAGCGGGGAGCACGGCCATGCTTGCATAAAGGGCGAACAAAGACTGCTCGCTGTCAGGGGGGGGCTTTTTGTGATATTAATCATCAGATTGTGAATTATTCTATTATCAAGGACTTTCTTTTTGTTGACAGCTCTGGGGCCAAATAGTACACTAATGGCCGGCCTGTAAGCAGGTCATGTCGTGCTAATAGCTGTTCTTTTTGTTGTTCTCCTCAAGGAGGGGTGTCATGAGAAAACTGATAGTGCTCCTGGTAGCTATCGCCTTGTTGTTGCCTGCCGGTAGCTCGTTTGTTTCGGCCCAGGGCGGCCCGTTCGACGGCAAGACCCCCGAGGAACTCTTCCCGAACGCGATTGACGACATGGAGCGTCAGTCGGCCTGGGAAGCGCTGATGGCGGCCAACCTGCCCGACGCACGCGATCGTTTCTCTGGCCAAAAGCTGACGATCGGCGTGCTGGCGAGCGGCACGCGCGGTGTGATCTCCGGTGCACCGTACTTCTGGCGCGAGGCCTTCGAGGCTGTCACGGGTGCTGAGTTGGAGATCATCGAGATCCCCTTCGACCAGATGCTGACTACGCTGACGGTGGACTTCTCCACCAATCAGAACACTTACGACGCGATCATCAACGCCTCCTGGTTCTACGGGGACTACATCAGCAACGGGTGGATCATCCCGATTGATGATTACATCAACGCTGAAGGGTATCCCAAGTGGGAGCCTGACAAGGTGGCCGCTCCGCTGCGTCAGTTGCTGCAGTGGGAAGGCAAGTGGTATGGCGTGGTGAACGACGGCGATACGCAGATGTTCTACTATCGCCGCGACATCCTGGAAGACCCCAAGTGGCAGGCTGCCTACCAGGAAGAAATGGGCGAACCGATGGTGGTTCCGCCGCGTACCTGGCAGCAGGTCTACAAGATCGCCAAGTTCTTCAATGGCAAGGACTGGAACGGTGACGGTGATCCCGATGATGGCATCAGCCTGCACCTGAAGGTTGGTGGACAGGGTTTCTTCCACTTCATGTCGCTGTCGGCTCCCTTCGCCATCACGCCGGCTGAGGGCGACGACCCGACCAAGGTCACCAAGTACGACAACATCTACTGGTTCGATCCGGATGACATGACGCCGGTCATCAACTCGCCCGGCCATGTCAAGGCGCTTGAATTCCTGAAGGAACTGGCCGCTACCGGTTCTCAGTCGCAGTTCGGTTGGGACCTGGGCGAGGCCTGGAACAACTTCCTGACGGGCAATGCGGTGCTGCTCTTCTCGTGGGGTGACGTAGGCTCGCTGGCACAGGACCCGAACTCCTCGACCATCAAGGGCAAGCTGGGCGGCGCTCCGATCCCGTGCTCTGAGGTGTGGTACGACCGCGAACTCGGTCAGTTCGTGGAAGACCCGGAGAATCCCAACTGCGTGGGCAACCTGGTGGGCGCGTCGTGGCACGGCGTCATCTCCAGCCGCTCGGACAATCCGGACCTGGCCTACTACTTCCTGGCCATGCAGGCTACTCCGCCTATCCTCTTCTGGAACGTGGTGTATGGCTGGACAGGTGTTGATCCCAGCTCGACCACGCACCTGTTCCCGCCGGCTGGTGAGGCGACTGTGCAGGACTACGTGAACGCCGGTTACGACGCGGGCGACGTCGAGTCCTACATCACCGCCTACGGCCAGAACCTGTTCAACTTCCCGACCACGCAGACCTATCTGCGTATCCCTGGCACGCCTGAATACTGGAACATCCTGGACATGCGCCTGGCGCAGGCCATGGTCGGCGAGCTGTCGCCGCAGGAGGCGCTGGATCAGGTGGCCGAGGAATGGGAAGAGATCACGGACGACATTGGCCGCGATTACCTGCTGGAGATCTACCAGGCGTCGATCGGGTATACGCCAGCAGAGTAATTCTCTGACGTTGAGTGGACGTGCAGAAAAGGGGAGAGGAGCATTCCTCTCCCCTTTGACAACCTGTAGTCACCTGGTGGGGGTGCAAGACTAACCGCAGCAGGCAGGTTCCCATGAAGAAGAGAAACCGTGCAGGTCTGTTCTTTTTGTTGCCGGGCGTGGTGTGGGTGCTGTGCTTCACTCTCTTCCCGCTGCTGTACTCGCTGGGGCTGAGCTTCACCGACAAACGGATCGGGCGGCGTCCCCGTCCGGTGCAGTTCATCGGTTTTGAAAACTACGCGGATATTTTCAGCGACAATCGCGTCTCCGAAGTGCTGGAGATGACCGTCTTCATCGTGCTGGGTAGCGTGTTGCTCACGGTAGTGCTGGGGATTCTGGTGGCCTGGCTGTTCAACCATGACATCCCTGGGTTGCGGGTGTTCCGCGCGATCCTGACCCTGCCTATCTTCGCTGCGCCCATTGCGCTGGGGCAGCTTGGCATGATTCTGTTCAATGAGCAGAGCGGGCCGATCAATCAGATGCTGCGATCCATCGGGGCAGGGACAGTCTACTGGATCACCGATCCGTGGTCAGCACGATTTGCGGTATTGATTGTGGACGTATGGCAGTGGACGCCGTTCGTCTTCATCATCGTGCTGGCGGCGATGCAGTCTATTCCGGACGAACTGTATGAAGCAGCCCGGCTCGATACCTCGTCAGCCTGGACGCTTTTCCAGAAGGTAACCTTTCCGCTGATCCTGCCCGCCATTGGCACGGTCACCATGCTGCGGCTGGTGGAGACCTTCAAGATTCTGGATATTCCGTACACACTGACAGGCGGGGGGCCTGGCGTCTCGACGCAAACCTACTCCTATTACATCTATCTCACCGGCCTGCGCCATTTCGACATGGGCTATGCTTCCGCGCTCGCTTATCTGCTGGTAGTGGTGGCCATTATCGTGTCGTCCATCTTCTTCTGGCGTGTGCGTGAGCGCTACGAGGTCCAGTAAAAGGGGCACTGACGATGCGGACGAGCCAGTTGATTTCACGGAGAACGATCGAGCATACGTTGCTGTGGATAGCAGTGCTTTTGGTGACGCTCATCGCCCTTTACCCCTTCGTGTGGGCGCTGGTCACTTCTTTCAAACCGCAGCGCGACGCGCTGGAATCGTCCATGATCCCCTTCTTGCAGTTCAAGCCGATCATGGATAACTGGAATGCCGAACTGGGACGCACCGGCGAGGAGAACATCAAAGCACTCAAGAATAGCGCCATCATCGCCGTCGGGGCCACCATTATCGCCCTGTCGCTTGGCTCGACAGCGGGGTATGCCTTGGCGCGGTTCCGCTTCGGGATTGGCAACCGCAACCTGGTGTCGTGGTTTCTGTCGCAGCGCTTTCTGCCGCCAGTGGCGACGCTGATCCCCTTCTTCCTGCTGCTGCAGCGCTTCGACCTGCTCGATACGTACATCGGCATGATCGTGGTCAACGCGACCTTTGTCATGCCCTTTGCGGTGCTGATCATGCGTGACTTTTTTGCGGACATCCCCAAAGACCTGGAGGAAGCGGCGCTGGTAGACGGGGCGTCGCATTTCCAGGTGTTCTTGCGGGTGGCGTTGCCCATTGCCGGGCCGGCGCTGGTGGCAGCGGGAATCATCTGCTTCACGTTCGCCTGGAACGAGTTCCTCTTCGCCAGCGTGCTGACAGTGCGCGACGCGCAGCCGTTCACGGTGAAGATCATCAGCACGGGCACGGTGCGCGGCATCCATTTCGGATTCGTGTCCACCCGTCTGCTGATGGCTGTGGTACCGCCGCTGGTGCTGTCGCTTTTCGTGCAGCGCTACATCGTGCGCGGCCTGACCATGGGGGCGGTCAAGGGCTAGGCGGATTTCCCCTCATCTGGCAGTCGAGACAGCGGCTTCGTGGCCGCTGTTTTTCTTTGTCGGGAGCATGTCACAGGTGTCGGTGACGCTGGCGCGGAGGTGCAGGCGGCCTGTCGAAGCCGAAGACGTTGATGCTCTTTTGCTTGGCTTCGGCCAGGGCCAGCAGATGAGCGGCGAAGTTCACCGCGTCGTCACGGTCGTCGGTGGGGATGGGGATGCTCAGCGTCGGCCCCTGAAATGGCACAATGATCAGCGCGAAGGTGTAGGACGAGGTGTAGACGTGATCGGTCGCGCCGTCGCGATCGCGGTCGGCGAAGCTGAAACCGGGCTGCATACGCACTCCCACGCCGCCAATCTCTCCCCAGGGCAGCGTGGCAGCAGGGACGGCATCCGTTGAGCCGCGGTGACACTGAATGCCCTGGGCGCTGAGGGTGTAGGTAGCGCCGGAAGGGGCCTGCCAGGCCAGCAGAAGGGTATCGTCTCGCAGGGGGGCGATCTGATGGTAGCGCTGCACGATTTGCCCCAGCGTAATCTGGCAGCGCTGATAGGCCAGCGGTGCGCCGTTGGTGATCAGTTCGGGGTGTTCGCGCAGATAGGCCAGCGCTCGTAGCAACACCACGATGATCAGAATGGTCAGCACAAGCGCGGTGAGCAGCGCAATCCACCCCATGACACACCCTCGCTCAGCCTTGGGGGCCAACGCGCGTGGTCAGCACGCGCACGGCTCCTGCCTGGCGTAGCGCCTCGGCGATTACCTCCGCGTTTTCTTCCTGCACCAGAGCGATCATGTTGCCGCCGCGCCCGCCGCCGGAGAGCTTGGCCCCCTGTGCCCCTGCAGCGCGCGCAGTCTGACACAGGCGGTCCAGAAGATCAGACGAGACGGTCAGGGCAGACAGAAGGGTATGATTCTCGTCCATGAGCAGCCCCAGGGCCGCCAGATCACCCGTTTCAATTGCCCGGCGGGCCGCCTCGGCAATCGCCCCTATGCGGGCGAGGAGCGCGCCTGTTCTGTCCGGCTCGCTGTCATATTGGCTGCGCACGTCGGCTACTGTGAGGCGAGTGGGGCTGCTCTGGCCGGTGTCGGCCACCAGCAAGGTGAAGGGGCGGGCGACGGCGAAGGTCTGCGGCGGCTGTCCGCGCACGAAGTAGACCGGTCGGGCGTAGACGATGGTGGTGTTGTCTATACCGCTCGGCGTGCCATGATGTCGCTTCTCGACCTCGTAGACCAGAGGATTCAGCGAATCATCGTCTATGGGCTGGCCGAGCGCTCCACAGACTGCACGAATGAGGGCGGCGGCCAGCGCTGCGCCGCTGCCCAGCCCGCTGGCGACAGGGATTGTCGAGCGGACGGTCAGGCGCAGGTCGGCGGACGGGCGGCGCAGAGCCTGCAAGGCAAGCTGTACCGGATAGACCAGGGCATCGTAGAGCGGATCGTCGGGCTGCATGTCAGTCAGCGACAGGGTGCGTCCCAGGTCGGCAGCGTGAAGGGTGATGCCGCCGCCAGGCGATGCCGTTTCCGCGCTGACGGTCACCTGAACGGCGGCCAGCGGTACGGCGATGGCCGGGAAACCATAGACGACCGCGTGTTCGCCGAAGAGGATGATCTTGCCGGGGGCAGAGGCAGTGAAGGCGCGCACAGAGGTCATCGGCGAAGGGCTAGAGCACATAGAGCACGAGGCCGACTGCGCCCACCCACAGCACGACGGTTGCCAGCAAGGGCAGGTCTTCGAAGAGCAGTTCGTCCGGCGCGCTGCCTTCTCCCCGCACGTGGATGAGGTACAGGTAGCGAAACACCCCGTAGATGACGAAGGGGATGGTGAGCATCATGTTGTGGCCGTTGGTACGGATGGTAGGTGCTTCGATGGTGTAGAGCATGTAGGTCAGCACACTACCCGTGGTGACCAAGCGCAGCATGTCGTCGAGCAGCGGCATGTTGTAGTCTTTGTAGGTGGAACGTACGTCCTGGGCGTTTTCTGCCAACAATAACAGTTCCTGGCGGCGCTTGCCGATGGCGAGAAAGAGCGCCAGCAAGCCCGCGCAGACGTAGAGCCAGGGAGAGAAACGGGCGACGTGGATCACCACGATTCCGGCGACCACGCGCAGGATAAAGCCCGCGGCAATGGCGAAGACATCAAGCAGCACGATGTTCTTCAGGAAGAACGAGTAGGCCAGGTGCAGCGCCAGGTAGCCCAGCAGGACAACGGTCAGCTTCCAGGTGAGGGCCAGACTGGCCAGCAGCGAGAAAGCAGGGAGCAGAATGGCCGCAGCGGTGGCCCAGCTTTTGGGAAGCTGACCGGACGGCAGCGGGCGCAGGCGCTTGCGCGGGTGCAGGCGGTCGCGCTCGATGTCCACCAGATCGTTGACCAGATAGATGGCGCTGGCGGTCAGGCAGAGCAGGACGAAGGTGGCGGTAACCCGCGCCAGCGGTTCGGGCCTGGTCAGTTGTTGGTCGAACAGCAGGCCAGCGAAGACGAAGCCGTTCTTCGCCCACTGAATGGGACGCATGGCGATGAGCAAGCCGCGCACCGGTTCCGGCAGGGTACTCCATAACGGTTGCAGGGCAGACTTGAGACTGTGCACGCGCATTTCTCCACCCGTTTTTTTCTCAACGAGCGCTCATTATAGCAGCGAAGCAAAGTCGCTGGTAGATGAGCGAGGCGGGATGCGCTAGACTTGGGCCAGGGAGAGACTTTGAGTTTATGAGCGACCGAGAACGACTGGACGTATTGCTGGTGGAACGCGGGCTGGTCGCCAGCCGCGAAGCGGCCCGCCGCCTGATCATGGCCGGTGAAGTGCGCGTGGACGGCGAGGTGCGCACCAAGCCGGGTATGCGCGTGGAGCGGGCGGCGATCATTACCGTGCAGCAGACGCCGCGCTTTGTAAGTCGCGGCGGGGAGAAGTTGGCGGCGGCCCTGGAAGCCTTCCCTGTCGCGGTGGACGGGCGCATCTGTGCGGACGTAGGGGCCAGCACCGGCGGTTTCACGGACTGCCTGCTGCAGCACGGAGCGGCTCGCGTGTATGCGATTGACGTGGGCTATGGGCAACTCGACTACCGGCTGCGCTCCGATCCACGCGTGGTGGTGATGGAGCGCACCAACGCTCGCTATGTGGAGCGCCTGGCCGAACCGGTGAGCCTGGTGGTGGCCGATGTCTCGTTCATCTCGCTGCGCTACCTGTTGCCAGTGGTACACGGCTGGCTGACCCTGCCCGCCGACCTGATCGTGTTGATCAAGCCACAGTTTGAAGCCGGGCGCGAACAGGTGGGCAAGGGCGGCGTGGTGCGCGATCCACTGGTGCACCGGCGCGTGTTGTTGGACGTGCTCGAAGCGGCGCAGGCGGAGGGGTTTGCCGTGCGCGGCCTGATTCGCTCACCGCTGCGCGGACCGGCGGGCAACGTCGAATTCCTGGCGTGGTTGAGAGCGGGAGACGACATCCAGGCGGAAGACGTGACGAGCATGGTTGAGAGGGCGCTCGCAGGTATGCCGGAGGCGGAAGGGGCTTTGCACAGCGAATGAACGATCATCGGCAATTGAAATTTCTGCCTGAGCGCCGTATCATTAAGGCCACACATTTTTCATGTCTGGCATTATCTCGATGAAGGGATCGTGGGTCATGCAAGTATGCCCTCACTGTGGCCGCCAGAATCCTGATACAGATGCTTATTGCTACTCCTGCGGCCATATCCTGCCTAACGCGCTGGCCGACCTGGAGCGCGATGGGACAGGTTTGCTCGATGATACACTTTACGAGGGAATAGAACCGCGACGCCGCTGGGGAACGGCCTATTTCGACCGGCGCAGCAAGCTTCAGCTTCATTTCCGCGATTCCGATGAGGTGCTGGTGCTGGACGTGGATCGCGAGATTATTCTAGGGCGTGCGCACAATGAGCCGGGTATCCCGCAGCCAGATGTCGATCTTTCGCCCTATGGGGCGCTGGAAAAAGGGGTTTCGCGCAACCATCTGGCGTTGATGCGCGATCACGATACGGTGGTGGTCACCGATATGGGCAGCGCCAACAGCACCTACTTGAATGGACAGCGCCTGATGCCTTATGAGCCGCGTATTCTGCGCGACAATGACGAACTACGGCTGGGGCGGCTGGTGATTCGCGTGTCGTTCAGCTAGCGGCACAGGCGTCTCTGGTTTCTTTTTGCGCGTGTAGAGCAGCCGCCGTCGGAAAGCATGGCCGAATTGATCAAGTTACAAGAGCGCCTGTCTGTTCAGTTTCGCGATCTCTCGCTGTTGCAGCGCGCGCTGACCCATCGATCGTATCTCAACGAGCATCCCGAACACTCGCTGGAAGACAACGAACGGCTGGAATTCCTGGGCGACGCCGTGCTCGACTTTGTGGCAGGGGCCTGGCTCTATGACCGCTTTCCGGAAATGGACGAGGGCCGCCTGACCCGTCTGCGCGCAGGGTTGGTGCGCACGGAGACGCTGGCATCCTTTGCGCGGCGCTTCCGGCTGGGGGAGGCGCTATTGCTGGGCAAGGGCGAGGATGATTCCGGCGGGCGCGAACGGGAAAAGATCCTGTGCGGTGCGTTCGAGGCGCTGATCGGCGCGCTGTATCTTGACCAGGGCATGGGAGCTGTGCAACACTTCGTCGAGCCGCTGCTGGAACCGGCACTGACCGATATCCTGGAGCGCGCTGCCGACAAAGACCCCAAAAGCCTGTTGCAGGAATGGGCACAGGCTACTCTGGGCGAGACCCCCCTGTACCGCACGGTGAGCAGCCAGGGGCCGGATCACGCCAAGCAGTTCACGGTAGAAGTGCTCGTCGGCAGCACCGTTTGTGGTCGCGGCACCGGGCCGAGCAAACAGGCTGCCGCGCAGTCCGCGGCGCAGAATGCTCTGGCCGCGATTGAGGCGGGTGAGATCGTCTTCGAAGAGCAGTGAATCTCCGCCCTGCTTGCGCAGCGAATACTACGGCGGGCAGGAGACCCCCTGGCGGCGACTCACAGCGACAATGGTGGAACGGTGGTCGGATGTGTGCGCTGCCAGCGGACTGTTGTCCACCATGGCTCCAGTCAGGGGCAGATTATACGTCCACAGGTAATCGAAGCGAGCCGCCGAGCCGTCTACCAGATAGACGGTCATGGCGTCCTCGGCGCGCAGACTGGCGATGGGGTCCTGCAAGGCCGGATTGCCCAGGGCGGCATAGAGCGGCGATTCTGGGCCACGATAGAGCGGTGAATCTGGCCCGAAGTTGAAGGTACCTCCAACGATGATTCGGTCTCTCCAGGCGGGGTTGTGCCAGACGGCGATCCAGTCGAGCATGCGCCGGTACTGGCGATTCTGATCCTGCTCTCCTTCGGGGACAGGACGCCCGTCGCGTTCGGCCAGCCGGAAGCCAAGCCAGGCGTTGTAGACATAGAGCGGACCCAGCCCGTCGGCCAGCGGATCAGCGACCAACCGCTCTGGATTCAGCGCGACCTGCATGACGGCGGCCTGGTTGCCGGTGCTGGGCAGCTTGAGCCCGCGCACCTGTTCGATGGGCACACGGCTGAGCACGGCCAGCCCCTGTAGCCTTTCGTTCTGCGGATAGAAGGCGGACTCCATGCGCAGTCGCCGGGCCAGCCACAGCACCTGATCCACGCCGAAGCTGGCCATGCGCCCGGTATCTACTTCCTGCAACAGCAGAATGTCCACGCCGTTCAGTTCGACCAGTTGGGCGACGCGCTCCAGGTTGGGTTCGAAGAATTGCGAGTAGCCGCCGTGAATGTTGTAGGTGGCGACGCGCAGACAATCGGGATTGGCGGGACGGCGGATGACCGCGCCAGATGCGGCCAGCGCGCCCACATAACTGGCAGCCAGCACCAGCAATAACCCGCTGAAGGTGTAGAGTCCGCGCCCTCCACGCCAGGGGATGCGCCCGCGCCACAGGATGACCGGAATGGCCAGGACCAGGGCCGCGACCAGGGTCAGACCCAGGCCCATGCCGCGGAAGGAACGCAGGAACTCATCCACGTTCTGGTAGGGCTGGCCCAGGTCGCGCACGTAGGCGTAGTCGTAGGTAAAATAGTCGCCAGCGGCAAGTGCGGCGAAGCTAATCGGGCAGAGCAAGATGGCAATGGCCGTCAGGTTGCGACGCGGCAGGCCGGTCTGCACCAGCCACCAGAGCGTCAGACTGACCAGGAACTGAGCCAGCACCAGCGCCAGCGCCGCAGGCAGACCGTCGTAGCGACGCCCAATCACGAGCAGCAGGCTCAGCAACAGCGCCCACAGCCAACCTCGCCAGGCGGCATCGAACATGCCCGCGAAACGGGCCGCATGCGCGCGTACTTCTGGCACCAGGGGGAGCAGGGTCGCCCCTAGCAACCAGGGCACTACGCCGGCGTAGGGTACGTCTGCCCAGCGGGCGACCGCGTTGGGCAGAGCCAGCAGGGTGAATTCCAGGAAGAAGATCGCTCCCAGCGCCAGCCCTCCCCAGGCATTCATCTGCCCGGCCAGCGGCGGGGCATACCCTTCCTGACGACGCGCGGTCAGGTCTGCGCGCCGTTCCAGGAACCACAGCAACACAGCCAGCAGGATGAGGGCAATGGTAGCCGGAGCGATGACAATGCCCATCTCGATGTCAACCTGTCCGGCGATGTTGATGCGGTAGTCGGTCTGCCAGGTGCGGTCGTAGGTATCACCCAGAGCGCGGATGAACTGATCGCCCGCAAAGCCAAGCAGGATTGTCGTGGGGAAGAACATGGGCCGGCGAATGATGGTCAGCGTGAGATAGAGCAGTCCGGCCCCGATGACCAGGGACGCGGCGGTCACCTGCAGATCGGCGGACTGCAGCGCCATGGAGCGACCCAACGCCACCAGGATCACAGCCAGGGGCAAACTCCAGCGCCAGCGAGCCAGGAGCAAGGCGGTCAACGGCAGCAGCAACAGGGCCAGCAGCACCACGATCTCGCTTTGCACCGTGCTCAGCTCGACGACTCCGGGCACACCCTGCAGAGCAGCTCGATCGGGCACGCGCTGCACCAGGTCGGCGCTGCTGGCACGCGCGTAGAGGGAAGCGTAAGTGAAACGTACAGCCTGCACCAGGAACAGGCCCACTGTACCGGCTTCGAGGGTGCGCAGAAAGTCTTGTCGTAAGTGCGACATGAAACGAATTGCCTCGTATCAGGGCGTAAGAGTACTTGATGACACAAAACTAACCGTATTGTACGCGCAGTTCTCGTTCTTGCCAGCCTCGCGTCTGGGTGCATGACCGACCAGAAGCGGCTCACATGGACCGGAAATCAGGTTATAATGAGCAGAATTCTACCCTGAAAGGACGGCGATCATGCAACACGTTGATACGCTCCTATTCGGCGGCACAGTGCTGACCATGAACAGGAACCTGGACAGCTTCTCGCCCGGCGCGGTCGCCATCCAGGGAGACAGCATCGTGGCGGTTGGGCCGCAGGAAGCCGTGCGCGCGCAGTACCGGGCCGAGCACGAGGTGGATTGCCGGGGGCAGATCATCATGCCGGGCATGGTCAACGCGCATACCCATATGCCCATGTCGCTGCTGCGGGCCATGGCCGACGACCTGCGCCTGGACGTGTGGCTGATGGGCTACATGATGCCAGTCGAGCGGGAGTTCGTCAGCCCGGAATTTGTGCGGCTGGGCACGCAATTGTCCTGCGCCGAGATGATACGCGGCGGAACAACTCTCTTCGCTGATATGTACTACTACGAAGCGGACGTGGCAGCAGCGGCGGCAGCAGCCGGTCTACGGGGGATATGCGGGCAGACGGTGATGAAGTTTCCCACCCCCGACGCCGATAGTTATGAACAGAGCCTGGCCTATACGCGGCAGTTTATCGAGGAGTGGCGCGATCACCCGCTGATCGTGCCCTCTGTCGCGCCGCACGCGCCGTATACCTGCACCGACGAGATTCTGCAGGCGTGTGCCGATCTGGCCGTGTCCTACGGCATTCCTCTGCAGATTCACATTCTGGAAACGCGGCAGGAGGCCGAAGAAAGCTGGGCTGAGTTCGAGAAAAAGGTGGTCAACCGCGTGGCCGAGCTGGGAGTCTTCCGCGCCCGGACGATTGCGGCGCACTGCGTCCATGTGGACACGGAGCAGATTCGTCTGCTGGCTCAGCATGGGGTGGCAGTTGCCCATAACCCGACCAGCAATCTGAAACTGGCCAGCGGCATTGCGCCGGTCAAAGAGATGCTCGAACGGGGGGTGCGGCTGAGCATCGGCACGGATGGCGCGGCCAGCAACAACGATCTGGACATGTTCGAGGAAATGCGGCTGGCGGCGCTGCTGGCGAAAGGCGCGACCTTCGACCCGGAGGTGCTGCCCGCCAGAGAAGCGTTGTTGATGGCGACGCGCTGGGGGGCCGAGGCGCTGGGGCTGGGCAACCTGACCGGCAGTCTGGAGATGGGCAAACGCGCTGACCTGATCGTGCTGGATCATCAGCCGGTGCACAATACGCCGCGTTTCGAGCGCGATCCCAACGCCATCTACTCGCAGATTGTGTACGCCGGACAGGCAGCGGATGTGCAGCATGTGATGGTCAACGGACGCTGGTTGATGCGCGACCGGGTGTTGCTGACGCTGGACGAGGTCGCCATCCGGCAGCAGGCTGGGGAGTACGCGCGGCGGATGGATGCCTTCCTGATCGCCCGCGAAGGCAATGTGCTCAACAAGCTGGTGGCGATCGGCGGCCTGCAGCAGGAAGAGAGTTTTGAAATCCAGGTGAAAGCCATTGTGGACGGAGACGGCGAAGCCCTGATCGCCCGTCTGCTACAGAATCCGGCGGTGCAAGTGGTCAAGCACCATCACTATCGGCAATACGATACTTATTTCCTGTTCGACGACGAAGATCAGGGTCGAGTGCGTTATCGCGAGGATGATTTCATCGGCGAAGGGGGCGAACCGATCTCGGTGCGCACCCGCTTGACCTATACCATCCCGGACAAGGCGCGCGAGTTCGACGAGGCCGTGCTGCTGTCGCATTCGCGCTTCATAGCGCCGGCGGATCGCCCACTACGCTTCTACCGCGAGTACTTCAAGGCGCGGCGCGAATGCGAGGTGCACAAAGACCGGCTGCGCTGGCATGTGCTCTATAAAGGTGTGCTGTTCTACGTCAATCTGGATCAGATCATGATGCCCAAAACGGAACATCGCTACATTGAGATCAAGTCGCGCACCTGGTCGCAGCGTGACGCTGAATACAAGGCAGCGCTGACGGCGGAGATTCTCAATGAGGTGTTGGGCATCTCGCCTGCCGAGCGGGTGCGGATGGAGTATGTCGATCTGTGTTAGAGACGGATACTTAAAGAGCCAGGGCACAAGGACGAGCTGTGAACTCGCCCTTGTGCCTGGTTCCCCCCCCCGCCAGACTTACGAGGCTGGCGTAAGCGAGACGCCGCACAGGCTGGGATAATTCTTGACCGGCAGTAGCTCGACCAGCAGCGTGCCGTCGGTCACCTCAGCCGTGGTGGTGACCGTGTAGGCGACGAAGGTCTTCCCTGCGAAAGGCGTGAAATTCTGCCGCACCATTCTCTGCTGCACCTTGATGTGGAAGGTGCTGGGATACTTGGCGTCGGCCTCGGTGAAGTGCAGGGTCACGGTGTAGGTGCCGTTGGGCAGACCGGTCGCCTGCCAGTCGAGCTGTTTGTTGGCATAGGCCATGCTCTGGTAGATGAAGTCCAGATCGGTGCCTTCAATCTCCTGACCGGGGAAGGTTTCGCGGTAGATCGTGCCCGGCTTGAGTGTGGACAGCCCGTATTCGCCCTGCCAGAGATTGCCCGCCCCATCTTTGTAGATGGTCGAGCTACCAATATTGACGTAGTAGGTGAAATCGCACACATCACCCGACCCATCCTGATCGGTGTCAGTCTGGTCGGGGTTGGCGTCCTGGGGGCAATTGTCGGCGGTATCGGACACCCCGTCACCATCGAGGTCTGTTCTCAGTGCCTTGCCGACACCCTGATCATCAGGTGTCTGTCTCTGCTCCACTGCTGGCACGCTCCCATGCAGGGTGGTCACCACATTGTCGTAAGCTTCCTTGAGCGAAGTGCCGGTCGCAGTGAGCGCCACAGCGCCCGTCAGGCCGACGAGCGCCAGCAGCAGCGCGTACTCAACCAATCCCTGCCCTCGTTGAGAAGCCCTGTGACCCAGACGAACCAAGCGTGCCATATCCGACTATCCTCCAGCGTGACCTACTGTTTCACTCTGCATGATAACAGCGGCGGATCAAAGTCGGATCAAAGGAGAGTGCGAGATTTGTACAAGAATCATGACAGGCCGCAGCCGCCGAAAGCACATGCTGCAACCTGACAGACAGGTTTGAGATATGAGGGGCAGGAATGAAGGGCCGGTTACGAACCGACCGGGTCAGTCGAGCGGATTGTCCAGGCGGAAGCCGTGCCCGCGCACCGTCACGATGTACTGATGATGCGGATCAATCTCCGCCAGCCGGTCGCGCAGGCGGCGCACCAGGGCATCAATGGCCTGTTCGCTGACGCCTTCACCTACTGCATCGGGCCAGACGGCTTCGATCACTTCGTCGCGAGTGCGCACCGCTCCAGCGCTGTCGTAGAGCAGCTCGAGCAACCGATATTGAGGCAGGCTCAGGGGCGGGTCTACCTCGATGCCATTGATGAAGACGCGGCGGGAGTCGCGGTTGATCTGCAAACGGCCCTGGGAATGCGGCAACTCGTCCATGAACAGAGGGGCAGTGGCTTCGGAGCCGACGAAGGTGATCTTGACCACCAGGGCGATCTGTATTTCGTCGCCGTCCTTGAGAGGAACACGGGTGTTTTTGATCTGCCGTCCGTTGACCCAGGTGCCGTTCTTGCTATCCAGGTCTTCCAGGTAATAGACATCGCCTTCGCGGAAGATGCGGATGTGTTCGCGCGAGACCTGACGTTCTGGCAAGACCAGGTCGCATTCTGCGCCGCGCCCGATTACCAGTTCGTCTTCGCGCATGACCCAGCGCTGGCCCGCGCGTTCACCTTCGTGAATGATCAGGACAGGCTTGTCGGTTGTGTTTGACATGACCCCTCACCTCGAAAACATATCTGGGTAGTTGCGCGCCATTCAGGGGTAGTCTGCAGCTTTCACCACTGGAGTATAACGGCTGAGCTGGCGCTTCTCAAGCCCGCCTGGTGCTCAGTTGCGGCTGAGCGCCACGTTGATCTCAACCGGGCTGGCCGTGCTATCGGTAACAATAATCCCATCTGCGCTAAGGGGCAAGTAGCCTGCTGCGCGCACCAGAACACTGTACAGCGCGGGTTCTTCCGCTGTGCCGCGTGGCAGCAGGGTGGCAATCTGGAAGCGCCCCTCGTTGTCGGCCAGGGCCAGGTCGAGCACCTGCGCCTGGCTCCAGGTGAAGTCCTCGACGCTGAATTCGGGCTTCAGAACGATGAACATCGCGCCGGGGACGCCCGCGCCAGTCTCGGCGTCGGTGATGCGCCCGCTCATCAGCACGCCTTCGGCGCTGGCGAAAACGCCGACGGGCAACTGTCCCAGCCCCACTTTGACGCTGGCTCTGCCCAACAGGATGTTGCCGACCAGCAACTCGATGCCATAGGTGCCGTCGGGCAGGGTGGTCAGACTATCCAGGCCCAGGTAGTAGTTCTCGCCATCAGGCGGAGCGCCCCAGGGTTCGGTGATTTCGAACAGGATGTCTCCATCTACCAGCCAGCGGCGTGTCCAGGGTGTGCCCTGGGCCAGCAAGCGCCAGTTGAAAAAGGCGTAGAGTTGTTCGATCCCTGCTGCAAAGTCGGCGCGGATTGGCCCGGTGGGCACGCCGTCTATCTGCTCGGTGGTGAAGCGGAAGTCGCTAAAGACGAGCGAGCCGGTTGCCTGTGCGCCGCCAGCGACAATGAAGTCGGCGGTGGCGCTGAGGGCATTTTCGATATACAGCTCCAGCCGGTATTGTCCGGGCAGGAATTCACCCGCGGCGGGCATGACCCAGGTGCCCTGGGCTTCACCCTGCCAGGACTGCGTGTCGCGCAGAATTTCGGCTCCCTCGAAGTACCAGATGTAGCTCCAGGTGAGGCCAGGGGTCATGAAGCGATAATTGAAGCGGGCCTGCACCGCACTGCCTTCCGGCAACACGTAGCCGGTGCCGGTCAGGTTACCGTCTGCATCGGGAAAGCCGAAGACGATATCGCTGAACTGCGGTGTTTCACGCGGGCCGCCGCCGATGATCAGGCTCTGGCTGGCTGCCTCACGGCCTTCGATGAAGAGGCGGAAGCTATAGAGGCCGTTTTCCCAGGGAGTGCCCGAACTGCCGATGTACCAGGTGCCGCGTTCGCCGCCACTCCAGGCAGTTGGGGGCAGGCTGTGGCTGGCGCTGGGCACGTCATCCACTGTCACGCGCAACTCGTAGACCATGCCGTCCACCATGTTGTCGTAATCGAACACCAGGTACAGGCTGGTGGTGCCAGTGGGCACGGCAGTGACCACATTGGCGGGGATGCCCGCCTCGTTGATGCGGGTGGTGAAGAACAGGCGGCTGAAGCGCGGCGGGTCGGTGGGCAGCGGCGGCAGAATCCGGGGGTATTCCTGTCCCCGGCTGATGCCCAGCGTGGCCGCCTGCACCAGGCCACGCGCCAGGTGTGACGGGCGCAGGGCGCTGATGAAGCCGCCGACCGGCACGCACTGATCGTTGGCATCGGCGCGCCCGTCACCGTTGGAATCCTGGATGATGCGGCAGTCCA
>DAOTZZ010000213.1:0-22946 GCA_034433965.1 Anaerolineae bacterium
GCACGGTTTTCCCGCCGCTCGACCCCTGGTTTGCGGGGGGATACATCAACTACTACTACTTCGGCTATGTCATCGTCGGCGCGCCGGTCAAATTGCTGGGGATCGTGCCCTCGGTGGCCTATAACCTGATCATCCCGACGCTGTTCGCCATGACCGGCATCGGCGTGTTCAGCATCGCCTACAACTGGGTGCGGGCGCGGTCGGTGCAGCCAGGGCAGATCGAGGGGGCGACAGAACCAGCCGAGCCGGAGAGCGGGACTTCGGCGCTTGAGGCCGACGTGACGCCACCCGACGAGCTGAGGTCTCCGCGCGGCAACGCCTGGCTGGCCGGTTTCCTGGCGCTGGCGCTGGCGGTGATCCTGGGCAACCTGGGGACGCTGCATGTCTTCGTGACCAACGTAGCCAAACTGGATGGATGGGAGCAACAGCCGCTCTACAGTCAGGTGCGGCGGCAGGAGATCGAAGCGCAGCGCGACCAGCTCTACGAGCGGTTCTACGCTGAGGAGGCCAGGGAGTTCGAGGAGCGCTATGGCCGCGCGCCAGTCGGTGCGAGCGACGCCCTGATCGTGACCATGCGCACGCAGCAGCGCGTGGATGAGTACATCGAGGACTACGCCAACCATCCGCCGCTACTGCGCCTGTGGGAATATGAGCTGACCAACCTGCGGAAGCAGATCGGCGCGTTCTTCGGGGGGCTGAGCAAGGTGCTGGATGGGCAGCCGTTGCCCATGCACACGCACCGCTGGTATTGGGGGCCGACGCGCATCATCAGCGAACTGCCCAACAACGCCGGGCGCGGGGCGATTGCCGAGATGCCCTATTTCACCTTCCTCTACGGCGACCTGCACGCGCACATGATCGCCTTTCCGGTGACGCTGCTGGTGATCGCCTGGCTGCTGGCAGAGATCATCGGGGCCGGGCACGCGCTGCGGACGTGGTGGGAAGCCGGTCTGGGGCTGGGACTGGGCGCGCTGGCCGTGGGCGTGCTGCGCCCGACCAATTCGTGGGACTGGATCACCTATCTGCTGTTGAGCGTCGCCGGTCTGACTTATGTCGCCTGGCTGGGGGCGCGCCGCGCCGGGCGTGACCTGCCGCCGTCCGCCTTCGCCGCGCGGCTGTGGGACTGGCTGCGTCCGGGCCGCGCCCGCGATCTGCGCGTCGTTCTGCTGATCGTGCCGCTGGCCTTTGCGGCGCGGATTGCCTTCTACGCGATGCAGCGCCTCCGCGCCAATCAGCAGGTCGAGCGCGGCCTGCGCCCCGGCGAGATGCCGATCGTCCCCAGCCTGAGTCTGAGCAGCGCTCTGCTGTGGGCGGGGGCAGCACTGGCGGTGATCGCGGTCGTCTATGTCCTGGCGCTGATCGTGGCGCAGGCGCGGCCCAACCGCCGCCTGCTGTGGGATTGGGTCGGACGGGTGATCCTGTTCCTGGGGCTGTCGGCAATTGTGGCGCGGCCCTTCACGGCGACTTTCGCCACCGCCTACAACTCGGTCAAACCCTGGGAAGACGAGACGACGCCGCTGTGGGCCTACCTCTACATACACGGCACCTTCATTTTCCTGGTTGTCTCCTTCCTGGTCTGGCAGACGGCGCGCTGGCTGCGGGCGGTGCGCGTGCGCGCCCTGGAAGGGCTGGCCGTGCCGGTGATGGCCGTCGGCGCGGGGCTACTGGCAGTGACACTGGGCGGCATCGTCTATGGGGTGCGCGAGGCGGCGGTGGCCCAACTGGTCGTGCCGCTGATCGCCTGGGCGACGCTGCTCTTCTTCCTGCCGCGCCAGAGCGCACTGTTGCGGGCCATCTACGCGCTGATGGTGCTGGCACTGGCCATTTCGCTGGGCGTCGAAGTGGTGGTGCTCGATGGCGACATTGGTCGCCAGAACACCGTCTTCAAGTTCTACTTGCAAGTCTGGTTCATGTTGAGTATTGTCGGCGGGATCAGCCTGGCCTGGATGCTGCGCAGCGCCTGGCGCTGGCATCCGGCGTTGCGCGGACTGTGGCAGGGCGGCCTGGCCGTGTTGCTCGCGGTGGCGGCGCTCTATCCGATCCTGGCGACGCAGGCGCGCGCCCTGGATCGCTTCAACAAGGACGAGACACCCCTGACGCTGGACGGCATGGAATACATGAAATACGCCGTGCACGGAGAGTCCGGGGTGACCTTCCGTCTGGACGGCGATTATGAGATGATCCGCTGGTTCCAGGATCATGTGGACGGCACGCCGGTGGTGATGGAAGCGCACCTGTTCCCCTCGGAGTATCACTGGGGTGGGCGTATCAGCATCTACACCGGCCTGCCGACCATGCTCGGCTGGCGCTTCCACCAGATTCAGCAGCACAGCCTGCCGGACATGAGTCTGCTGGTGCAGGCGCGCGAGAACAACTCGGCGGCGTTCTACTCGCTGGGCGGGATGGAGGGCATTCGCGCGGCGCAGCGCCTGATCGATCACTACGACATCGAGTACATCGTCGTGGGGACGCTGGAGCGCGCGTTCTATGGCGATATTCAGCGCGACCCGGCGACCGGCGTGCCCTCAGCGGGGCACTCTGAGGGGCTGGCGAAGTTCGACACGATGGTGGCAATGGGCTTGCTGACGCTGGAATACAGCGCCGACCGTTGCCTGGACGTGAGCATCCGCGATGTGGCGGATTGCCCTATCGAGCAGCGCTACGCGGATAAGATTTACCGCGTGGTGCCGGGGGCGGCGCTCGGTGAGCCGGTGGCGGCGGCGCAATGAGAGCAACTGAGCGAAGGAACGCGTGGACGTTGGGCTGATCACTGACTGGCTGGGCCGCGAAGGCGGGTATGTGCTGCGCTGGTGGCTGCTGGTCACGCTGGCGGGGGCGGCGGCGTGGCCGTTGCTCTTCCGGCTGGTGGGCGCGTTGCCCGATCGCGGCTATACGCTGGCGCGCGCGGCGGGCCTGATGCTGACCGGCTTTCTGTTCTGGTTCCTGGCCAGTCTGGGCTTGCTGCGCAATACGCCCGGCAGCATGACGCTGGCCTGGCTGCTGGTGGTGGTGCTGAGCGCAATCGCCATCGGACGCTGGCGGGAACGCCCGTCGCTCCGCGCCTGGCTACGCGAGCACTGGCCGCTGGTCGTGGTGACCGAAGTGCTCTTCCTGGCGCTGCTCTTCGGCTGGGCGATAGTGCGGGCGCACAACCCGGAGATGTACAGCACCGAGAAGCCGATGGAGATCATGTTCGTCAACGCCATCCGCGCCAGCGAGACCTTCCCGCCGCGCGATGCCTGGCTGAGCGGATACGCCATCAGCTACTACTACTTCGGCTATGTGCTGATCGCCATGCTGGCCGACCTGAGCGGCGTGAGCAGCGGCGTGGCCTTCAACATCACCATCGCGCTGATCTTCGCGCTGACGGGCATCGGCGCGCTGGGGGTGGTCTATAACCTGGTGCGGGCGGACGGCGCGCGGCGGCGCGCTCACGCCCTGACGGCGGGCATTCTGGCGACATGTTTCCTGATCCTGATGGGCAACCTGGGCACGGCGCTGATCGAGTTTCCCTGGCGGGGCTATACGCCGGCACTGGTCAACGCGGCCTACTTCGACTTCTGGGACGTAGAGGGGCGCGCGGGCACGACGCAGGTCGTGGCGGGAGACGGCGTGCGCGTGGTCCCGACCGACGACGATGGTGATGGCATCCCCAACTGGGAAGAAGCGCGGTTGCCGCTGAAACGCTTCGAGTTCACCTATGGCATGGGCTGGCGCTATAGCCGCGTGGTGCACGATCGCGATCTGAACGGCGCGCCGCATCCCATTCAGCCGATCACCGAGTTCCCCAATTTCAGCTTCGTGCTGGCCGACCTGCATCCGCACGTGCTGGCGCTGCCGTTCGCCGTGCTGGCGGTGGGCTTGGCGTTGGCGCTCGTCCTGAGCGGGCGCGCACTGCCCTGGTGGGGCTACCCGCTCTACGCGATCTGGGTGGGCGGCATGGTCTTCGTCAATTCGTGGGACGCGATCTACCTGCCGCTGCTGGTCGGCGCGGAGGTGTTGCGGCGCTTGATCCGGAACGGCGCGGGGACGCTCTCCAACCGCGATTTGCGGGGGATCGTGCGCTTTGCGCTGGTCATCGGTGCGCTGACGCTGGTGTTCTATCTGCCCTGGCTGGTTTCTTTCACGTCGCAGGCGGGCGGCGTGCTGCCCAACGTGATCTACCCGACGCGCTGGTCGCAGTTCTTCCTGCAATTTGGGCCGTTCCTGGTCTTGCTGAGCGGTTTTCTGGTGCTTGAGCGGCAGCGGGCCGGACGGCGCTTCCACTGGGAAGCGGGCCTGCTGGGGGTGACGGCGCTGGCCTCGGTCTTCGTCCTGGCGGTGATCGGGCTGGGCAAGGCCGCCTGGAGCAGCGATCTGCGCGGGGCGGTGTTCGGCAGCGTGCCGTCGGGGGCCAGCCTGGGCGATCTGCTGCCGGATATCCTCGCCCGCCGCCTGATCGGGTTGCCTACGGAGCTATGGTGTTTGTTGCTGGTGTTTCTGGTCGTCGGGCGGCTGTTCGCCCGCCCGCAGGCGGGGCAGACTCAGCCAGCCTATTCACCGGCGACAGGTTTCGCGCTGTTGCTGGCCGGAGCGGGAGCGGTGCTGACCGTCGCGCCGGACTTCGTCTATCTGCGCGACAATTTCGCTGTGCGCATCAACACCGTCTTCAAGCTCTATTATCAGGGCTGGATTTTGTTCAGCCTGGCGACGGCATTCGCGGTGTGGTCGGTGCTGGGCCGATGGACGGCCAGCAGCCGCCCGCGCGGCTGGAAAATGGCCGTGCGCGGCGTCTACGCGGCGGCGTTCGTGTTGCTCTTCGCGGCGGGCATGGCCTATCCTGTACTGGCGACGCAGGCGCGGGCACTGGTGGATACCGGTCGGCTGGCGACGAAGGAACGCGTCGAGGAGTGCGAGCGGGCCAATCGCGACATGGGGCTGACGGGGGACTGTCCGCGCCTGGCCGCGCTGGCGCTGGACGGCACGCCGACCATGGTACCCGCCGACGAATATGCGGCGATCCGATGCCTGGCCAGGCTGGAAACCGGCGGCGGAGCCGTGCTGGCTGAAGCGCCGGGCGGTGCCTACGAACCGCACAAGAGCCGTTTCAGCGGGTTGACGGGCATTCCGACGCTGATCGGCTGGCAGAATCACGAGCGGCAGTGGCGCGGCGAGACCTATCCGCGCGTGACCGATTTTCGTATCGAGAATGGGGAGCGGCGCGACCGGGCCGACGACATGGAGGAGCTATACTCCACGCAGGACTGGGCGCGCGCCTGGCAGATCATTGATCGCTACGGCATAGATTACATCGTGGTCGGCGGGGCGGAGCGGAGCATGATCCGGCAGATGGCGGGGGACGATGCGGGCCGCCTGAGCGAGTATGAGCAGGGGCTGGCCAAGTTCGAGCAGATGCTCACGCCTGTCTGTCAGTCCGGCGACGTGGCTGTCTATCGTGTGGCTCCGCAGTGAGTGAGGAGTGTAGAGTCAGGAGTTGGGAGTACAGAGTGAAGGCACGGAAGTGCAGCGGGGGCACGGCCTCAAGACTCCGCACTCAAGACTCTGAACTCTCCGCTCCCGACTCCGAAGTGACGAGGGTGCAATGGATGCGCAGGTAGACGGTGCGGCACTGCCTTTGGGCGAGCCGCTACGGGACGATGCGGACACACAGCCGATCCTGGTCAGCGCCTGGCCGGGTGTGCGCGTCACGCCCGAAGCGCTGATCTATGTCGCCTTGGCGATCCTGGCGCTGCTATTGCGCCTGGCGGCGCTGGATCATGCGCCGCTGGACGACGCACAGGCGCGGCAGGCGCTGGCGGCGCTGCGCACGGTGGACGGGCGCGTCCCCGGCCCGATTCCGGAGGCGGAAAGCCCGCTGACCTTTGCTCTCAACGCGGTCACGTTTGGCATGGCCGGGGCGAACGAGGTCACGGCGCGGCTGCCGGTGGCGCTCGCCGGAGCGCTGCTGGCTCTGGCTCCGGCGTTGTGGCGGCGCTACCTGGGGCCGCTGCCCGCGTTGATCATCAGCGTGTTGCTGACCATCTCGCCGGTGGCGGTGCTGGCAGCGCGGACGATGAGCGGGGTCACGTGGACGATGCTGCTGGCGTTGTTGGGGCCGTGGTTGATGCTGCGCTTCGTGGAGACGCGGGCAGAGCGCTGGGCCGTCCTGGCGACCGTCTGCCTGGCGACCATGATCTTCCTGGCCGAACCCGCCGGTTTTCTGACGGCCATTTCCCTGGCATTTGGCTTGCTCTTCGCCTGGCTGACGGGCGACGAGAGCGATAGCAGCCTGCTGAGCACGGCGCGGCGATTGTTACGCGCCTGGCCCTGGGCAACCGGCGCGCTGGCCGCGGGCGTGACGGTGGTTCTGGCGGCGACTGTCCTCTTTTGGGTGCCGTCGGGGTTGACGGTCGTGGGCAACGCGATGTGGGCCGGTGTGCGCGGTTTCGTGGAGCATCCGGTCGGCACGCCGAGGGCGTTCCCAATCTGGGTGGCGCTGCGCTACGAGACAGGCATCGTGCTCTTTGGCCTGCTGGCGCTCTATCACGCGGTGCGCGAAGGTGGCTTCTTCGAGCGGGCGCTGGCTGGATGGGCGCTGGCGGGCATTGTCTGGTCGGTGGGCTACGCGGGAGCAGGGGCGGCGCACGCGCTGTGGGTGACGCTGCCGATGACTGTCCTGGTTGCCCTGCGCGTCACCGACTGGCTGACCGAGCGCCCCGGCATCCTGTGGCGTGTGCCGTCGTGGGGGGTACCGCTGCACGCGCTGATCACCATGGGGCTGTGGCTGGCGGTGGGTCTCAGCGTGGTGTTGCTGGGCAAGCGCCTGCTCTTCGACCTGCCGGGCGGCGTGACCGATCTGTCGGCGCTGGTAGACCGCCTGGCCGAAGGAATCTACAGCCGCGCGTCCGATTTTCAGTATCAGCAAATTCAGTCGGTAGAAGTACAGCCGGGCGTGTTTGTCTACGCCTATGTGCTGGGCTTCATTCAGTTGCGCCTGCTGATCACGCTGCTGGTGACGTTGCTCAACGGCGTGCTCTATTTCCTGATCGGCAGTTTGTGGGGGGCGCGCGCCGCCTGGCGCGGGGTAGCCCTGGGGACATTGGCCGCGCTGTTGCTGTTCAGCTTTGGGTTGGGCGGACGGGCGGCCTTTGGCCCGGCGGGCGACCCGCGCCAACTGTGGGTAGTTGACCCGGTCACCGACGATGTCTTCGAGCTGCGCGAGACGCTGAAGACGATGAGCCTGCGGGCGACCGGCGAGCCAAAGCTGTTGACGGTCACCGCGCAGGTGCCGCCGGACGGAGCGCTGGCCTGGGCCTTGCGCGACTACCCGAATACCGTCTTTGTGGATGGCGTGGGGCCGGAAGTCGCGTCGGCGGCGGTGTTGGTGCCCGCCCGCGACGAGCAGCCGCGCATGGGCGCGCCCTACGTGGGCAAAGACCTGGTGATCCGCCAGGCGTGGAACATTGACACGCTTTCCTGGCGCGACGCGATCATGTGGTTCTACCGGGGCGAGACGGCGATCAAGCCGGAGGATGCCGGGCGACTGCGCCTGTGGGTGCGTAACGATGTCTATGGGGTGGAGCAGGTCACTGAGGACTAACGGGGGGCGGAGTGTAGGATGAATAGCGCAAATCCAGTGAACGCAGAGACATCCGGCTCGGCCAACGATCCCGATTTGATGGCATTGATTGACCGTTGCCTGGCGGGCGATCAGAGCGCCTATGCCGCGCTCTATGAGCGCTATGCGTCCAGCCTGTTCCGGCTGGCCTACAGTGTCCTGCTGGACGAACAAGATGCTGAGGACGTGTTGCAGGAAGCATTGGTCTATGCCTTTCGCAACCTGCAACACTACGACCCAGCGCGTGGCGCGTTCCGTACCTGGCTGTACACGATCACCATCAGCCGGTGCCGCAACGCGCGACGGCGCAAATGGTTGCCGACAGTGGCGCTGGCCAATCTGCTTTCGGCGGGCGTGGAGCCTTCCGCCCCCGCCGACGAATCGCCGGAACACCGGGCGGCATGGGCGGAACTGCACGAGTCGTTGCGGCGCGCCCTGGCGACGCTCTCTCCGCGCCTGCGCGAGGCAGTGGCGTTGCGCTATGGGCAAGGACTGACCTACCGTGAGATGGCCGAGGTGATGGAGTGCCCCCAGAAGACGGCGGAAAGCCGCATCCGCCTGGCGCACGAGCAACTGCGCAAGGCGTTGAGCGCGGCGGACGAAGCCGCTCTGGTCGAGTTGTGGCAGGTGTAGAGGGAGTGGGGAGTAGTGAATTGGGAGTGAGGGGTCAGGACAGCTCGGTTTCATCTCAAAGCTCTTGACTCAAAACCCCTGACTCCAGACTCCGAATCAGACTGAGGTGTGAGCCATGCATGACCGTCATGTCACCCATTTACTCACGCGCTACGTGAACGGGCAGTTGGGGCCAGAGCAGGGGGCGCTGGTGGTCAACCATGTGCGGCGGTGCGCGCGTTGCCGGGCGGCGCTGGCCCGCGAAGAGCGCATTGCCCGCGACCTGCGCGACGAACTGCGCGCCCTGGGGCCGGCGCGTCCTGCCGCGGGGACCTGGTCGGCGGTGTGGGGCGAGATCAGTCGTCCGCGGGGCGGGCTGCGCGCCCTGGCAGAGATGTGGGTGCCCGCCCTGACGCTGGCCCTGGCGCTGGCGGTGACGCTGGCCATTGCCCTGCCCGTCTTCGCGGGCGAGCGGCTGGCGACGCAGACCGGTGTGCAGCAGCCCTTGCCGGTGAGCATGGCGTCGCCTACCCCCGGCGCAACCGATACCAGCGAGGCTGTGACCGGCGTAGCGGACGGACTGCCTGGGAGTCCGGCGACCGCCTCGCCGGAGAGCCTGGTGGGGGCGAGTCCGGTGCCCATGCCCGCAGCGACGGTCTCGCCAGAAGTGGCGCGCGGCGCTCTGTGGCAGTGAGGGGTCGGGCAGGGGCTATATCGGGGTTTGGAGAGTCGGGATGCACCGCAGAGGACACAGATTTATGCCTTTGCGATCTGTGGTTCAAAACCATGCGGGGTAGTCTGTCTGGTAGGAGACACGGGGGCGCACAGGCGTGCCGTTGCCAGGTTCTGGGGAAAGTGAACGCATGACCACACGCGAACAACTCTACGCTGCGCCGGAATCGCACGAACGGGCCATCAACCAGGCTCTGACGCGCGTCTATTCGGTCCGCTGGGAGGCGCTGGCCTACGCGGCGCTGTTGCTGCTGGCCGTGTTCACCCGTTTCTACGACCTGGGCACGCGCGTGATGAGTCACGACGAGAGTCTGCACACGTATTACTCGTGGCGGCTCTCGGAGTTTGGAGAATTCAATCACACGCCGATGATGCATGGCCCGCTGTTGTTCCACATGACGGCGCTGGCCTATTTCCTGTTCGGCGACAACGATTTCACTTCGCGCCTGTATCCGGCGACGCTAGGCGTGCTGATCGTGCTCTTCCCGGCGCTATTCCGACGCTGGCTGGGGCGTACCGGGGCGCTGATCGCCTCTGGCCTGCTGTTGATTTCCCCCCAACTGCTCTACTATAACCGCTACATCCGGCACGACACGCCGACCATCTTCTTCGCGTTCGTCATCCTCTACGCCATCCTGCGTTACATGGACGACGAGCAGCCGCGCCGCGCGGTGTGGTTGTGGGTGCTGGCGGTGGGGCTGATCGGCATCCTGGCCTCCAAAGAGGTGTCGTTCATCTATATTGCCATCTTCGGCAGCTTCATGACGCTGTACTGGCTGCTGCGCATGTTGCAGGACGTGGGTATCCGTCTGCATCCAGCGGGCGACCAGGGCTGGCACGCTCCGCTGTGGCAACAGCTCATCGGGCACGGGCTGCTGCTGGTGGCGGTGGCCTCGCTGGCCTTCACGCTAGGTCGGTTACTGCACCTGTTGCTGCGGCCAGTGTGGTACCTGTCTTCGGCTCTACCCCTGATACTCGTCCTTTTCGCGCTGATCTACCTGCCGCTGGCTTTCTCTGGCGCGGTGCAACGGGCCTGGCGTGGGCGGACGGACGCGGGCGCGGCGGCGGCGCTCATACGCTGGCTCAAACAAGAGCGGTCAGCGTTCTACTTGCTGATGGCCGGGCTGATCCTGGGTGCGATAGTGGCGCTGTGGATCGCCTGCGTGATAGACGTGATCAAACCGACGGACGTCTGGACGCGGACGACCGTGCGTAGCCAATCTGACCTGCTCTACGGGCAAAACGCCACCAAGGAATATGCAGTGGCGAACGGCTTTGACGGAGCCATGTTCGTCCGCCTGCTGACCTGGATCGGCCTGCCAGTGTTGGCGTTGCTCTTCGTGCTGTTCCTCAGCGCGGTGTATGTCTTCCCGGCGCAGCTACGCCTGCCCTGGCGCGACCTGCTGTTGGTGGTGCTGGTGGCGTTTGTGGTCGCCGGCCTGCTGGTGGTCTTCGAGCGGCGCAGCTTCGTCACCGAGGCCAGTGCCCAGCCCTTTGCAATCGATCCGAACGCCGTGGCGGCGCTCGACGGCGGGCGCTATGACAATACGCCGATTGTCCTGGCCTGGGTGCTGGGCACGCTGATCACGCTGGCGGTACTGGGCACACGCTATCTGACGAATCTGTGGGACTTCTTCAACCGACAGCCGATCTTCGACGTGCTGATCGTCATCGGCACGCTGATCCTGCCCTGGCTGGCCGCATTCTCGCTTTACTGGGCTGGCTACAACCTGGAGGACTACAACCCCAACTCACCCGAAGGACGCGATACCCTGCAGGCAACGTTGCCCGCTGTGTTGCCTTTCCTGATGGTGGCGGCGTCGGTGGGCATTTCCTGGAACTGGCGACGCTGGTTGCCCGCAGCGGCGATCTTCCTGGGCATCTTCGCGTTCTTCTTCACCACGATCTTCAGCAATCAATATGGCCTGGTGACCGGCATGATCGGTTCGCTGGGCTACTGGCTGGAACAACAGGGCGTGCGGCGCGGTAGCCAACCACAGTATTACTACCTGTTGACGCAACTGCCCGTTTACGAGTTTCTGCCGATGATCGGGGCGATGGGCGCGGGCATCCTGGGGCTGTCCAGGCTGTGGCGCTGGCGGGCCGCTCGCGCTCTGGAGCGGCTCGAGCGCGAGGAATTCTCCGCAGAGGGGGCAGTGGGAGCGCCGGAGTTGCCGGCGGCAGCGGAGACGCTGGTCGCGGCGGAACGGCGCACCGAGGTCGTTGACCGGGACGATCCCCCGTCGTCAGCGGGCAGGCTGACCCGTCCCTTCAACCTGGTTGAGGAAATGGTGCACCGCGCCACTGATGCCGAGTGGATCGGCGAGTTGCCGCTGCTGGCGCTGGTGGGCTGGTGGTCTATCGCCATGACGCTGGGACTGACCATCGCCGGAGAGAAGATGCCCTGGCTCACCACTCATCTGACCGTCCCGCTGATCCTGGCGACCGGCTGGTGGCTGGGGCAGGTAATCGAGGGGGTGCGCTGGCGGTCGCTGGGGGCGGGCGGCTGGGCCGTGCTGATCGGGGCGCTGCCGCTGGCGCTGCTGGCGCTGGGGCGTGCGCTGCGTCTGTTGACGGGCGCACATCCCCCCTTCAGCGGGCGTGAGGTCGAAGACCTGATCGCGACGGGCAACTGGCTGGGCGCGTTGCTCGTGCTGGCGGGCGCGGTGGCGATCATCATCCGGCTGGGGCGTCCCCTGGGGCGCAATCAGGTGGGGCGGCTGGCGATCGTCGCGGGCGCGGCAGTGCTGGCCGTGTTGACCGCGCGAGTCGCCATTCTCGCTGCCTATATCAACTATGATTACGCGACGGAATACCTGGTCTATGCGCATTCTGGCCCGGCGGTCAAGACGGTGATGCGGGAGATTGACCGCATCGCTGAGATCACCAACGAGGGCACTTCCATGCGCATCGTCTTCGACGACGATTCGTCGTGGCCATTCACCTGGTACCTGCGCCACTACACCAACTACGGTTACCTGCGCGGCGAAGCGGGCAGCGTAGACCCCTCGACGCTGGAAGGCGCGCGGGTGGTGATCGTCGGCACCAAGAAGGTGGGCGACGTGCGCTCGATCCTGGGCGACCGCTACTACGAATTCGGCTATATTCGCCTGTGGTGGCCGATGCAGGAATACTTCAACCTGACCTACGACCGCGTCGCCAAGGTCTTCAGTACCGACGAGAAGAACATCGCTGCACCGTACTACCGACAAGGGTTGTGGGATATCTGGTGGAACCGCGACTACCGCACCTACGGCCAGGCCATGTGCATTGATTCCAAGCAGTTCCGCTGTGAGGACGAAGCCAGCCTGGGCGCGACCGAAGAGGAACGCGACACGTTGCGGGCGAGCTGCGCGCGGGCGGTGATTGCTGAGTGCGCCAGCGACGATCGCTTTGCGGTAGGCAAGTGGCCGGTCTCCGACCGCATGTATTTCTTTGTGGACAAGCAGATCGCCGCGCAGGTATGGGATGCGGGCATTGGCAGCAGCACGGTCAACATCCGCGAGCCGGAGTACCCGGAGGATCGCGTCTTCCAGGCGATTGTCGCCGAGCGCATCCTGGGCGAAGTGGCGGGTATGGTCGGCCCGCGCGATATTGCGCTGGACGAAGACGGGCTGATCTATGTCACCGATACGGATCGTAGCCGGATTGTGGTGCTCGGACCGGAAGGCGAGTTCGTGCGCAGCATCGGCGACCCGGCGCTGGTGCCAGCCGGTGAGGCCTTGCGGCAGCCGTGGGGCCTGGACATCGGGCCGGACGGCCTGCTCTACGTAGCCGATACCTGGAACAACCGCGTGGCGATCTTCACCCGCGAGGGTGAGTTCGTGCGGGCGTGGGGGCATGAGGGCGTGCCCGCGACCGATCCGTCGCCAGACGCCATGTGGGGGCCGCGCGAGATCGCCGTCGGGCCGGACGGGTTGGTCTATGTGGCGGATACGGGCGGCAAGCGCATCCGCGTCTACACGCCCGAAGGTCAGTGGGTGCGCGACATCGGGCGCGGCGGCACCGGCCTGGGGCAGGTGGACGAGCCGGTGGGCCTGGCCTTCAACCCTATCTCGCACGAGCTGTATGTGGCCGAGGCGTGGAACAAGCGCGTGCAGGTCTTCGACCTGACGGGGATGCCGCTGCGCACGTTCAGCGTCAATATGTGGTTCCGCAACCGGCAGTCCTACAACCGGCCCTACCTGGCGGTCAGCCCGGATGGCACGCTGATCTACGTCACCGACATGGACGACAAGCATCGCATCGTGGCTTATAACCTGGCCGGGCAGCCGGTGATCTCTTTCAATCAGCCGGACGACGCTGCGACGGGCGTGAGCGGGGTTCGCTCCCCGGCGGGGCTGGCTTTCGACGCTGCCGGGCGGCTGTACGTGGTGGACGCACAGCAGGCGCGCATCTATGTCTTCCCACCCTCGGATGTATCCGGCGGCATCGCGCCTGTGCCACCGCAGAGTGCGGACGACGAAGCCGCGCCGCCCCCTGACGGAGGGGGCTAGAAGCTGTATGAACTTTGCCCTCATTCCTGCACTCTCACTTGCGACTGGCGTTGCAGGGCGAGGGGAACAGGGCGCTGCTCTGCTGCGCCCCTGCGAGCGACGGGCTATCTGGTGACCGTGCTGCTCGCCTCTATTGTTCTGTGTCCATAGTCTGCAGATAGTCTCTGCGTGCTGCATCCGGTAGACGATCACATCAAAATGTGTACGTCTCGTTGGCGTGTATCGCGATGCGCCCCGGACGAAGCACTAAGACAGTCCGAAATAGACAGCCGTCCCGAGCTACCGGGGCATCGGGACGGCTTGAGAAATCTGTCTGGTATGGGGACTCTCGTGCTGGTTCAAGATCACGAGATATCCCTTAGCTCACGAGAGGATCGAGAGGACGTTTTTCCCAGGGTGGGTTACCCCGCTTGCCCTTCGCCTTCCCCTGGCATTGGGATGACGCCAAGTTGCTGCATCATGCCCATACTATCCATCTGGCCCCAATGTTCCACACCCTTACCCCCAGCAATACGGACGATGTCGAACACTCCAATAGATACGCTCTTACCGGTTGGCGGAATACCCATAAACTCACCCTTATGGGTGCCGCGCCAGGTGCTGCGGACTACCACCTTGTCACCTTCGGCGATAATGTCGTCAATTGTGACTTTGAGGTCTGGGAAGGCGTGGTGGAGCATGGCGGTCATCTGTTTGACACCCTCACGATTACGCGGTATTCCGGGCGGGAGTTCTTCGTGGTCAACGAAGTCGGGTGCCAACAACTCGTCAACCAGTCTCATGTTTCCCTGACTGAAGACTTCCTCCATAACTCGACGGAGTAGCGCTTTGTTTTGTTCAGTTGACATTGGTTATTCTCCTTTAGCGAATAGAATGTTCTGGTGAAGGACAAGAAAGTCTTTGGTAGTTACTGGCAATCTTGATTGCGTTCCTTCACCGATGCGTTTTTTTCATCAAGGCGTGAGCAGTGCAGACTTCCCTGTAAAGATAATTATATTTATAAATAAATTATTTTGCAAATTAAATATCAAATATCTACTCTGATTGCCAGTCGAAGGCGTTCGCGCCACCCGCGTTAGAGTGAAGTTGGTAGACACCTATCTAGCGAGGAGACACCATGAACGCCACCTAACGTTGTAACCGTCTATGTCGCGCTTCTGGTGCGGCGTTAAGACGAATCGCCTTGGCCTTGACCAACGCTAACTAGCAACCAAGGTTTTGTGGTAATTTTCATGACTTTTTCACGTTTATCGGACTAGCGCGCGTTAGGATTATGGTACTACAATAATATGTTGCGATGGGGTTTGGTGCCAACGGCTGGGCGAGCCACCCGGTACGTGGTCATACAGGCATTATTGAAGGAGCTTTGGGGGGATGATCAAGAGAATAGAGAATTATCTGGCGCTGGGCCTGGCGACGGCTGTTCTGGTAGTGTTGCTGGCTGGCCCTTCGACCGGGTATGCGCAGACCCCTACCGTCTCGCTCAATCTGCCCGCCGAGAACTTTGTCGGCGAGCAGTTTTGTTTCTCTGCCGAGATTACCAACAGCGGTACTCCGGGGTACGGCCCATACCTGCGCCTGGAACTGCCACCCCAAATTACCCTGGCCTCTGCGACGTTTCTCAATCTGGGCGTCAGTATGACCACCGTGGGGGTTTTTCCGCCTGCGCCGGGCAACCAATTGACCGATCCGGTGATCAATCAGCCGGTGACGGGCACGCCGGGCTACACGTTGATTATCATCAAGTTGCCGATCGGGTCGGTGGTGGCGGGCGGCCCGCCATTGGTGGTCGAGATGTGCGCCACCATCAGCACGACGGCCAGGGTCGGTGTGCCCTTGCCGGTCACTCTCACGCCAGTCTATCAGTTCGGCGACACGCCTACCGGCGCGAACGGCCCGATTGTGGGAACGGCGCTCACCGACACCATCACCCCCACGCTCTATATCTTCGAAAAGACCAATACGGCTCCTGAAGGTGAGCGTCCGCCGGGGCCAAGCTGACCATATGACTATGTGCTCAGTGTGGACATTGCTAACGGGCAGACGATCACCGATCTGACCTTCGGCGACACGCTACCCCCCAGCGTGCAGTTCGTCGGGCCGGTGACCATTTCCGGTGGGACGGGCTGCACGGTGACCGCGCAGCCGTCCACGTCAACGCCCGGTGGCACGCTGGCGGTGACCTGTACCTCGGCGACTGGCGTGATCGGTGGGCCGGAGGTCACGGTCCGTTTCCCCGTCTACATCACCGATATTCTGAACGAGGCCACCTGCGGTCGGCAGACGGTGATTAACAGCGCGGACTTCGTTGCCCGCTATCTGGGCGTGCTGCGACCGCTCTCGACCCGTCAATCGCCAGTGGAGGCCGAGCATATTTCGCTGCAGAAAGGGGCCAGCCCCGGCTCGACCATTCCGGGCACGACCATCACCTACACGCTGAACTTCCAGGTGACGGACTACGGCACCAACAGTGGCCTGATCGTCGTGGACACATTGCCGGACGGCATCACCTTCGCCGCGCATCAGTCGTTGACGGTGGGCGGCACGCCGTATGCCATCACTCCGACGGTGGTGGACAACGGGGACGGTACGCAGACCATTACCTACAACATCGGCGCTGTGACGGGCAACATTGCGGCGGGCACGGCCATCACGCTGCGCTACACGGCGACCATTGATGAGTATTACCTGAGCGGACAGCCGGTGCACGCCAACGACAGCCTGCCCAATACGGTCACGTCTACCTATGGTCTGACGGCGGGCGCGGCCAATTGCACCGAGGGATCGGGCGCGGGGGTGGACATTGTGCCGCCGGAGATCAGCAAGACCATCGTCAACCCGCCGCCCTACATCTTCATGCCGGGCGATGTGGTGACCTTCCGCTTGCAGATGGACATCCCCTCCGGTGACACACGCGCGATCTACTTTGAGGACTTCTTCCCGTTGCCGGTGTTCGACGTGACGACGGTGAACACAACCTTCGGCACGGATATTCGCTTTGCGCCGACCAGTACTATCAGCACGCCGCCAACATCTATCACCGTGAATGCGGCGCAGAACTCGATTCGTATTGACTGGCAAGACCTGTCGTCGGAGACGCCGCCGGAGACGATCGCCGTTGACATAGACATTGTGATCAACGATGAGCCGTTCGCCGACGACCTGTTCCTGACCAACCTGTTTCGGGCCGGTTACGCCAACACACCGGGCGCGACTTTCACAGCGGACGTGGGCATTTTCTTCCATGTGCGCGCGCCCGACCTGGTGATCACGAAGGGTGTCAGCGCCACCAACGGCTCTGGGACGATCAATCCGCCGCCGTCCACATTGCCGGTCAACGGCAACCTGACTGGCGCGGACGCGGGCGACCAGGTGACCTACCTCATCACGGTTGAGAACGTCGGGGGCGCGCCCGCCTATGACGTGACGGTGACCGATCCCGTTCCTACGGGCCTGACCGGCTGCGCAGTGAGCGGCGTCACCGATGGGGCGGGGACAGCGCTGGCCTATTCGGGCGATCTGTTCGGCACAGGGTTGGTGCTGAGCGCTCCTCTGGCGGCCAACGACGGCAATCCCGTTGGTGGGGGTGCGCCCTACGGGGCCGACACAGCCCTGATCACGGTGCAATGTGCGCTGGCCTACACGGTCGAGCCGCGCGCGGTGATCAACAACACGGCCAGCGTCACCTGGGCCTCGCTGAGCGGTTCGACGGACTTCCCGACGCGCAGCGACAACGCCAGCGTCACCATCGCCAGCCCGACCATGACCAAAACCATCACTGGCACGAACCAGACGCACACGACGGGCAACAACGTTGTCATCGGCGAACAGATCGGCTATCGCGTGGTGATCACCGTGCCGGAGGGTACGAGCAGCGGGGTGACCCTGTTTGATGAGCTGGACGCCGGGCTGGCGTTTGTCAGCATAGATAGCATCACTGCTTCGGCAGGGGTGAGCACGTCCGTGTCGGGCGGTTTCCCCGCCGTGCTCAGCGGGGCGAGTATTACGGCGGCAGGCACTGGCGATCCCAACCAGGGCCGCCGAGTGACTCTAACCTTTGGCACGATCACCAACAGCAATAGCAGCCCGGCGGTGCCGGAGACGATCACAGTTGACTACACGGTGGTAGTTATCAATCGGGTGGGCACTGTCTCCGGGCAGACACGCAACAACGCCGCGGTCTGGACGTGGAGCGGCGGCAACATCAATGCCAGCGCACCCAACGTTACCGTGCGCGAGCCTTCGATGACAGTCACCAAGACTGCTTCGCCGACGACGGGTGACGCGGGCGATACCATCACCTTCAGCATTGTGGTGAGCAAGGGCAGCGGTGTCACCAACCCGGACGCCTTCAACGTGGTGCTGACCGACACGGTGCCCGCCGGCATGACGCTGGTGGCGGGATCGTTCGCGACGGGGACGTGCGCCACGCCGCCCACCAGCCTGACGGAGGCCGCGCCTGCCGTCACCGCGACCTGGGACACGTTTGCGTCCGGCGGAAGCTGCACGCTGACCTACCAGGCCACGCTAGACGCGGGCGTACAGCCCAACCAGGCCCTTACCAACACGGCCAGGGAGAGCTGGACGAGCCTGCCGGGCGATGTCACCGCGCCGCAGTCGCCCTACAATCCCCTGTCGTGCGAGCGCACCGGCGACACGTCCGGTTGCGGTGGGGTGGCCAACACCTACTCCCGTACTTCTCAGGCGACTGTCACCGTCTTCGCGCTGACGATTGACAAGTCCATCACCTCTACGCCGATCAATGGCAGCGATGCGCACAACCCAACGCGGCAGGACTACACCATCGGCGAGCAGATCACCTATCAGTTCACGGTGACGCTGCCCGAAGGGGTGGTGACGCCCACCGTCTTCGATCAACTTCCAACCGGCAGCAGTGTGCTGGGCGTGGTCAGCTCGCGCGTGGTGGCGGTGGGGGCCAACCTGTCCGGCCTCAGCCTGCCCGCCGTGGGCACGCCCGGCGTGGCATCCGATACCAACGCTGACACCATCAACGATCGCGTCACCTGGGCGCTGGGCACGGTGACCAATGTTGCCGACGGTGTCTCCGATGCCAAGGATCAGATCACCTTTGAAGTGGTTGCGGAGGTGCTGGACGTCGCCGCCAACGCCGATGGGGATGTGCCGGTCAACACGGCGCAGGTGAGCTACGGCGCGTTTTCGCTGACAGACACCGCTGACGCGGACCTCGTCGAACCGGCGCTGAATGTCACCAAGACGGCTACGCCGGACGCAGGCGACGCGGGCGACCTGATCACCTTCCGCCTGCGCGTGGAGCACACCGCCGCTTCAACCGCCGACGCCTTCAACGTCACCCTGACCGATGTGGTACCCACGCATCTGATTTACACCACAACCAATTTCTCGCTGCGACCGGTTTCCGGCTCGTGCGCGACGCTCCCGACCACGCTGGATGACACCGATCCCGCTGGCGCGGGCCTGGCCGTCGTCTGGGATACGCTGCCGCAAGGCTCAAGCTGCGAAGTCGAGTTCCAGGCGATCATCGCCAACACGGCACCCGCCGGTACCTTGTTGACGAATACAGGTGATTTAGACTGGGAGTCGTTGCCAGAGGGCGGACGGACCTATCAGGACAGCGCCTCGGCGCAGGTATCAGTCACTCAGAACGAACTGACTAAGGTGATCATCGCGCCGACGGACGGCGACGCAACCATCGGCGAGCAGATCACCTATGAATTCACGGTGAGCTTCGCCGAAGGTCTCACCGAAAATACGGCAGTGTTCGACCAGTTGCCGCTGGCGGGGACTGACGGCGCAGCCTTCGAGGTGGTCTCGTCGCAGATCACCTTCATCGGGGCTAACCTGTCAGCGGTGCCCGCCCTGCCCGTCGTGGGCACGCCCGGCGTCGCCTCCGATACCGATAGCGACTCCGTCAACGACCGCGTCACCTGGACGCTGGGGGATGTCACCAACACGCCCGACGGTGTGGTAGACGCCCAGGATACAATCGTCTTCCAGGTGGTGGCGCGGGTGGTGGATGCACCGGTCAACGTGGGGCTGCTCACCGGCCAGGATACGAATATCCTCAACACGGCGACGGTGCAGCACACCGGCGGCACCATCAGCGGCACGGCGGGCATTGACCTGATAGAGCCGCAACTGACGATCAGCAAGGCCAACAATGCCAGTGGACTGCTCGACGCCGGAGACACCTTCACCGTGACCCTGACGCTCAGGCACACGGCGCAGTCGCTGGCCGACGCCTATCAGATCGCGCTGGTGGATACGCTGCCCTCGCCCGGCCTGACGTGGGTCGGCGACGGCACGGTGGGCGGCACCTGCGGCGCGACGGTCAATTCCAGCGCAGCGCCTTCGATCGCCTTCTCTGTGCCGTCGCTAAGTCTGGGCAGCAGTTGCACCATCACCTATCAGGTGGCCGTCTCTGCCGATGCCGAACCCGACACGACCTACACGAACTCGGTGAGTGGCAGCTACAACTCGCTGGCGGACGGCAGCGGTCGTAGTGGGACGGTGGGACCGGCGCAGTCCAGCTTCTCGACGGCAGCGCCGACCATCGCCAAAGTGGTGAGCGAAACTGGCCTGCCCGAAACAGGCTCGTCGGCGCACAACCCCGCCAACCCCGACCTGGCCATCGGCGAGACGGTGACCTACACCGTCACGGTCACGTTGCCCGAAGGCCAGATCAACCAGGTGGTGATCACCGATGTCGTGCCAGCGACGGCGGCGGGCGTCATCGAGTTGCAGAGCGCCAGCGTCACGGCGCAGGGGGCAAACCTCAGCCCGGCGCTGGTGGGCACGGCGGGCGCGCTGTCCGATGCCCTGCTCGGCGACGGCCTGAACGATACGGCGACCTTCACCCTGGGCACGATCACCAACACGCCCGACAACGTCGCCGATGCGGATGACACGCTGACGATCACCGTCGTCGGCCTGCTGCGCGATCTGCCCGCCAATGCCAACGGTGACGTGCTGACCAACACTGCTACGCTTCGCTATGCGACTGGCCCCGACCAGAGCGCCTCGGCCAGCGTGGACGTGGTCGAGCCGGCCCTGGCGCTGAGCAAGACCTTCCTGGACGACCCGGCCAGCCCTGGCGACACGGTGCGCGTCCAACTGGTGGTCACCAACACGGGCACCGGCCCGGCCTACGGCGTCGTTGTAGAGGATGTGCTTGATCCGACCCTATGGGACATAAACAGTGCCGCCAATGTCTCGGCTCCGGCGGGCTTCACGTTCAGCAACAGCCCGGCGGGGACGGTGCGCTACACCGGCGGCACGGTGTTGCCCGGCGCGGGTAACGCAGTGACGCTGGTCTTCCGGGCGAAGCTACTCACCACCTTGCTCCCGTCGCAGAGTCCGATCAGCAACACCGCAACCATCATCACTGCCAGTTCTGCCCCGACGGGTGGGCGCGATGCCTCCGGCGCGACGGCCAGCGACACACTGACCCTGATCTTCCCTGACCTGAGCATTGCCAAGTCGGAGACAGCTACTGAACCGTTCGCGCCCGGCAGCGTGATCGTCTACGACCTGGTGGTTGACAATATTGGCACCGGCCCGTCTGGCCCCATCACCATCACGGAGACGGTGCCGCTCAACACGACCTTCAATGCGGCCAACAGCACGCCGACCTGGAGCTGTGCCGACGGCTCGCCCGCTGGTACGACCTGTACCTACACGCTGGTGGCGTTAGCTCCCTCGGACACGCCGGTGACCGTGCAGTTTGCGGTCACGGTGAATACACCCTTCCCGGCGGGCGTGAGTCAGGTCGAGAACACGGTACAGGTGGCCGACGACGGTTCGCGCGGCGGCGACACCGACTTGGCCAACAACCAGGACACAGAAACCACGTCCATCACGGCGACGCCCGTTGTGGGGGCGACCAAGGCTGACGCGCTGGCCGTAGATGTCAACAGCGACGGGCAGGTGAATCCGGGCGACACCCTCCGCTACACGGTGGTCATCACCAACACCGGCGACCAGGATGCTGCCAACGTGGCCTTCAGCGATATTCCGGACGCCAACACGACGCTGGTCGTTGGCTCGGTGACGACCACGCAGGGGACGGTCACGGCGGGCAACACGGCCGGTGACACGACGGTGGCGGTGGCGATTGGCACGCTATCTGGCGGTGGCGGCAGTGTGACGATCACGTTCGACGTGGTGGTCAACAATCCGCTGCCGGTGGGCATAGAACTGGTGAGCAACCAGGGATTGGTCGGCGGGGACAACATCTCCGACACGCTCACCGACGATCCCGACACGACCGCGACGGGCGATCCGACCGAGACGCCGGTGATCGCCGCGCCGCAGATCGTCGCTACCAAGACCGATGCGCTGCAGATAGATGTGAACAACGACGGGCTGGTCAATCCCGGTGACACCATTCGCTACACCATCGTGATCACCAACACGGGCGACCAGGACGCGGGCAACACCGTCTTCAGCGACACGCCCGATCCCAATACCACGCTGGTGGTTGGCTCGGTGACCACCACGCAGGGCACGGTCACGGTGGGCAACATGTTTGGCGACACCACGGTGGAAGTGGCCCTTGGCACCATCCCCGGCGCGGGCGGCAGCGCCACCATCACCTTCGACGTGACGCTCAACTATCCGCTGCCTGCCGGGCCGCTGACTATCGCCAACCAGGGCGTGATCAACGGGGACGAAGTGCCGACGGATACGCCTACTGACGATCCGGACACGTCCACCGAAGACGATCCGACGGTGACGCCGTTCGTCGCCGCGCCGGACGTCGCGCTGACCAAGGCCGACGCGCTGGTGGTGGACAACAACACCAATGGCGTCGCCAATCCTGGCGATGTGATCGAGTACACCATCGTGATCACCAACAGCGGCGACAAGGGCGCGGCGGACGTCGTCTTCAGCGACACGCCCGACCCCAACACAACACTGCTCGTCGGTTCGGTGACAACCACGCGGGGGACGGTTGCCAGCGGCAACACGGTGGGTGACACGTCCGTGACGGTCAACGTGGGCGATATCCCCGGCGATGGCGGCAGCGTGACGATCACCTTCCGCGTCACGGTCAACCCGTCGCTGCCGGCAGATGTGTTCCAGGTAGCCAACCAGGGCGTGGCCAGCGGGGATGACATCCCTGACACGCCTAGCGATGACCCCGGCACGACGACGCCCGACGATCCCACCATCACGCCGGTAGATGGTCAGCCGGACATCAGCGCTACCAAGAGCGATACCCTGGCCATTGATGCCAACGGGGACGGGGTTGCCAACCCCGGCGATACGCTCGAATACACCATCGTGATCACCAACAACGGCGACCGCCATGCGTCGAACGTCGTCTTCAGCGACACACCGGGGACGAATACGACGCTGGTGGCTGGCTCGGTGACGACCACGCAGGGGACGGTGGTCAGCGGCAACACGGCGGGCAACACCTCCGTGACCGTCGCTGTGGGGACGATCCCTGGTGCGGGCGGCAGCGTGACGATCACCTTCCGCGTGACCATCAACAGCCCGCTGGT
>DAOTZZ010000214.1:0-16296 GCA_034433965.1 Anaerolineae bacterium
CGCCCGACTGTGACATGAACGAGATGTTGCCCTGCGGGGGAGTTCCGGCAGCGAACGTGGCGTTGAGCGGGGTGAAAGTATCAATGATGCCCAGGCAGTTTGGCCCAATGACCCGAATGCCGTACTTCCTGGCGATCTCGATCACCTCGCGCTCGCGCTCTGCCCCTTCAACGCTGGCTTCGCGGAACCCGGCGCTGATGATCACCACCGACTTGATCCCCTTCTCGCCACATTCACGCAGCGCTGCGGGTACCGCGTTATAGGGGATGACGATCACCGCCAGGTCGGGCGTCTCTGGCAAATCCAACACCGAAGGATAGCACTTGTAGCCGTAGATTTGCGTTGCGCCAGGATTGATCGGATAGATGTTGCCCTTGTACCCCGACTCGATCACATTCGCCAGCACCGAGTAGCCGAGCTTGCCGGGCTTGGTACTCGCGCCCACGATGGCAACTGCGTTTGGTTTGAAGAATCCCTCAAGCATAGAAACTCCCAGGGTCAGACTCTACGCGCAACACCCGCCAGCTTGCTGTCGCCGCGCTGCCAGTGCCTGTATGCACGATTTTCTGGACGAGCCTCGGCATTGATGTAATCCGGCGTCGCTTTCGGGTATCTTGCCTCCGGTACAGCACAAGACGGCGAGACAGTGGTAGCGGGAAAAGCCCTCATCGTGCCAAACAGCGGCGATTATAACGCCGCCACCCCACCCCGCCACAGAGAGAAGTCACCCCGCAGCCTGCCGAATTGCACGACAGCCCATGTAGGGTGCGTTCGGATTAAGGAGCAGACTTCACCCCGGAGCGCGCAGACTCGATTTGTCTTTCCCCTCTGCGCCCTCGGCGTCTTTGCGGTTTAAGACCATTGCCCCAAGACATGAAGCACCTGGCCCATGCCCAGCCTATGGCGTTTCACCCCGCCTGCGCTACAATCTGGCGTGTAGCCAGCACACAGGACAGGATTGGGCCATCATGCGTGTCATCTATCTCGATCACAGCGCCACCACGCCTCTCGACGATCGCGTATTCGAGGCCATGCGCCCATACTTTGCGCAACAATTCGCCAATTCTAAAGCCGTGCACCGTCTGGGGCACGAAGCCGAAGCCGCCATTGAAGAAGCCCGCGTCACGGTGGCCCGCTGCCTGGGTTGTGCTCCAGAAGAAGTCGTCTTCACCAGCGGGGGCACAGAAAGCGACAATCTGGCCCTGCGCGGTCTGGCCCAATATGCGCGCCTGCACAACCTGCCCTTCACGCTGATCACCAGCGCCGTGGAACACGCGGCGGTCGGTGCGACGGCCCGGCAGTTGCACGAAGTATTCGGCGCGTCATTGCGCATCCTGCCTGTAGATCACTATGGCCGCGTTGATCCCGATGACCTGCGCGCCGCTCTGCGCAACCTGCCCGCCGACGGCATCGCCCTGGTCAGCCTGATCTACGCCAACAACGAGATAGGCACGGTGAATCCCATCGCCGAACTATCCACCATTGCTCACGAGCACGGAGCATACTTCCACACCGACGCGGTGCAGTCGCCCGGCCACTTGCCGCTGGAAGTCCAGGCTATGGGTTTGGATATGCTCTCCCTGTCATCGCACAAGTTCTATGGGCCAAAAGGCGCCGGTGTGCTGGTTCTGCGCCAGGGCGTGCCCTATCTCTCTGCCCAAACGGGGGCGAGTCACGAAGACGGACGGCGCGCCGGTACGCACAACACGCCGGGCATCGTCGGCACCGCTGTCGCCCTGGAACTGGCCTGCGCTGCCCGCGAGGACAACGCTACCCGCCTGGCGACTCTGCGCCGTGACCTGGTAGAGGGTGTGCTCAGCCGCATTCCCGACGCCGAACTCACCGGCCATCCCGACGAACGCCTGCCAGGACACGCCAGCTTTGCCTTCAAGGATGTGCTCAGCAGCACTCTGCTGATGGTGCTCGATCAACACGGCATCGCTGCTTCATCAGGCAGCGCCTGCAAATCCGGCAACGAGCAGCCCTCGGCCATTCTGGAGGCGCTCGGCTACGGCCCAGCCTGGACGCGCGGCGGATTGCGCCTCTCGCTGGGACGCGACAACACTGCCGACGAGATTGCCGTCGTACTGGACGTGCTACCCGAAGCTGTGGCCGCCGTGCGCCGGCTCGCCCTGCCCAGTCACGCCTAGCTGTCATCTTCCGACCATGTCTACCAGACTCCGTGTAGTGGTCGCCATGAGCGGCGGAGTAGATAGCTCGGTCGCCGCTGCCTTGCTGGTCGAGCAGGGCTACGACGTGGTGGGGATGATGCTACGCCTGTGGTCGGAAGATTGCGGCGAGGGTGGCTCCAATCGCTGCTGCACGCCCGGTCAGATGGCCGATGCCCGCCGCATCGCCGGACAACTGGGCATTCCCTTCTACGTCATTGACACGCAGGAAGTCTTCCGCCGCTCCGTCGTGCAGTTCTTCATTGAGCGCTATGCGGCGGGCGATACTCCCAACCCGTGCCTGGAATGCAACCGCCTCATCCGCTTCGAGTGGCTGCTGCAACACGCCCTGGCCATTGGCGCGGACTTCCTGGCAACTGGCCACTATGCCCGCGTCGAACGCGCCCCGGATGGCACAGTCCGCCTGCTGAAGGCCCGCGATGCGGCCAAGGACCAGAGCTATGTCCTCAGCGTGCTCACTCAGGAGAAGCTGCGTCGGGCACTGTTTCCGGTTGGTGACTATACGAAGCAAGAAGTGCGCGCCCTGGCCCAGGCTCGCGGGCTGCCCGTCGCCTCCAAGCACGACAGTCAGGACCTGTGCTTCCTGGCCGACGGTGACTACCGCCGCTTCCTGCGCCAGCACGCCCCCGACGCCGTGCACCCTGGCCCCATTCTCACCCGCGACGGGCGCGAACTGGGCACGCATACCGGCCTGCCCAACTACACCATCGGCCAGCGCAAGGGGCTGGGCATTAGCTACCCCGAACCGCTCTACGTCCTGGCGACCGATCCGGCCCGCAATGCGCTGATCGTGGGCACTGAGGCCGAACTGGGCTGCTCGTCCCTGGTCGCCGGACGTATGAACTGGATCGCAGGAGTGCCCCCTGCGCCCGCTTTCCGCGCCGAGATCAAGATTCGTTACAAGGCCCGCCCCGCCTGGGGCACTGTGAATGTGCTCCCCGACGGGCGCGTCTCCGCCCGTTTTGATGCGCCGCAGCGCGACATCACACCCGGCCAGGGCGTCGTCTTCTACCAGGGGGAAATCTGCCTGGGCGGAGGCATCATCCTCCGCGCCGGAGACGAGGGGAACAGCGACACTCAGTAGGCCGTCACCTGCAGGAAATGGCGCACGTCGTCGCGGAACAGCAACATCACCAGCGTGCCAAACACGATGTACGGCCCATAGGGCAGCGGCGTGAAGAGCCGATAGCGCCGGCCCGCCAGTGACCGCCCGAAGATGTAGAGCAACGATCCCACCGCCCCTGCCATCACGGTGATCAGCGCGGCGAAGATGAACGCGCGCCAGCCCAGCATCAGCCCGCTGAGCGTGGCCAGCATCACATCGCCAAAGCCGAAGGCCACCTCGTCACGTCCCATGAGGGTCGAGAAAGCCGCGCCGCCCAGGAACATCGCCAGAAACAGCAGGAAGCCCAACACGCCCCCCCACAGATATTCCTGAAACGACTTGCCCGCCTGCGGGGAGACAGCCGCCACCAGCAAAGCGAACAGGCATGAGGGCACGATCACAACGAACAGGATCAGACGATGCTCCAGGTCTATGACGGTGATCAGGGCCAGGATGGCCACATAGATCAGCCAGGCCCACAGCGCCGGTTCGTCCCGAAAGGCGGCCACCAGTCCGGCGTAGGCCAGCCCCAACACCATTTCCAGCAGCGGATGACGCCAGCTCAGCCGATTGGGGCGCGGCGAGGCAGCTTCCTGCCCCTCAACGGGGTCTGAGAACATCGGCGGACCGTCGCGCAGGCCCAGGGCAAAGGCGCTCAGTCCCAACCAGGCCCGCTTGGGGCGCGGACTGCCATCTGGGTAGTGGGGCAGACGCACGCGCTCCTCTTCTGGCAAATCGTCCGCCAGGGCGTTGAGCAGTGCACCCACCAGCACACCCAGAATGCCAGCCATCACCGCCAGTACCGCTGTCGGCATCGTCGTCCCCCCTATCAGGCAGATGTGTGCATCAATACGCGAGCCGTGGCAACGACTCTGGATGCCCCAAAAAGAATGGCGGCGTAGGCGTTGGCGGCCCCGGCGGAGGTGGCAACAGAGTCACCGCCCCGCCCAGCACGACTGCCGTGATGGCCAGGATCAACACAATGAACAGGATTAAACGCCCGTCTCCTGATCTCCGCCGCACGACTATCGCTCCTGCCGTTGCTCGTCACGCCGCGCATTATACCAGAAACAGGCCCAGGGCCGCTGTCAGCAAAGCAGGGCGAAGTCAGGCGCTTGTCAGCTACGGTGATTGCCCCCCATCCTGCTACACCCTATAATGACAGCAAGAGGTCCGTGCGATTGATGCATTAGCCCGGCCTCCAGAGGAAAGGCCTATGGACATCCTGGTAGCAAATGCGCTCAGCGATTTCTTCGGCGAGAATCCGCTGTACATCGTCTATGCTGCGGCCCTCTTCATCGGGCTGATCTACGCCGTGTTTCTGATCTTCTTCCACGGCATTGGCGATGCGCTCGGCGATCTCGACCTGGACCTGCACGCCGACCTGAACACGGGCGATCTCGACCTGATCAGCGCCGATGGCGCTGCCGAAGCCACGGGAGTCAGTATGCTGGCCGTCGCCAGCTTCGTCTCGTCGTTCGGTGCGTTCGGGCTAATCGCGGCTACCCTGCTCGGCGCAGGCTCCGTGATCAGCTTCGTGGTGGCGCTGGTAGGCGGCCTGCTCATCGGCATTGCGGCCCAGGTCTTCTTCCTGTACATTCTCTCACCAACCATCAGCAGCGAGGTTCATCAGACACGCCTGATCGGACAGGTCGCTGAAATCACCACGCCCATTCCGCCGAACGGGGTCGGACAGATTGCCTTTGTGGCCCAGGGCAGCCGCATCACCTATTCGGCCCGCGCAACCGACGAGACCCGCGCCCTGGAACGCGGCACGCCGGTGCGCATCGAGCGCATCGTCGGTGGGATGGCCTACGTAACCGAGCTTGACGGGTGATCGTGCCCGTGGCCCATCGCCTTTCACTGTTCCCGGCAGCATTCCGGCCCTTAGATTATCAAGCCCAGAAAGGATAGCACTCTATGGAAGCCGTAGGCGCAATCGTCATTCTGTTGTTCCTGTTCATCCTGTTCACCCTGGTGGCCGTCTATGCCAGTCGGGTGCGCAAGGTCGGCCCCAACGAGGTGCTGGTCATCTCTGGCCGCCGTACCCGCAACCCCGCCACCGGCGAGATCGAGCCATATCGTATTGTCAAAGGGGGACGCGCCTTCATCTGGCCTATCCTGGAACGGGTAGACACGCTCTCGCTGGAGATCATGACCATCGAGATCATGACCGAAGATGTCTACACCCGTCAGGGCGTGCCAGTGACGCTGGAAGGCGTGGCGCAGATCAAGATCGCCAGCGATGATGTCTCGATCCGCACTGCCGCCGAGCGCTTCCTTTCGAAGTCGCGCGCCGAGATCATCAACGTGGCGCATGAAACTCTGGCCGGGCATCTGCGCGCCATCATTGGCAACATGACCGTCGAGGAAATCTACCGCGAGCGCGACAAGTTCGCCCAGGAGGTACAGAGCGTCTCCGCCAGCGATCTGGCCAACATGGGCCTGGGCATTGACACCTTCGTCATCAAGGACGTGCGCGACAAAGAGGGCTACCTCGATGCGCTGGGCCGCCCACGTGTTGCCGAAGTCAAACGCGACGCCACCATCGCCGAACAACTCGCCGCCACTCGCGAGGCAGAAGCCCGCCGCGACTATCAACTGCAGCAGGCCGAGTATGACAGCGAAGTCGCCCGCAAGCAGACCGAGGCCAACCTGGCCGGTCCGTTGCAGGAGCGCATCGTCAACCAGAAGATCCGCGCCGAAGAGGTGCAGATCGAACTGATCGAAAAGCAGAAGCGCATCGAGGTGCAGGAGCAGGAAGCCCTGCGCATGGAAAAGGAGCTGGAAGCGACTGTCCGCAAACCGGCAGAAGCCGAACAGTACCGCATCCAGACTATCGCCAGCGCCCAGAAGTTCGAGATGGAAGCGCGCGCCGCCGGCGAGGCCGCTGCCATCCGCGCCCGCGGTGAAGCCGAAGCCGATGCCATCCGCGCCCGCGGTCTGGCCGAGGCCGAGGTGGTATTGCAGAAGGGCCTGGCCGAAGCCCAGGCAATGGAGAAGAAAGCCGCCGCCTGGCAGAAGTACAATCAGGCCGCCGTCATTCAGCAACTCATCGAGGCGCTGCCGCAGGTGGCCACCGCCATCGCCCAACCGCTGGCTCAGACCGAGCGCATCGTCATCATCAGCAGTGGAGATGGGGCCAATGCGGGCGCTTCCAAGCTAAGCGCCGACATCACCAACATTATCGCCCAGGTTCCGGCGACCATCGAGGCGCTGACCGGCCTGAAGCTCACCGAGGCCATCAGTCAACTGCCGGGCATCGCCAACAATTCGCCCGCTGAGCCGCCCGCCCAGTAGACTCCTATCTGCCCCGTCCCCAACTTCCAGAGGCCCGCCATCCGGCGCGGCCTCTGCGTGTTTGTGCTATCAGCGCTGGCAAGATGCCGCCCGCGCGGTAACATAGCGCCGCCTGTGATCGCGTCTTCGGTCTGTTGCGTATAACCGCACAGCACCTCGCTTCTGTCGGAGGCCATAGCTTCATGTCTCTGTCGCGCCGCTTGTTCCTGGTGTTGCTGACCGTCGCTGCCCTGGCCGCCACCACTGGCCCGTCTCTGGCAACCGCCCAGGCAGATGACACCATCATCATCGGCACTACCGATCTGCCCGCCTCGCTCGATCCCGCCGAAGCCTACGACTTCATGACCTGGGAAGTACTTAGCCATCTGTACGTGGGCCTGGTGCGCCAGGTGCCTGGCACGCTGGATTATGAACTGGCCCTGGCGGAAGGCTACACGATCAGCACCGACGCCCTTACTTATACCTTCACCCTGCGCCAGGGACAGACTTTCAGCGACGGCACGCCCATCACCGCGCAGACGTTCGTTGACTCAGTGAGGCGCGTGCTGGCGTTGCGCCGCCCTGCCATCGCCCTGGTCGAACCCTACGTGGCCAGCGTCAACGCCCCGTCCGAATACGAACTGACTTTCACGCTCAAGCGCCCCATACCGTACTTCTTGCAATTGCTCGCCCTGCCCGCCTATTTCCCGCAGCATCCCGCCCTGGCAAGCGCCACGGCTCCGCAGCCATTCGGAGTGAACATCGTCGGCAACGGCCCCTACCGCCTGGAACGTTTCGCCGTACGTCAGGAAATCGTCCTGCGAGCCAATCCGACGTATGCGCTTGGCCCCGCCCCCAGGACCACAACGATCGTCTTGCGTCAGTTCAACCGCTCGCAAGACCTGCGCGAGGCGTTGTTGGCGGGCGAAGTGCACATTGCCTGGCGCGCCCTGCTACTCGACGATGTAGAGCGTCTCGACGGGCAACCTGGCCTCAGGGTGCTCGACCTTCCTGCCACGCGCACCTTCTACCTCTATCTGAACCAGAATCGCGAACCCACCGACGATCCCCTGGTACGCGAAGCCCTCACCCTGCTGATTGACCGGAGCGCTCTTTCGGGCGTCCTGGGCAGCCATGTCACACCGCTCACGGCGCTGGTGCCCTCTCAGTTTGAGACGGCCTACGTCCCCCTGTGGCCAGACACGCCCGACATCCCCACCGCCGAAGCAACCCTGCGCGCTGCCGGTTACAAAGAGCGAGGCACCCCCAAGCTGAGCATCACCGTAGGCTTCTCGCTACCCCTGTACGGCGTGCCCTATGCGGATGCAGTCACCCGCCTGGTGCGGGCCAGCTTCCAGCCCACCAGCTTCGTGGACTACAGCACCTTCACCGACATAGACGGAACCACCTTCATGGACGTGCTGCAAGAAGGGGGTATCGGCCTGGCCGTCTTCGGCTGGACGCCGGTAGTGCCCCACTCCGACGCTTATCTGTTCCCGCTGTTGCACTCGTCACAGGCGCTGCCCACCAACGGGCGCTTCGCCCGCCCGGAACTTGACCTGCTACTGGATCAGATCGCCGGGCAGCCGGACGCTGAAGCGCAGGCCGCTCTCTATGCTCAACTGGCCGAATGGGTGCTCGACGATCACGCCCTGGTTCCCCTGTGGCAGGATCACCTGCAGATCGTCGCCAGGGACACCGTGGAGGGGATAGCGGTAGCGCCGAACTACTGGCTGAGCTACAGTCAGCTTGCCCGCCGCTGACACGCCCACAAAGTGCAGAAGCCGCGTTGTGGGCGCGGCTTCTCGTCAAAGCAGGAAGTCACACTGGAGCGAAACTAGGGCTTGGAATCGTAGCCAGGGCCGCTCTTGAAGAACTCATAATTCCACTTGATGTCCTGCGTCAGGTCAACGATTTCGCCCCCCTGAGCAGCGACGCGCTGCTTGGTGTCGAAGGGGATACGCTCCTGCCCCGCGGACATCTCATAGGCGCTGGGCACCTCTTCTTCGACGAAAATGGCCTCGAAGGGGCACTCAGGCACACACGCCCCACAGTCAATGCAGGTGTCGGGATCGATGAAGTACCAGGGCCACTCGTTTTCGGGGAAACCAGGCACGATACAGTCAACGGGGCATACCTCGACGCAGGCCCCGTCGCGCAAACACAGGCTGGTGATGATGTGAGTCATGTGTTCCTGCTCCTTATGGTGGTGTCCACCCAATAGCCCTTCGGGCATTGCTTGGTCTTGCGATACCCTGCACGCCACTCCCACACTGCCGTTAAGACCGGCAGCACCTGGCGCGTCATGGAATATCAGCCATCACTATAGCAAACCACGCTGCACTTTCGCAAGCGTTATGGATATGATCATTCCACTGGGGTTCAGCCAGCATCTTCGCCGCGATGAGCCGGCAAAGTGAAGCTGAAAGTGCTGCCCTGGACCGGTGTGCTTTCCACTGCTACGCTGCCCCCCAGCTTCTCCACGATACGCCTGACGATGGACAGTCCCAGCCCATGCCCGCTGCGATGATGCGTCGCCTTGCGGTTGAACTCAGCAAATAGATGCTCCTGCACTTCCGGAGCGATGCCCGCCCCGTTGTCTTTGACCCAGAAGCGAATCATGTCCCCCTCGCGGGTTGCGCCCAGTTCGATGCGTGGTGGAGAACCACCGTACTTGATGGCGTTGCTCAGGAGATTCTCCCACACTTCCTCCACCCAGGGCGCGTATCCCAGGGCCACCAGCCAGCTTTGCGGCATACTGATTTCGGCTCCCCTTTGCTGGATCTGCCTGCTCAACCGCGACCTGGCCTCGGCCACGATGAGTTCCATCTTCAGCGCGCTGAGCGTCACGCTCTCCTGCCGGACGCTCGCCAGCAACAGCAGTTCGTCTACGATGCGCACGATCTTGAACGCCATGTTCAGTTGATCGCCCGCCAACTGCGCTGTCTCTTCGTCACCCAGCTCGCGCAGGCGATCTGCCACCAGCTCGCTCAAACCGATGATGACCGACAGCGGATTCTTGAGATCGTGCGCCACAGTATGGGCAAAAGCGTCCAGTTCGGCGATCAGCTTCTCACGTTCCTCGATTTCCTGCTGCAGTGCCACATTCTTCAGCCGATAAATCTCTGCTTGCTGACGCGCCTTCTCCGCTTCGTGAGTGGCCTCCAGGCTGCGCACGCGGAACGAGAACATTTCCTGAGAGATGTCCCGATTCAGCGTGTGGAATCGCTTGTAATGCTCCAGGCTTTCGCGCAGGTGACCCGTGTGCTCATACACGTCGGCGAGAGCCGCATAAGTCTCGGCCAGGACCGGCTTGCTGCCGATCTCCTCCGCCACCTCACGCGCCTGCTCCAGCACCAGCAATGCCTGCCCTGCCCTACCCTGATCCAGCAACAGGCGGCCTATGTCCAACAAGGTAGCCGCCTCGAATTGCCGATAGCCACGCTCTCTCGAAAGCGCCAGCGACTGCTCGAAGTAGTGCAATGCCTGTTCGGGGTTCCCCGCCGCACGATAAATCTTGCCAATGTTGCCCAGGGCTTCCGCCTCGGCACGTGGATAGGCGATCTCGCGATCCAGCGCCAGACTCTGTTGTTCATAGGCCAGCGCACGTTCGTAATCGCCCAGCAGAAAATACGCCTTGCCGATGCTGTCGAGCGCCTGTGCCTCGCCATGCCTGTAATTCAACTGCCGGTGCATGGCCAGGCTGCGCTCAAGCTGCGCCAGCGCTGCCTGTCGGTCGTCCAGATGCAGCAACATGTAGCCGGTGTCGTTCAGCACGCTGGCGATCAGATGAGGGTCGCCGCTCATTTCGGCCAATCGCTGAGCGCGATAGCCCAGCTCCAGAGCCAGCGAGGCGTTGCCCAGGAAGTAGTGGATCCCTGCAATGTGGTTGACCGTATAGGCTTGCTTGCCGCGCTCGTCCAACACATCGAAGAGCATCGCCGCCTGCAGCCCCAGTTCAAGTGCCTCCTGATACCTCGACCGGTCCCAGGCCAGGATGGAACGGATCATCAGGCTGTAGGCCAGCCCATACTGGTAAGGGGCTTCGCCGGTACTTGCCAGTCGCGTAGCTTCTTCGGCCAGACTCTGGCTACGCTGGGGGTCGCCGTGCAACAGTGCCCAGGCTTGATCGTTGAGCCGATCAACCCGTTCCTCACGGGACGGCGTTGTCGGGCGGTGCAGGTCAAGTTCAGTGGAATCATAGCCCATAGTCAGACCGATCGCTTGTTGCAGTTAACAGTGGCAGACACAGCACGATTTCGGCTTGAATACTTTAGTATAGAACCGCTTCTGCTGCGCCTGCAAGCAACTTTCTGCGCCGAAATCCGACTCTGTTCAGGCGGACGACCTGCCTCTGAGACAAGAAAACAAGAAGGGGCGAACTTTTTCGCCCCATCCTGCCCGTTGTTTCCTGCCTGTGATTCAATTACGCCTTGGCGTTGTAACCAGGGCCGTTGCGGAAGAACTCATAATTCCACTTGATGTCTTCCGTCAGATCAACGATCTCGCCGCCCTTGGCCGTGTAGCGCTGTCCGCCGTGCGGCACGCGCTCCTGGCCGGGTTTCATCTCATAGGCGCTGGGGACTTCGTCCTCGGCGAAGATCGCCTCGAAGGGACATTCGGTCGCGCACGCCGCACAGTCAATGCAGGAATCCGGATCGATATAATACCAGGGCCATTCGCTCTCCGGAATGCCAGGTACAATTGCCTCGGAAGGGCAGACATCCGCGCAGACACCGTCGCGCAGGCACAGGCTGGTCACCACATGTGGCATGGTAGTATCTCCTGAGAAACTTGGTCTCAACACTTCTTTCACTATACCCCACCTGCATCCCCTGTCATGTGAAAAAACACACGCAGAACGGTTGACGATAGGCACACCTTCGCCCGTCCTTACCCCCAAGAAACGGGTCAGCCCGGAGCGCGTACCCCGTCTGGTCCGCTTCACTCAGAGACCATATGCAAACTGCAGGCTGTATCTGGATTTGAAGGGTAGAGTTCACCCCAGAACTGCTGCTCATGCCGTTGACGGCACACCGAAGAGAAACTAACAACGGCCCCAAGCCGCCCCGAATGCCCCCATCTGCCCTTGCTATGGGGGCGTGACCGGCTCTGGCCAGGGGAAACCTTCATCGCGCAGCGCGTCCAGGAAGGATTGCAGGATCACCGCGGCGGCGACAGCATCTTCGCGACGCGGGGGTCTCTTGCCCGCCTCAGCAAGCCGTTCCAGGGCTTCGTCGGTCGAGTAGCGCTCGTTCCACAGGTAGACCGGCACATCAACGGCAGCAGCCAACCGCGCGGCCCAGCGCCGTACCTGTTCGGCCTGCGGCGAGTCCGTGTAAGGCGGCGGCGGTACCGGCAGCCCGACGATTACCCCCACCACGCCATGCTCGGCGATCAGGGCGGCGATCTGCGCGAAATCCGCCTGGCGCGACGTGCGGCGCAGGATGCGCAGCGGGCGGGCAATCAGGCCGGTCGGGTCGCAGATGGCCAGACCCAGCGTCTTGAGGCCGTGATCGATCCCCAGCAGGCGACCGGGGAAGGGCCGTTCGCTCATGGAAGGCGCACTTCAACGCTGATGCGCACGGGCAGCAGAGGCATCCGCGGATACCAAGTCGGCCAGGTGCTGATGTGCGGCGGGTGATAGGGATCGAGCAGCAGTTCGCGTTCGAGTCTGCGCCGCGCCTCACTGACGCTGACCCCCTGCGTGCGCCGCCGCACGTACTCCTCATCAATGGCGACGGCCACGCTGCCGCTGACGGTCATCAGGAAGGTGACGCGCCCATCGGGGGTGATGTCCAGGATGTCGCCGCGGGTGAAGGAAAGGGCTTCGGGCGCGATCTCCAGGCCGGGCTGCACATAGGGAGCCAGGCCAGCATAGGCCACCTGACGGGCCTGCCGCTCGTCCACCACCACCGCCTGCACTTCCGCCCGCAAGTCCAGGCTGACGCTGTCGGCGGCGTCGCCCACGTAGGCGCTAAAGATCGTCCATTCGGGCCGCTCGGTGACGATACGCAGCGAGCCGGGCACCAGGAAGCGCTCGTCGGAAAGCTGGTAGAGCAGGGTGTCGCGGGCGCGCTGCAGCACCTGTTGACGGCCCAGCACCAGCAACCGCTGCAGGTCGTCGGCGGTGACGATGCGCCGTTCCTGCAACGCGCCGCCGTAGGTGGCGTTGGGGTTGGTGACCTGTACCAGACCGGCCAGTTCGCCTTCTACGCGGTTGATCGCGCCGGGGCCGACGTTGCCATCGGTGCCGGAGTGTTCGGGCAAGGCGCGGATCGGCACCTGCACATTGGCCTGATCTCCGGCGGGCAGGGTCGTCTCGACCAGCGTTTCGAAGCGCACCGGGTAGGTGTCGCTGGTGGCGACGACCGTGCCGTAGGGGATGAGCAGCGGGTCGTCGGTGAGATTGGTGAAGGTAACCAGTCCCTGCGCCTGGGAAGCGCCGGCCCGCTCCCGTCCGGAAGTCTCGATGGTGACGCGGGTAGTCGCCTGCAGCGTGACGACCGTGGCGGGCATCCGAAAACTCTCGATGTCAATATCGGTCAGCGACGGGTCGGCCACGATCTGCACCGTCTCGAAGACCTGACGGCTGGCCGGAGTGAGCGTGATGGTGGCACTGGGAGCGACGGCAAAGAAAGCTACCAGCAACGCCAGCATCCCGCTGGCAAAGGTCAGCCAGCGCGTGAGCATCTGGCGGCGCGTCTGACCGGACAGGCGCGGCAGGCGCTGGCTGAGGATGGCGTCGGCCAGTTCCAGGCGGGTCAGGTCGTCGCGCGGGGGGACAAAGACGCGCTGGCGGGGCTGCAGCCAGACTTCCTGGCGAGCCGTGTCAGCATCGGGAAAGACGGAGATTTGCAGGTCGCGGGCGTGCTCGATGACAGCAGGGTCACCGGTGACCAGAGCCAGTTCCAGCCCCAGACGGTTCGCCTGGCGCAGCACCAGCAACAGGTCGAGCTTGCGGCGCAGCAGCGATCCGCTGGCAGGCCAGACCAGCAACACCCGGCGCGCGGGCACAAACGCCAACCGGTCGCGGACGGAGACCGAGTCGTCGTGCGGGTCGAGCTGAATGATGTGCAGGTCAGGTTCGTACACGTCTAGTCGTTTCTATTGGTCACTGAACCAAAATGCCCAGGTGTCCGACATACGACTATCAGGGGTAATCCCTATGTCGAGCAAAGCATTGTGAGCTTTCTTAAAGTGAAATCCACTAAGGGCAAGATAGGAGGATGATGTCGCATCATTCTCTGCAAATCTTTGCATACCTTCTATACTATTATTCATAGCTTTTCCTATACTTGTTTGTATATCTGATACGCATTCAGGGTAGATCAGAACATCAAACTCACGATATATCTTACGGAGTTCTAGGAGTACGGGACTCAAAGCAACGCGCGAAGTAGCAGCCGCCACCTCCGCCGTATCGAGGAACCTGACGATTATTGGTTTTGTCTGCTGCCACCATTCATCTTTCCAACATTCTTCTGTAGAACTACTGGCAGTCGCGGTAGGAAGTTGAGTCCTGGTTGGAGTTGCCGTCCGACTTGGCGCAGGTAGGGGAGTTTCGGTCACCATTGCTGTGCTGTGCGACATAGTTGTACGTGTCGGTTCTGCCGCTACAAGTTGCGGGCCAGTTTGCTTCTGTGAGAATAGCGCAAAACCGATAGCGATACCCAGTAATAGACAGAGGAGTCCATACAATCCCCCAATAAGCGCATACTTGCGAATTGGTGAGCGCTTCTTTTCTACCGGTTGTACTTGCTCCAATTTAGCAAGCCATTGCTGAGCTTTGGGATCATCAATTGTTTTCAGGAGCTCTCGCGCCGCCTGAAAATGCCTCTCGATTATTAGCTGTCTCGCCATGTCAAGTTTCTCTCGGGACATTTTACCCTCCGTTATTCAATGAGAAACACTATTTATTAATAAAGGTTAATCCAACTTCGAGTTCAACACAAGAGAACAAAGGGCGGTTGTTCACCGCCCACACTCAAGTTGATCAGGCTATGCCAAGGGGGATCCAAAGAAATGATCTATCCCAGGATGTTGACGATCAGATCGTGTGCACGCTGCAACGCTTCGTCCAGGCGCGAGGCATCTTTGCCGCCCGCCTGGGCCAGGTCGGGCCGCCCTCCGCCGCCTCCGCCCACCATCTGCGCCGCTGCCTTGATGATGTTGCCAGCGTGCACACGCTTAGTCAGGTCTTTGGTCACGGCGGCGACCAGTTGCGGTTTGCCGCTGTCGGCCACGGTGCCCAGCACAATCACGCCGGAGGACACGCGGTCGCGGAACCAGTCGGTCATCTCGCGCAGCGTCTCGGCGGAAGTGGAGCTGACGCGGGCGACGAGCACCGTCGCGCCGCCCACTTCGCGCGCGCTGCTCAGCAGATCGTCGAATTCCAGGCGGGCGACGCGCCGCCGCAGGCGGGCGATCTCCTGTTGCTGCGACTTGAGTTCCTCTTGCAGGGCAGCCAGCCGATCGGTGATCACCTCTGGCGTGCTGCCCAGGCGAGCGGCGGCCTCGTCCAGGCGGCGCAGGCTGCGGCGGATGTACGCTTCGGCGGCGTGACCGGTCAGCGCCTCGACGCGGCGGATACCCTGGGCCACACTGCCCTCGCTGGTGAAGACGAAGGGGCCGATGACACCGGTCTGATCCACGTGCGTGCCGCCGCACAGCTCGTAGCTATAGCGCGTGCCGTCGGGTTGCCAGATGTTGATCGTGCGCACGCGCTCGCCGTATTTCTCGCCGAAGAGGGCCATAGCGCCTTCGCGCTTGGCCGTCTCACGGTCTTTCCATTCCGCCGTGACGCGCATGTTGGCCAGGATCGCTTCGTTGATGTTGCGCTGAATGGTGTCCAGTTCCTCCGGCGAGAGCGGCTGATCGTGGCTGAAGTCGAAGCGCAGCCGGTCGGGCGCGACCAGCGAACCCCGCTGTTGCACGTGCGGGCCAAGCACGGCGCGCAGTTGGGCGTGCAGCAGGTGCGTAGCGGTATGGTTGCGCATGATGTCCAGGCGGCGGGCGCTGTCTACAGTGGCAGTGCAGGAGTCGCCCACTGCCGGATTGCCCTCAACGACTTCGCCGATGTGCACAATCAGGCCGCCGACCGGCTGACGGGCATCTTCCACGTCCACAGTCCAGCCATCGCCCTGGATCACGCCGGTATCGCTGACCTGCCCGCCCGATTCGACGTAGAAGGGCGTCGCGTCGAGCACCACTTCGACCCGGTCACCCACATCGGCGCGCTCGACCGGCTGCCCGTCGCGCAAGATCGCCAGTACCTGTGTCTGGCGGCTGAGTGGGCCGTAGGGATCGTGTTCCACGCGCTCGGTTAACTTACCCTGGGCACGCAGCGACTCCAGCGTCTGCCGGTAGACTTCGCCCATGTCAATGCTGCCAAACGCGCCGCCCTCTTTGCCGCGGCTGATCGCTTCGTGTTCCTTCTGCGCCGCGCGGAAGCCGACTTCATCCACGCTGAAGCCGCGCTCGCGAGCGATGTCGCGGGTGATCTCCAGCGGCAGGCCCTTCTCGGCGTGCAGGCGGAAGGCCAAGTCGCCGGGCAATTGACCGACCAGGGCCAGCGTGTCGCGCAGTTCGCTGTCGGGCGGCAGCGCGGCGATGATGTCGCTCAGCTTGAGGTCCTGGCCCAGGCGATCGATCAGATCGTCCAGCACCCCACGCGCGCCAGAGGCCGCCAGCGTCTGATCAATTTGGGCGATCTGTTCAGCT
>DAOTZZ010000215.1:0-3079 GCA_034433965.1 Anaerolineae bacterium
ACTTGTAGCGCTGGCTCCCCGAGCCATTGCGCCCCGCTTTGACTTGTCGCTCTGTGGATTGGCAGTATGGGCAGTGTGTCATGTTCCCATTTTACCCATATCCCTAAACTTATCCACTCCCGGGCAAAGCTGCGCCTTTTGCGAGGGGTCGGTATGATCGGATGCTGTGCTGGCCTGCGAGAAGGAGGAACATCCCGTGGACAAAGTCACGTTACAACAGCTTCAGGCGATGAAAGAGCGCGGCGAGCCGATCACCATGCTCACCGCTTACGACTATCCCACCGCCCTGCTGATCGATCAGGCGGGCATTGACCTGATCCTGGTGGGCGATTCGCTGGGGATGGTGGTGCACGGTTTCGAGAACACCCTGCCGGTGACAATGGACATGATGGTGCTGCACTGCCAGGCTGTGCGGCGGGGGACGCGGCGGGCCTTGCTGGTGGCCGATATGCCCTTCATGAGCTATCAGACAGGCGTGACCGACGCGCTGCGCAACGCGGCACGTCTGCTGGCCGAAGGCGGTGCCGACGCGGTCAAACTGGAGGGCGGGCAGCGCATTGCCGAGACAGTGCGCGCGCTGGTGGAGACAGGGATCGCTGTGATGGGGCACATCGGTCTGACGCCGCAAAGCGTCAGCGCGCTGGGCGGCTTCAAAGTGCAGGGCAGCACAGTGGAGGCAGCCCGCCGTCTGCTGGAAGACGCCCGCGCCCTGCAAGCCGCTGGCGCGTTCAGCCTGGTGCTGGAGGCCGTGCCCGCCCGCCTGGCGGCGCTGATCACCCGCTCGTTGACTATCCCGACCATCGGCATCGGCGCAGGGAGCGGCTGCGACGGACAGGTGCTGGTCACACACGATGTGCTGGGCCTGTACGAGCGCCTGACGCCACGCTTCGCCCGCCGCTATGCTCACTTGGCGGATGCCATGCGGCAGGCATTCGCGCAGTTCCGCCAGGAGGTGATCGCGCGTGCCTTCCCCGCAGCGGAGCACGAGTTCTCCATCTCGGATGAGGTGTGGCAGGCGCTGCTGCAAGAACTGGGCGAGGAATAGTCAGCGCAGGTGCTGAGGGCGAAGCGCTCCGCAGTGAAGCACAGCGCCCCCAAGGCGGGCGCTATTTGACAGCGCCCGCGTTTGGGTGTATCACCACAACCTGTTGTTTGTTCTCTCTCCCCCCTGGAGTCCTCATTCATGAACACCAGAGCTGCCCTTACGATGTCGTTCGTCATCTTCATTGCCATCGGCCTGCTGAGCGCGGCCCTCGGCCCAGCGTTACCCGATCTGGCCGACCGCGCCGGGCGCGACCTGGCCACGCTGGGCAGCCTGGTCACTGTGGTCTGGAGCGGGACACTGATAGCTCAACTGGTGGCGGGCGCGCTCAACGATCGCTGGGGACAGCGGCCTGTGTTGTTGGCCGCGTGTACACTGGCCACGCTGGGCAGTCTGGGCATGCTCATTCTGCCCAACCTGTGGCTGTTGCTGGCCGCCGGGCTGATCTTCGGCCTGGGCTTCGGCGGACTGGACATCGGCACCAATCTGTTCATTGCGCAGCGCTTCGCGCATCGCAGCGTGCCCATGCTCAACCTGCTGCACACCTTCTACGGCGTCGGCTCCATCATTGGCCCGGCCATTGCCGGCCTGACGCTGCGCCTGTGGGATACTGCCCTGCCTGCGCTGGGCGCGGGCGTGCTGGTGCTGATCGCGCCGTTGCCGCTCATCCTGCGCCTGGACTCCACGCCGCCCGCTGCCGCGCAGCCCGCCCGGCGTCAGGCAGCGCTCCCCTTCAGCTATCGCACCCCCTTGCTGTGGACGCTGGGCCTGCTGTTGATGCTGTTCGTGGGTATGGAGGCGGGCCTGGGCGCGTGGACGACGGCCTATGTGGATCGCACCACCACGCATGGCAAGGAAATCGGCGCGCTGATCACGTCGGGCTACTGGCTGGCGCTCACCGTGGGGCGGCTGGTGGCCGCGGGCTACGGGGGACGTTTCGGCCCACAGACCGTGTTGCTGCTGTGCATGAGCGGGCTGCTGGCAGGCAGCGGGCTGCTGGCGATCGGATCAGGCAGCGTGGTGCTGACTGCGCTGGCGGTGTTGGTGCTCGGTTTCTGGTCGGGGCCGCCGTTCCCCACCATGGTGGCCATCACCACGGCGACCTTTCCACAGGGGCCGGGCAAAGCCACCAGCGTAGTAGTGGCCATGGCCAGCTTCGGCGCGATAACGCTACCCTGGCTGCAAGGGGCCTTGCTCGACCGCGTCAGCGGCCTGGCGATGACCCTGTTGCTGGTAGCCGAAGCTGCGCTGATGCTGCTGATCTTCGCGGGCGTGCACGGTCGGCGCGCCCGGCAGTCGGTCGCCGTAGGCGGTTAGAGCGTGTTATGCGCTTTTTTGCCCTCAACCCCCGACCCCTTCGCCTGCGCTGTGTACAGACCGGACAGACAGGTAACACCTGTGCAGGACCCTCGCCCCGCGACACAGCCGCGAGGGAGAGAGAAGGCGGGGGTGAGGGTAGGATACCTTGCCAAAGTTCATAACAACGTCTACCAGCGCAGCACGTTCTGCCAGACAGTGTACAGGGCGATCAGCGCGGTCAGGTTGTGCACAGAGTGACCTTGCTGCAGCGCGCGCGGATCGCTGAAGGTGAGCGGGTACCAGGTCATGTGAAAGCCGTCGTCGCGCAGACCACGCCCTGGCAACGTGCTGGCGATCCGCCCGAAGTCCCACAGCGGCACCTGATATTCTGCCGCCAGCCGGCGCACAATGTCGTTGATGGCATCGCTGCCTTCCAGTTGATCCGCCTTCGTCCCCAGAACCGGGATCACGCCGCGCTCGATCGAATAGTCCAGGATCGCGCGCAGGTGTTGCTCGAACAGCGCCGGCGTATAGGCTTCGTTGGTGCCCAGGCGGATCAGCACCACGCTGGGGCGGTGCAGTCGGAACTCGCAGGCGAGCGGCGTTTCACCCGGCAGACACAGCGTCGGGTTGGCGAAGGTCGGGTCAAGCACCGACCAGGCATGACTGCCCGTCCACACCGTCACGCTCTGCCGCCCAAACGAGCCGGCGAAGTAGTCAATCACCGGCTGCAGGTAT
>DAOTZZ010000216.1:0-2870 GCA_034433965.1 Anaerolineae bacterium
ACTTGTAGCGCTGGCTCCCCGAGCCATTGCGCCCCGCTTTGACTTGTCGCTCTGTGGATTGGCAGTATGGGCAGTGTGTCATGTTCCCATTTTACCCATATCCCTAAACTTATCCACTCCCCAGAACTTTTCCCCGTTGCCTGAGACCGGGTTTTGTGGTTAGATTGCGCCTGTTTGCGTGGCGCAAAACTCCCGGCGAACCATCTATGAGCTATACCTGGCTTGACTGGCTGCTTTCCCTGGCCCCGATGCTCGTGGTGCTGGGGCTGATGATTGTGCGTGGCTGGAATGCGGGTCGCGCGGGCCTGGCCGGCTGGCTGCTGACCTTGCTGCTGGCGGCCTGGCGCTTCGAGACCGGCGGGTCGGCGCTCGGTTACGCGCAACTCAAGGCGCTGCTGTTGACAGTAGATGTCTCGGTCATCGTGTGGGCGGCGCTGCTGCTCTATTACGTCGTGGATCGGGCGGGCGCATTGCAGGTGATCGCCCTGGCGCTGTCCCGCCTTACCGCCGACCGCCTGACGCAGGTCTTGTTGCTGGGGTGGGTTTTCGCTTCTTTCCTGCAGGGGGTGGGCGGCTTCGGCGTGCCGGTGGCCATCGTCGCGCCGCTGCTGATCGGCATGGGTGTGCCACAGGTCGCCGCGGCGGTAATCCCGGCCATCGGGCATGGCTGGGCGGTCTCGTTCGGGTCGCTGGCGGCGTCGTTCGTCATGCTGGTCAACGTGACCGGTCTCTCCGGTGAGCGGCTCGCTCCGGCGGCGGCGACCATGCTCGGCTTGCTCAGCTACGCCAGCGGCCTGATGGGCGCGCACACGCTGGAGGGCTGGCGCGGCGTGCGGCGTGCGCTGCCCTATGTCCTGGTCACGGGGACGGTGATGGGTCTGGCCCAATACGCGCTGGCTGTCAGCGGTCTGTGGACGCTCGGAGCCATCGGCGGAGGGCTGGCCGGACTGGCCGTCTCGGTGATCTGGGTGCGGCTGCGCGCCGAACACGCCGATCCGCCCGCCGCTTCCTCGTCGAACAGCCGTCCGCTGCCCTCCATCCCGCTGGCGCTGGCGAGCTACGCCGTGCTGATCGCCCTGGCGCTGGGGCTGCGCGGCATAGCTCCTGTCAAAGAGTATCTGGGGCAGTGGGCTGTGGCCGTGGACATCCCCGGCACGACGACCGGTCGCGGCTGGACAATTGCGCCGGAGGAAGACGCCGGTTTTGGGATTCCGGGGCATCCTGGTCTGATCATCGTCTATAGCAGCCTGCTGGCCTATGCTCTCTACGCGCGGCGCGGCTTCTACCCGCCGGGGGCGGCCCGCGACATCCTGCAGCAGTCCGGCGGACGGGCGGTCAAGTCGGCAGTGGGGGTGTTCATGATGGTCGCCATCGCCGCCACCATGGAGCGCGCGGGCATGGTCGAGGTGCTGGCACGCGGCATGAGCGACGCCGTCCCCAGCGATCTGTACCCCTTCCTGGCCCCGCTGATCGGCGCGTTGGGCGCGTTCGTCACCGGCAGCAACGTCAACAGCAATGCCGTCTTCGGCGTGTTACAGCGAGATACCGCCGCCATGCTGGGCCTGTCGGTGACCGTCATCCTCGGCGCGCAGACAGCCGCCGCGGCGGTGATCAGCGTGATGTCGCCCGCCAAGGTGACGGTGGGCTGCAGCACCGTCGGCGCAAGCGAAGGCGCGGTGATGCGCCGTCTGCTCGGTTACGGCGCGGTGACGGTGCTGATCGTCGGGGTGATGGCGTGGCTTGCGCTGAAGATAGGCTGAGGGAGAAGCAGCGGGACGTTTCAGCGCGCGATCAGGTAGACCAGCCCGAAGATAACCAGCCAGAAGACGACAATCGCCCCCCAGGAGACGAGAATCGCCCGCCGCGCCTGCTGCTCGACTGGCTTCAGGATACCCTCAAGCTGACCGGTGACCAGATAGCGGTAGAGCGCCGCTGCCTCGCGGTCGAGGGTGCGGTAGTGGGCGGGAAACCAGTGGAAGACCTGCATCCGCGCCATGCGGTAATACACCGCCAGTTCCCCTGAACGCCGCTTGATGGTGATGGTGTGCTCAGCGCGGCGCGGGTCGAATAGCCGGTAGCGCCGCAGCCGACGCCCGCGCACCTGCTTGTTGGTGGCCCGCTCCAGCTCAAAGTTGGCCTGTACCAGGAACGCGGGCAGGCGGGTCTGCAATTCTTCCGCCGTCAGGATGATCGGCAGAGTGTAGTTAATGCGCAGGCGGTCTTCGCGCCAGCAGCGTTCAGCGGGCAGGCTCAACGGCAGCAGGTCATGCTTGGCGACCGGCGGCGGGTGTTCGATGGTCAGCGGACGGGTCGGCGCGTGACTGCGCTTGAGCCGCCGCACCAGTTCTTCGAACCCCGGCAGAAACTGCCCCTCGAAGTCCACCACCGGATACGAAGCCAGGGCGTCGGGCACGGTGCAGCGGTCGCAGGTCACCACAATCACTCTGGCATCGCCCTGCAACGCAGAGGCCCAGTGCGGTTCGCCGTCGGGTGTGCTGCTGTGCGACGACAGCACGATCACGATATGCGAGGCGTCGGCCAGGCCATCGCCGTCCTTTGGCACAGGTTCATCTCGCCGAAGTGCGGGATCGGGCACCGGCCAGACGACCATCCCCCGCTGCTCCAACTGCACGGCGAGATGGTGCGCAAATTTGTGATCAGGGGGTGCGTAGTGCACCAGGATGTGCGGCATAACTCACCTGACGGAAGGGCCTGTGCAAGCCACGCCCGTATTCTACGCGGTCGCGGGCCTTCCGGCAATGCGGAGTGAGACCGGGTGCATTCGCGTTCTGGGGCAATGCTCTTGAATCGCAGAAGTGCCGAGGGCGCAATGGCAACCTCTGGCAAACTCGCTCCAGGCCATGTAGACT
>DAOTZZ010000217.1:0-9446 GCA_034433965.1 Anaerolineae bacterium
TGCCGCTGTTACCGCTCAGTTGCCTGCCGCTGCTGGCCCTTCCCCTGCGCCGAAACTGGTTGGGGACAGCAGTGCTGACCATTGGCCTGGGCGCGTTGCTCAACCTGGCAGGCGTGCTCACCAATCCGGCTGCGCACTACGCCCGTCTGGCCGCACGCTTCGCCGATCCGTCGGCGCAGGCCGCATTCAGCGCTGCGGACGCGCCCATTGTCGGCGCGCTGCGTCTGCTGGTCAAAGGGCAGAGCGAGCCGCTGGCGCTCTTTCACCTGGGCGCGACCGGTCTGCCCCTCACCTGGCAGATAGGCACGCCCATCCTGGCGATCGCGGGGGTGATCGCCGGAACGTGGGGGGTGCTGCGAGCAATGCGCCGCGCTCAGGCATCAGGCTGAGGCGTTTCCTGCGGCACAGCCGTCAGTTCTTTGCTCCTCAAGCGGTGCGAGCGCAGATCGTACTGCCCGGCGAGTTCGTCAATCACGGTTGTTTCCACCAGCTTGACGCCCACAAAATACCCGGCCCGCCCCAACATATGCGCGGCGATGGGCGCGGTGAGCAGCAGAAAGACGATGGTGGCAACAGCCCGGCTGGTGACGCCCACGTCGCCGAAATGCACGGCAACCGCCAGCAATAGCGCCCCCGCCCCCAACGTAGACGCTTTGGTGCTGGCCGGCATGCGCAGGAACAGGTCGGGCATGCGCAGCACGCCCAACCCCGCCACTACCATGAAGAACGCGCCCACTACCATCAACAGGCCTGTGACCATCTCACCCATGCTCACACCGTCCTCTCGATATAGTAGGCAAAGGCGACTGTCCCCAGAAACGAGATCAGCGCCGTCGCGATAGCCACATCGAGGAAGGCAGGCTGATCCGTGGCGATCGCATAGACGGCGATCACGCCGATGCCCAGCGTCGTCAGCAGGTCGAGCGCCATCACGCGGTCGGGCAGACTCGGCCCGCGCAGCAGCCGGATGACCGTCAACACGATGGCCAGCACCAGCGCCGGCAGGACGCCATACAGAGCCAGATCGTTCACGCTCATTCCAACAACTCCTTCACCCGCCGCTCGAAGCCGCTCTTAATCTCCTGCCGAAAGCGTTCCAGGTCGTCTACATGGATGGTGTGCACATACATCACTCGCCGGTCGGCGGACACGTCCAGATGGAGCGTGCCTGGCGTCAGGGTGATCAGGTTGGCCAGCAGGGAAATTGCCGGGTCAGAGCGCACGTCCAGCGGAATGGCAACCACAGCCGGGCGCGGGCGCAGTCGCGGCGACAACACCGTCAACGCCATGCGCATGTTGGCCTGGATCAGCTCCGCCACGAAGAACAACGTGAAGGAAACGACCTTCGGCACCGTGCTGAAATAGCGCGAAGGAGCCATCAGGCGCTGCAAGATAGCCAGCAAGCCATAGCCCAGCACGAAGCCGAATAGTAGATTGGCCGGCGTGAACGTCCCCGTCAGCGCAACCCACACCAGCGCCAGCAACATGTTGAGCATGGGTGTGTTCATGTGCCACCTCCCAGCACCGCCCGAATATACAGCGCCGGATCGAGCAGTTGCGTTGCCGCATCGGTTGCCAGCACGAAGAACGGTTCCGCCGCCACGCCCAGCACCACCGTCAGCGCGGCCAGGCCCACTGTGGGCAGCAACAAGGGGCGAAGAGTCTGCGGGGCCAGCCGCGCAAAGGGATGCTCTGGTCGCGGGTTGGCTTTCCAGAATGCCTCGGCCCAGATTTTGGTCATGGAAAACAGCGTCAGCAGGCTCACCGCCAGCGACACCGCCACGACCGCGTAGTCCCCCGTCTGCAGGCCGGCGCGCACCAGCGCCAGCTTGGCCCAAAAGCCCGATAGCGGCGGCAACCCGGCCAGCGCCATGGCGGGCACGAAGAACAGCGCCGCCAGAGCAGGGCTGGCGCGATATAGCCCGCCCAATTCCTTCAGATGATAGCTCCCCGCCTGCCGCCGCATCACCCCACTGACCAGGAACAGCGCCGACTTGGCGATGATCACGTGCGCCATGAAGAAGATCGTGCCCGCCAGCGCCAGTTGGGTATACAGCCCCAACCCCATCAGCAGATAGCCAATCTGGCTGATGATGTGGAACGACAGCAGCCGCCGGACTTCCATCTGTGCCACCGCGCCGAGCACACCTGTCAGCATGGTCAGGCTGGCGATGATCAACAGCAGAGTATGGGTATAGGCTATATCGTGCACGAAGATCAGCGTGAAGACGCGCACCAGCGCATAGACCCCCACCTTGGTCAGCAGGCCAGAGAACAACGCGGTGATGGCAATGGGCGGCGTATGATAGGATGCCGGTAGCCAGAAGAAGAGTGGGAAGAGGCCCGCCTTGATGCCAAACGCCACCAGAAACATCATCGCCAGCACAGTCGCCAGGCCGGGGTCTACCGCTCGCTCGCCGTTGAACTGTCGCGCCAGGTCAGCCATGTTGAGCGTGCCGGTCACGCTGTAGAGAATGCCCACCGACGCCAGGAATAGCGCCGACGACATCAGGTTGATCGTCACGTACTTCAGCGCGCCTTCCAGTTGTTGCCGGCTGCCGCCCAGCGTCATCAACACGAACGAGGCGATCAGCATCACCTCGAACCACACATAGAGATTGAAGATGTCGCCGGTCAGGAAAGCCCCGCTCACGCCCATCAGCAGGGTATGCAGCAGCGCATAATAGCCGAACGACTCGCGCCGGGCGACAATGCTCCCCAGTGAGTAGACCGCCACGGCCAGGCCCATCAGCCCGGTCATGACCACCATGATCGCGCTGAACAGATCCGCCACGATAGTGATGCCGAACGGCGCGGGCCAGTTCCCGATCTGCACGGCCTGAATGCCTTCGCCCGACACCCAGGCCAGCAACGCCAGCGCTGCCGCCAGGTGCAACGCCGCCCCCACGACGTTGATGCGCCGTTGCAGGGAGCGGTTGTGCCAGGCCAGCAGCGCGAACACCGCCGTCAAAAACGGGATGAGGATCGGCAGGAGCAAGAGCAGTCTCATTGTCGCCCCCGTCATCCACTAGCCCCCGGTCGGGCGGGCTTCTTGGGCAATTCAGTGGAACGCAGTTGATCCAGATCGTCCGTGCCCGCCGTCTGATAAGTCCGTTTGAAGAGCACCAGGGCGAAGGCCTGCACCCCGAAACCAATCACGATCGCCGTCAGGATCAACGCCTGAGGCAGCGGATCGGCGAACGGCTCGACCGGGCGCACGGCCCCTTCCGGCACCAGCGGCGGTCGGCCACGAATCACACCATTGACGGTGAAGATGAGCAAATTGGCCGCGTAGCCCAACAGCGACAACCCAATGACAACCTTGGCCAGGCTACGCCGCATCATCATGTAGAGTCCAGCGGCATACAGCGCGCCGATGACGATCGCCAGCACGACTTCCACGGTCATTCCTCCTCTGCCAGGGCGAAGATGATCGTCAGCACGACGCCGATCACGGTCAGATAGACGCCAATGTCGAATAGCAGCGGCGTGCCCAGTTTGCCGACCACCGGGATCGGACGGTTATCCCATTGCGCGGTCATGAAGGGTTCGCCCGCCAGGACGCCGATCATACCGCTGAGCGCAGCTACCAGCAGCCCCAGCCCAATCAGACGGCGCGGGCTGCCCGGCAACAGTTGGCGGGCGCGCTCCACATCATAGGCGATGGCGTAGAGGGCAAAGGCCGAGGAGGCCACCAGCCCGCCCACAAAGCCGCCGCCTGGTTCGTTGTGTCCGCGCAGCAGCGCAAAGACCGAAAACAGCAGCAGCAAAGGCAACAGGTAGCGGATGGCCGTGCGGAGTACCACCGAATCCATGCCCTTCCCTCCTTCAATCACCTGCCGCCGCATCCGTCTCCGCCGGAGTCACAGCTGCCGGCTGGAGTTCCTGGGTTCGAGCGAGCACCGCCTCGGCCTCGCGCGACGGGCCATGCGTCGGACGCAACTTCAGCAGCGCGAAGACCCCCGCCGCTGCCACGGCCAGCACCGTGATCTCGCCCAGCGTATCGAGTCCGCGAAAGTCTACCAGGATAACGTTGACGATATTGCGTCCCTTGGCCAGCGTCACACTGTTGTCGGCAAAGAACGAGGCGACGTGCGTGCGCGACGGGTCCGCTGTCACGATCAGCACCAGCAGAGTCATCATTGCCCCGGCGCTCAGGGCAATGACGGCGTCGCGCCAGCGCTCCGCCCGGCTGGTCAGGGTGGCGAAACGGGGCAGCCGGTAGATGACCAGCACGAACAAGAACACTGTCAACGTCTCTACCGCGAACTGCGTCATAGCCAGGTCGGGCGCGCCGAAGAGGATATAGAGCAACGCCACGCCATAGCCCACCGTCCCCAGCGACACCACCGCTGCCAGGCGTGAACGCGCCCGCGTGACAGCAGCGGTCGCAGCCAGGATCACCGCGACGATCGCCACCTCATAGATGCGCATCTCCGGCGCGCGTAGCACTCCGCCCAGATCGGTCTGTGTCAGGGCTGCATAGCCCACCAGCGCTACCGTAGTAACCACAATGGTGATCAGGTAGAAGCGCAGATAGCCGTTCTGCAGGATGCGCGTCTGCCGGTCGGCCAGCCACAATAACCCATCTAGCGCGTGCCCATAGCCGCGCAACGGGCCAACGCGCCCGCCCAGGTCGAGGCGACGCGCCCAGGGAATAAGCGCCCCGCGCCAGAGGTAAACCGCTGTGCCCAGCGCCAGTGTCAACAGGCTGAGCAGCAGTACCGCGTTGATCCCTGGCCACAGCATCAGTTCGACCTTGGCCGGGGCGGCCAGCACCGCCGCCGTCGCCGGTTTGATGACGTACTCGGCCACCTGTCCCGTCCCCAACGCCAGGGCCACGCTCAGTCCGGCCAGCGTCAGTGGCCCCAACCACATGCGCATCGGCGCTTCATGAGGATGGCGGGGCGTCGCAGCGCGCGCGCCGAAGAACGGTTTGAACGCCACCAGGCCAGCGGCAGCCACCATCAGCACGCTGCTGGCGACGGCCAGCGCCGTCAAAAGGGCGGGCACGTCGGGCGCATCGGCGGTCGCCTTGTAGAATACCTCCTTGGCGACGAAGCCAAAGAGCGGCGGCAGCCCGGCCATGGACGCCCCTGCCAGGATCGCCGCCATGCCGGTGACCGGCATGGCCCGCCATAGCCCGCCCAGGCGCGTCACATCGCGCGTGCCGGTCTCGTGATCGAGCGCTCCGGCAACCAGGAACAGCGCCCCTTTATAGAGCGAGTGCGCCACCAACACGGTCATCGCGGCTTTGGCCGCCAGCGCCCCGCCGATGCCCAGCAGCAAGACCAGCATCCCCAACGCGCTGATCGTCGAATAGGCCAGGATGCGCTTGAGGTCCACTTGTTGCCAGGCCAGGTATGCGCCCAGCAACATCGTCGCCCCTCCCACCACGATCACCGCACCCTGCCAGGCCGCCGTCCTGCCCAAGACAGGGCTGAGCCGCGCCAGCAAATACACGCCCGCCTTGACCATCGTCGCCGAATGCAGATAGGCGCTGACAGGCGTCGGCGCTTCCATAGCATTGGGCAACCAGAAATGGAACGGGAACTGCGCCGACTTGGCGAACGCGCCCACCAGCACCAGCGCCAGGATTGCCGGGTAGAGATCGTCGGTGCGGACGCGCTCGCCCGTCACCGCCAGCGCGCTGAGGGTGTAGGTATCGGCCACCTGGCCCAGCAATACCAGTCCGGCCAGCATCGCCAGCCCGCCCCCGCCCGTCACCAACAACGCCTGCAACGCCGCCGCCCGCGAGCTGCTTTGCTCGTGGTTGAAGCCGATCAACAAGTAGGAACTGATGCTCGTCAGTTCCCAAAAGACGAACAGCGTGATCAGGTTGTCCGCCAGCACCACGCCCAGCATGGAGGCCATGAAGACCAGCAAATACAGGTAGAAGCGCCCCAGCAGCGGGTCTTTGGCCAGATACGCGCTGGCATAGAGCAGCACCAGCGCGCCGATCCCGCTGATCAGCAGGGCAAAAGTCACGCTCAGGCCGTCCAGGTAGAACGCCAGGTCTATCCCCAGCGAGGGTATCCAGGCGACCGTTTCGGTCAGCGTTTCCCCCTCGGCCAGGCGAGGAAGCTGCGCGGCGAAGTAAGCGGTGAGCGCCGCTGGCAGCAGCGCCAGCAACCAGCCCGCTCCACGCCGCAGCCGGTGATGCAGCCAAGGCGCGGCCAGCGCCAGCCCAAAGCCGGAAAGCACGGCGACGGTCATCGTCGTCTACCCCCTCATGGTTTTGGATACGGTCATAGCAGTAGATCGTAGCCAACATTTTTAGATTATAAGGAAAACTATACCCTACTAACATCAGAAATCGGTTGGGCAATGTTAGAAATGCGACAGTCTCCCCCCACTAATTGGGGGCCGCCGATGTAGAAGTCATTTTGCTACGATCTACACTTGGTTCACCCTGTCGTACTGGTAACGCTCGAACTCAGTCATCACTCGATCCAGTGAGGAACGCTTGCCCTATGTCCGTTCGCTCGCCAGCTCAAGAGTCACAACCCTGGCACACTCAGTCTGTCGAAGCCGTGCTGCATAGCCTGGCCGTTGATGCCAACCATGGCCTGAGCAGTGACGAAGCGGCACAGCGGTTGGCAAAGAATGGCCCCAATGAACTACAAGAGCGCGGCAGCAAAGCCCCATGGCGCATTCTGTGGGAACAGTTTACCAGCACAATGGTGCTCATCCTCATTGCCGCAGCGGCTGTCTCGGCGCTGCTGGGCAAACCCCTGGAGACCGCGGCCATTTCCGCCATTGTCGTGCTCTTCGCGCTGCTAGGATTCGTACAGGAATACCGCGCCGAACAGGCCATGGCTGCTCTCAAGAGACTTTCTGCGCCCATAGTGCGCGTCCGACGCAATGGCCAGGAAGAACGGGTACCCGCCCAAACCCTGGTGCCCGGCGACATCGTCCTGTTGGAAGCCGGAAACCTGGTGCCTGCTGACCTGCGCCTGATCGAAAGCGTTAACCTGCGCATCCTTGAAGCAGCGCTCACCGGTGAGTCAGAGCCGATCGAAAAACACAGCGATCCGCTCGCCAATCCCAATCTTACCCTGGGAGACCGCGCCAACATGGCCTACCTGGGGACACAGGTGGCCTATGGGCGTGGCAAAGGCGTTGTGGTGGCTACTGGCATGAACACCGAATTGGGCCACATCGCCGACCTGATCCAGGAGGTTTCCGAACAGGCTACACCCCTGCAACGGCAACTCGATCAGGTGGGCAAGTCTCTGGCGCTGGCAGGGGCGGTCACCGCGGGATTGGTTCTGCTCATCGGCGCAGCCCGCAGCGAATCCCTCAGTGAGATGTTCCTTACGGCAGTCAGCGTGGCTGTGGCGGTCGTCCCCGAAGGGTTGCCCGCTGTGGTCACGGTGACGCTCGCCCTGGGCGCCCAACGCATGTTGCGACGACGTGCTTTGATCCGCAAGCTGCCCGCCGTGGAAACGCTCGGTTCGGTCACCGTGATTTGTTCCGACAAGACGGGCACACTTACCGAGAACCGCATGACGGTGACGGTTATTGACGTGGCGGGCCACTATCTCGAACTGGCCGGGACAGGGCGTCACCCGACGCCAACATTGCTCGGCGCCTCACAGACCAGTGACCTGTTGAAAGTGGCCCCGCCTTCCGTGGGGTTGGTACTGGCAGCAGGTGCGCTGTGCAACGACGCCACGCTTTCGCCCGATCCGCAGAACGGGCGCTTTGTGCCTATCGGCGACCCTACCGAGGGGGCACTGCTGGTTGCGGCCACACAGGCTGGCCTGGACAAAAGCTCGCTCGAAGCGCTTGCGCCACGCCTGACCGAACTCCCCTTCGACTCCGAACGCAAACGCATGACCACCGTACACCGGCTGCCCACTGACGGCACGGGTCAGCCATCTGTGCTCAGCCCCCTGTGCACGCTGGGCGCAGAATATGTTGTTCTCACCAAGGGCGCAGTAGACGGGCTGCTGGAGATTGCCAGCCATGTTTGGGATGAAAACGGGCCGGTTCCGCTCGACGCGCACTGGCGCGAGCGTATTCAGGTCGCCAGCGACGATCTGGCGCTGAAAGGGATGCGCGTGCTCGGCCTGGCCGTCCGCCCATTGAACGGCATCCCACCCGCCGATACGGATGCACTGGAACGCGATCTGATCTTCGTCGGTTTGGTCGGTATGATCGATCCGCCTCGACCGGAGGTCAGACAGGCCATTGCCACCTGCCGCGAAGCGGGCATTCGCCCGATCATGATCACTGGCGATCACCCGTTGACGGCGCGCTTCATCGCCTACGACCTGGGCATTACCACCAACGGGCGCGTGAAGACCGGTCAGGAGCTAACACGCATGTCGTCAGCAGAACTGGCGGCGGCGGTCGAGGACGTATCAGTGTTCGCCCGCGTCACGCCGGAACACAAATTGCGCATTGTCGAGGCACTGCAACAGCAGGGGCACGTCGTGGCCATGACGGGCGACGGGGTCAACGATGCGCCCGCTCTCAAAAAGGCCGACATCGGCGTGGCAATGGGCATTGCGGGCACGGATGTTTCCAAAGAAGCGGCACAGATGGTCTTGCTCGACGATAACTTCGCCACCATCGTCGCTGCCGTCGAAGAAGGCCGCGCGACCTACGACAACATCCGGCGTTTCGTCAAGTTCTCGATCGCGGGCAATATCGGCAAGGTGATCGTCATGCTCTTCGCTCCCTTCTTCGGCATTGCCGTAGCGCTCTTACCGCTGCAGTTGTTGTGGCTCAATCTGCTCACCGACGGCTTGCTGGGCCTGGGCATGGGCATGGAACCCGCCGACCGGCGGATCATGCAACGTCCACCGCGCAGGAAAGATGAAAGTATCCTCAGTGCTGGTCTGCGCTATCATGTGCTATGGGTAGGTGTGCTGATCGGCGCGCTGGCCCTGGGGGTGGGAACGATCTTCCACCACGCAGGCTACGGCGACTCGCGTACCTGGCAGACCATGATCTTCACCACGCTGGCCTTCTTGCAAATCGGGCAGGCATTAGCCTCGCGATCTTCCGAAACGTCGCTGTTCACGCTCGGCATACGCTCCAATCCTATCCTGCTGGTCATGGTGGTCGCCGTGATCGCGCTGCAACTGGCCGCCATCTACGTGCCCTTCCTGGACGAGTTCTTCAAAGTGACGCCGCTATCCGCCTTCGAACTGGCCCTGTGCGTGGGGTTGGGCAGCCTGGTCTTTGCCGCCATCGAGGTAGAAAAGTGGCTGCTGCGCCGGCGCGAACGGACCTTGCCAAGTGTATCGAGCGATTCGCAAGCATAGACAACTGGAGGTCACTCATGAAATGCCCTGTCTGCCAAACCACCGATCTGTTGATAACAACCCGTGAAGGGGTCGAGATTGACTACTGCCCGCAGTGCCGGGGTGTATGGCTGGACCGCGGCGAACTCGACAAGATCATTGACCGCACCCTGGCTGAGCGGGACGATG
>DAOTZZ010000218.1:0-9722 GCA_034433965.1 Anaerolineae bacterium
AAACTGACCGGTGCTCTCCAGCGCCCCCTTGAGAGTGACGATGAAGGAAATGTCGGAGTCAATCAACAACAGCCGTGTGATCATATCGGCCCACCCGCGGATGGTACGCCGTGCGTTGACTTCATTGTACTGCGGGCGGGGGTGCGGGGCAATTGCGGCGCAAACAGAAACCCCCGCGTACTGCGGGGGCGTGAGCATCTGAGCGGACAGAGGACAGCAGTATGTCCGGATAATGCCCTTACGGGCATGAGGATGTTTCGAATCACGCTTTCTTGAACCAGGAGCTAGTGGTATTCATGCCGCCAGCGTCGTAATGCCCTTACGGGCATGAGGATGTTTCGAATCCCGCGCTATCGGGTCAGCGTGATGTTCGGTCCTGGCTTCTTTGTCGTAATGCCCTTACGGGCATGAGGATGTTTCGAATGCTATGAAGACCCCGACCTGTACCAGAAGCTCTTGACAGGGTCGTAATGCCCTTACGGGCATGAGGATGTTTCGAATAGAAGTCTTCCCAACGGATGAGGATACATGTGTCCTCGTCCGAAGTCGTAATGCCCTTACGGGCATGAGGATGTTTCGAATGCAGACGATAAGGAGTAGCAAGACACCCTGAGGTACGTAAGTCGTAATGCCCTTACGGGCATGAGGATGTTTCGAATCCCGTACGTAGGCGGGGAAGGATACACAACCGTATTCTGGCAGTCGTAATGCCCTTACGGGCATGAGGATGTTTCGAATATCGCAGGAGTTAGGGAAGCCTTTCGAGCTTCTTGTGGTCGTAATGCCCTTACGGGCATGAGGATGTTTCGAATGAAAAGGGCACGTCTTTGAATGGGAGGCCTACGGGGGCCTCTGTCGTAATGCCCTTACGGGCATGAGGATGTTTCGAATCGCCCTTGTCTTTTGCGTTTCCTGCCGTTGCTGGTAGCGCTTAGTCGTAATGCCCTTACGGGCATGAGGATGTTTCGAATGACTTACCGTTCTGAGTCGGCCCCGTCGCCCTGGGACCCCGTCGTAATGCCCTTACGGGCATGAGGATGTTTCGAATGTATATTGTACTTCTCCTCCATCGAGGAGTTCCTCGATGGTCGTAATGCCCTTACGGGCATGAGGATGTTTCGAATCACGGTTGTAATCAATGATATTCAGGTTCATTTCTTCGTCGTAATGCCCTTACGGGCATGAGGATGTTTCGAATCGAAAAGCCGCACATTGCCAGCAAGCTCATTGATTTCTATCTGTCGTAATGCCCTTACGGGCATGAGGATGTTTCGAATCAATGCCTCCGAAGCCGCGCGTTGGCGCGGCCTCGGAAGTATAACATTCGTCGTAATGCCCTTACGGGCATGAGGATGTTTCGAATATAACGCAATCGAAGCCCTGAAGGGGGCCTCGGAATATGCCCAGTCGTAATGCCCTTACGGGCATGAGGATGTTTCGAATGAAAATAACTTCGGGATTGAGCACAAGATTGTCAAGTCGTAATGCCCTTACGGGCATGAGGATGTTTCGAATCGACCGTGGCGGGATCGAGTACTCCCGCCAGCGCCGTGAGCGTCGTAATGCCCTTACGGGCATGAGGATGTTTCGAATTGGGAGCAAATTGCTGAAGCCATGACGCAGACACAGTAGACCGTCGTAATGCCCTTACGGGCATGAGGATGTTTCGAATATACGGTAACTACGTCGTGATACGCCACCCCAACGGCTGGAGTCGTAATGCCCTTACGGGCATGAGGATGTTTCGAATATAACCCAAGTCCCATTTTCTGTCAAGTACAACGCAACGAAGAATAAATTTACGCCATCAGAGGCGAATGTTTTCATGCTATCTATGAGCTTGCTCTTTGGAGTTGTTAAAGTGCATCTGAGATTAGTCAGAAACTCATCATTCTTTTACGAGACCCCCTCCTATCAAATTCTATTACGTCATAAGCCTGTTAAGGGGGGTTCTCGTAAAAACATCATCTTCTTCTTGTTAATTGCGCCTGCACGCGACGCTTTCATCCTATCACAAGCACCCTGGCCGCGCAACTGTAGTCGGCGGCGCATTCGGGTTTGGGGCGCAATTCACCACAGAGTTCTTGGTCTGCGGTTCGAAAATCACCACCCCAAAACACAAATACCCCTCATTGGCCCGCACCCCGCTCTGCCGCTACAATGAAGGCAGGCTCCGGCCTGGCCGGGCCACGACCGGATACGTGCGAGAGGACGAGCGAGCATGAGCGCAATCGGAGCTTTCACCTTTGTGCTGCACAGTCACCTGCCCTATGCGCGGTTGGCCGGGCGCTGGCCGCATGGCGAAGAGTGGATTCACGAAGCGGCCAGCGAGACGTACATCCCCCTGCTCAATGCGCTCTACGACCTGCGCGAAGAGGGCGTGCCCTTCCGCCTGACGGTGGGCATCACCCCCGTGCTGGCCGAGCAACTGGCCGACCCCGACGTGCTGGATCACCTGGACGAATACCTGGACGACAAGATCGCCCGCGCCAAGCAAGACGTGTTGCGCTTCCGTGGCGAGACGCAGGCCCGCCCCGTCCCCCGCGAAGAGGCCGAGGAAGGCGAGTTGCCGCCGGTGGACCGCGCGGGGGTCAGCGCGGCCTTCACCGCCGAGCCGCCCCGTCCGGCGAGTAACCCGCACCTGGAGTATCTGGCCCGCTTCTACCTGGACTATTACGAGCGGGTCAAGGACGCGCTGGATCGGCGCTATGGCCGCGACCTGATCGGCGCGTTCAAACGCCTGCAGGACGAAGGGCTCATCGAGATCATCACCTGCGCGGCCACGCACGGCTATCTGCCGCTGCTGGGCACGGATTCGGCCATCCGCGGGCAACTGCGGGCGGGCGTGCAGAGCTACCGACGTTTCTTCGGGCGCGCGCCGCGGGCGATCTGGTTGCCGGAATGCGCCTACCGCCCCGCCTATTACGACGAAGACGGGCGCATCCGCCCCGGCATCGAGCGCTTCCTGGCCGAACAGGGGCTGCGGCTGTTCTTCAGCGAGACACACCTGATCACCGGCGGTGCGCCGGTCGGCGTGGCGGCGGGCGAGGCCATCGGGCCATACGGCGAGATCAAGCGGCGCTACCTGGTGCCCATGTCCGCTGCGCCCATGCCCGCGCAACCGCTGACCACTTTCCGCGCCTACTATGTCAGCGACACCACCGCCGGTCCGCACGCCGACGAGCACAGCGGCGTGGCCGTCATCGGGCGCAACAACGAGACTGGTCAGCGGGTGTGGTCGGCGCAGTGGGGCTACCCCGGCGACTTCGACTACCGCGAATTTCACCGCAAAGACGGCCTCAGCGGGCTGCAGTACTGGCGCGTCACCGGTGCCAAAGTAGACCTGGGCGACAAGGACTTCTATCATCCGGACTGGGCGCAGCACAAAGTGCGTATGCACGCGCAGGACTTCGCCGCGCTGGTGGAGCGCATCCTGCAGGCGCAGTGGGATCATGGCCTGGGCTATGGCATCATCGCCTCCAACTACGACACCGAGCTGTTCGGCCACTGGTGGTTCGAGGGGGTGGACTGGCTCAAGGAAGTGCTGCGTCTGCTGGCCGCCAACCCCAAAGTAGACCTGGTGACCGCCTCCGAATACCTGGAAAAGCACCCGCCGCAGGAGGTCATTCACCTGCCGGAGGGCAGTTGGGGTGCGGGCGGCACACACTTCACCTGGGACAACAACGACACACACTGGATGTGGGCGCCCATACACGACGCCGAGCGGCAAATGCAGCGCCTGGCCGACCGCTACCGCGACCGCTATGACGATGAGGCGCTGCGGGCCGTGCTCAATCAGGCCGCCCGCGAACTGGTGTTGCTGGAAAGCTCGGACTGGCCCTTCCTGGTCACCACCGGGCAGGCGCGACAATACGCCGTGCAGCGCTTCAGCCAACACCTGGAACGCTTCCTGGCCCTGGCTCAGAGCGTCGAGCGCGGTCAGCCGGACGTGGCGCTGGCAGCAGACCTGTGGGAAAAAGACCGCCTCTTCCCGGACATTGACTATCGCTGGTGGTGCAGCGGGTAGCTGAGAGCCAAGAACACCCCGCCGGTTGCCGAAGGCTGAGGGCTGCTGGCTCTACTCGAATGTCCAGCGCGTGGCGTCGTCGGGGAAGCGCGTCCAGGCGAAAGCCGTATGCGGGCGCAGTATCCAGATGGGCACGCCGTGTTCCATGCCATACTTGGCCAGATAGGCAGCGTCCAGGCGGGCGATCAGCGGATGCGCGGGGTCGTCAATGCGCGTCACCGTGCCCTGCAGGATCACCGCCTGCTCGCTGTCGTCCAGGTGCACCACCACGCGGGGGTTGGCGGCCAGGTTGCGCGACCAGCGCGTCTGCGGTCCGCCGCCGAAGTAGAGCGTCTCGTCCAGCCACACGCCCCACACCGGCACGGCGTGCGGTACGCCGTCGAGAGTGGCAGTGGCGATCCAGTAATTGCGCGATTGCGCCAGCCGCTCGACGACATAGCTCCACGGCAGCGTGCCCTCGACCTGCTGCGGGATGCCGTAGCCGGGCACATAGGGGCGGCTCACCGCCGGGCGGCGCTCACCCTGCGGTTCGGACGGGGATGTGGAAGGGTGTGCCATGCTCCTCGCTCCTGCTCAGGGGTTGCCGATGCCCCATTATAGCGCAACGTCGCCCGCACCCCGTGCCCGCAGGTGCGTGCAAGCCGACTTTGGTGTGCACGATGGCCCTCAACCCCCGGCCCCTTACGACCGAAAGCTGACCGCTGACGACTGCTCGCTGCCCACCCCACCCCGTTGCACCGGTGACGGCTTGCGTCTATCATCAACGGCGGGGAGAAGCACACACCGTCGGGGACAGGAGGCGAGCGCATGGCCAAGAAACACAATCACAAACGACCGCTGGTAGACCCGCCAGAAATCACGCTGGGCATTGACCTGGGCGGCACCAAGATTCTGGCCGCCGTCGTAGACGAGCAGGGACGCATCCTGGGCGAAGCCAAGCGCAAGACTCGTGCCGAGCGCGGCGTGGACGACGTGATCGATCGTATCGCCAGGACTGCCGAAGAAGCCGTCGCCAACGCGCACCTGGACATGGCGGCCATCGCAGCGGTGGGCATCGGCGCGCCAGGCGTGGCCGATCACCTGACCGGCGTGTTGGAGTTCGCGCCCAATCTGCCAGACTGGACGAACATCCCCCTGGGGATGCGCCTGCAACAACTGCTGGGCGTGCCTGTGCTGGTGGAGAACGACGTGAACGCGGGCACCTACGGGGAGGCCACTGCCGGCGCGGCCAGGGGCTACGGCTCGGTGGTCGGTGTCTTTCCGGGGACGGGCATCGGCGGTGGGATTGTGCTCGATGGCAGGCTGTGGCGCGGCGCGCGCAACGCCGCCGCCGAGATCGGACATATGGTGATGCTCATTGACGGGCCGCAGTGCGGCTGTGGACGACGCGGCTGCATCGAGGCGCTGGCCTCGCGCACCGCCATCGAGCGCGACATCCTGGGCGAAATTCGCGGCGGGCGCTCCAGCGTGGTGACGCAGTGGATGGATGTGGAGGGCGAGCCAATCACCAGCGGCGTGCTGGCCCGCGCCCTGGAAGAAGGTGACCCGGTCGTTACCGACGTGATCACGCGGGCGGCCTATCATCTGGGCGTGTTCACTGCCAGCCTGGTCAACGCGCTCGATCCGGAATGCATCGTCTACGGGGGCGGGCTGATCGAAGCGTGTGGGCGCTTCCTGCTGCCGATCATCCGCAACACAACCTATCGCTACCTGATCCGCCCGGTCGCGCCGGAGAACCTGCCCATCCTGGAAGCGGCGCTGGGCGACAACGCCGTGGTCATCGGCTGCGCCATGCTCGCCCGCGAACACGAGCGGGCGCACAGGTAGAGGCGTATGTATGGATGAAGATTGACGAATCGTAGGGATGGGTTTAGAAACCCTATCGCCCGCTGAAAGGCAGGCGGTGTGCCAGCAACGCCGACAGGTCGAGCTGTAACAGTTGGCGGGACTGCGTTGGGCGCGCCTCGACCGGCTTGAAGGGCAGGTGCATGACAAACTCGCTGCCTATATCTACCACGCTCTCCACCGACACGTATCCCCCGTGCACCTCGGTGAAGCTTTTGACCAGGCTCAGCCCCAGGCCGGTACCGCTAACGTGTGCATAGCGCGGGTCCTTGATGCGCACGAACGGCTCCCAGATGATGTCTAGCTTGTCCGGCGGAATGCCGTAGCCGTTGTCGCGCACGCGCACCACGGCGTACTCCCCTTCTACCCCCAGCGACACGTCGATCCGCCCACCCTCCGGCGTATACTTGACGGCATTGGTGATCAGGTTCTCAATCGCCTGCAGGATGAGCACCGCGTGCCCCATCATGGTTGGGAGTTCGGGGGCGTTGCAGGTATACGTGAGCGTCTGATGGCGCTTGCGGGCCTCCTCCTCGTTGCGTTTGACAGCGCGCTCGACCAGCGTCGTCAGCTTGTAGGGCGTCATGGTGTCGTGCCCCAGCGACGACGCCATTTCCAGGTCGGTCACGTCGCGCACCAGGGCTTCCATACGCTCCAGACTGCTGGTCAGCATCCGCTTGAGCATCTGCCGCTGCTCTGGTGTGATATCCGGCTCGTCGAGGAGCTGAACAGGGTTATGCGCCAGCATCAGCAGGTTGCCCAGGTCATGAGTGAGCACGCGCGTCAGGTTGGCCTTCATGCGGTCAATGCGGCGCATCTCCGTCACGTCCTGGGCGACAGCAACGTACCCCTCCACTGCGCCTTCGGGCGACTGAATGGTGGCAATCTGCAGCACGTACTCTCCCGCGCGCCCCAGCGAGACTTCCACCGTGCGGTCGAGCGTGTCCACCAGAGTAGCCAGCGGCGGCGCATCCTCTGGCAACAGGCTTTGTAGCACGTCCACCACGCGCTCGCCCTGAATGCTCTCGAACGACAGGCCCCAGCGCTCCAGCACGCGCTTGGCCTCGCGGTTGGCCAGTTGGGCGCGCCCCTGCGCATCGCAGACGATCACCAGGGCGGGCGTGTGATTGAGCACCGCCTCCAGGTGACGCTGTTCCTGGCGCACAGCGGTATGCAGTTGCGCCTTGGCGATGGCGGTTGCGGCCTGCGGAGCCAGCATCATCAGCACATCCTGGATATCCTGCAGGTCTACCAGGCCGCGTCGCTCGCGCACCACCTGCAACACGCCCAACACCATGCCCCGGTAGAGCAGCGGCACACCGAACCAGACCGAGTCGTGCGGCACCGCCTGGTGCAGCGTGCCGGTGACGCCGCGCCAGTCGTGCGGGCCAGTGAGCACCTGCGGTCGGCCAGTGCTGGCGATGCGGCTGGCGTACTGGCCCCCGAAGTCAATCTGCCGCCCCACCAGGCTATCGGGCAGATTGTAGACGGCGCTGACCACCAGACTGCGGTCGGGCTGCACCAGTTGCACCATGCCCGCCAGACCATCCACCAGGCGTACCGCCTCCTCGACGATGCGCGCCAACACCGTTTCGATGGCCAGGTCGTCGGCGATCAGCCGCGCCACCTGACTGACGGCACGCTGCCGTTGCTCGGCGCTGTTCAGACGCAGGTAAAGCTGAAAATTGCGCACCGCCGCGGCCACCTGTGCCGCGAACAGGCGGCCCAGTTGCAGGTGTGCGCCGTTGAACTGTCCGGGACGGTCGGAGAAGAAGGCGACGAACCCGATCAGGCGCTGCTCAACGATCATCGGCAGGCGCATGTACGACCACGCCTCCGCCGCCGCCGCCTCACGGACCCGAATGGCCGAGGGCAGCATATCCGGTAGCCGCTCGCGTAACAACACCTCGTCGGAAAGATACGTCAGCCGCTCTTCGGGCGGCAGCTTCTGCAGGTGTTCGCGGCAAACGGTGAGATACTCCGTAGGGACGCCCAGGTGCAAGGCGTCGGTCAGTTCGGAATAGTCCTCGGTGGTGAGCAAGACAGCGATATCGTCGGCGTCCACAGCGGTGCGCCCGATCTCGCGCAGATCGCCCACGATGTCCATCGTGTTGAGCGCACCGGAGATGGCGAAGGATGCCTGCAGCAGCCCTTCCAGGTAGCGGGCGCGCGTGCGCAGCGCCGCATAGTCACCGCCGGTGGTATGATGCGTGGCCCGCTCGGCGAGATATTCGAGCGTGGCCAGCAGGTCGTCGGGGGAGACATCGGGCGTCACATAGCGATCCACTTCAGGATACGGGGGAGTCGTTGGCCAGCCAGCCATCTCGTGATTGGCGATGAGAACCAGCCCGGCATGCGTCCAGCGATGCCGGACTTCGCGCAACACCGCTCCGATGTCCACCCCTTGCAAGGCGGCATCGAGCACCAGGCAGCAGGCTGCGCCCAGTTCGATAGCCCGCAGGGCGGCACGCGGCGTCAGGACGTGCAGCACATCAGCTTTTTCGGCGATGGTATGCAGTAGCGGTGTCGGTGGGCCGAGCCAGATCACCGCACAGCGATCTCCGGCCCCCTCATTCAGCGGATCATCCATGAAGTCCGCCCTCGACAGAAGTCTGTAGGCTCACCCTCGTTCGCCCCCGCGAAGAGGATGCGCTTCCCACCCGTTTGTCCTCAGTATAGCATGAAGGCTTACGGCGCAAAACCGGTTTGGTCGCCCTTCATACCCTCGAAGCGTGAAAAATCTTTCGCTATTTCACAATAATACTTATAGCGCAAGGCTAACAGCCCGTGGATTTTACGCAGATTTTACGTCTTGGTCGCGCCATGAGCGATCATTGCCGCTATAATTGAGATGAACTGTGCACACAGTCTGGCCGAAGGGCCAGCGGGAGAAGCCAAGCGTGAACATTTACCGTCCTCAACCTCAGGCGACCGTGCTGGGCACGCGCGTAGACCTGCGCGCGGTGATGAAGGAAGTCTATCTGTGGATGACGCTGGGCCTGTTGACCAGCGGCATCGTGGCGACGCTGTTCGCCGTCACTGGCCTGACGGCGGCGATCTTCCCCGTGCTGATCGTCGCGCCATTCGTGCAGATCGGGCTGGTGTGGTATCTCAGCGCCCGCATTCAGCGCCTGGAAGCGAGCCGCGCCACCAATCTGTTCCTGCTCTTTGCTGCCGTGATGGGCGTGTCACTCTCCACCGTCTTCTATTGGGCCGACCTGACGGATATTTACCTGGCCCTGTTCGCCACAGGAGCCATGTTCGGCGCGATGAGCATCGTCGGCTACACCACGGAGATGGACCTGTCGCGCCTGGGCAGCCTGCTCTTCATGGCGCTGATCGGGCTGATCGTCGCTTCCATCGTCAACCTGTTCTGGGCCAGCGAGACGCTCTACTGGCTGGTGAGCTACGCCGGCGTGCTGATCTTCGTCGGGCTGACCGCCTACGACACACAATGGATCAAGCGTCAGGCCGAAGCGCTGGAACTGCAGGGTGTCAACAGCGGCGCGGCGCTGGTGCGTCAGGTGGCGATCATCGGCGCGCTGAAGCTCTACCTGGACTTCATCAACCTGTTCCTGTACATTTTGCGCATCGTCAGCCGCGATCGCTAATCTCACCGCACAGTCGGACATCACAGCCCTGGCATTCGCCGGGGCTTTTTCGCTTCCCTGCCTTGCCAGCCGATTCCGTGCTACGATCTGACGCGTTGGCAGCGCATCCCCATTGGAGACCTCCCGATGACCAATGACGCCAAGGCCCTCACTCAGAAACAGTTCGGCGCTCATGCCGAAGGTTATGTCACCTCGCCCACACACCGCGCCGGCTACAGCCTGGAACGGCTGATCGAGCT
>DAOTZZ010000219.1:0-2851 GCA_034433965.1 Anaerolineae bacterium
ATCGCCTGGGCCATGGTCGTCAAGGAGCGTGACTTTGACCCCGATTACGCACTTTCTTGCTCAACCATGCCTATTCCTACTTGACAACCAATACCGTATCTCTCCACACGCGGAGAGGGGATTTAGGGGTGAGGTAAAGCCGAGAGCCTGCTTCTCAAACGGTTTCTCAAGGGCATTGCCCCAAAACTGAAATGCACCTGCCGACAACCCTTGCACGCACCTGTTACGTCCAGCGATCAGGCAGGGTGGACCGCACCGCGGCGACCAGTTCGCGCCACAGGGCGGTCTTGGCCGCCTGATCGTCGCGGTTCTGGTAGATGAGAATATTTCGGTTCGTCCACAGGTTGAAGTCGAGACGGGTGAGGGTCGGATTGCGGTGCGTGACAAAGGGGCGGTTCTGCCAGGCGTATAGCTCGAATTCGTCGGCCAGGCGGCGGTAGTGCGGAGCTGCCTCCTCAGGAATGTCGACCAGCGCCGCCGGATCGCGTACCACGTCGAAGAGCGCGGCCCGCCAGCCCCGTTGACGCGCCCGCTGCGCGATTTCCCAACCCGTATCTTTGCTCACTACACCTGCTACCCGCTCGACCAGCCGGGTGGCGCGATGCTGTCGGCGCGGCAGACGCAGCACCAGGCGGTCAATGGCGCGCGGCAGCCAGAAGGTCTGGCGCAGCGCGAAGTCGAGCAGGCGGCGGCGGGCGGTACGCCCGTAGGGTCGCCAGTCGGGGGTCAGCGCGCGCAGGGCCTCGCTCCGCCAGCAGGCGAAGATCGGGCTGGGGAAGTCGTGATATTTGCCCAGCTTCCAGGAGGGATACGGCGCGCCAACAGCCACCACGTCCCGCGTCGTGAAGACCTCCTGCAGGGCGCTATCCCAGCCCGGACGCAACACCGCCACGTCGGGGTCAACAATCAGCGCGAACGGTGTCTCCACCCGTTCCCACAACGTGTTGAGACCGCAGGCGTGCGCCATGGACATGATCTGCCCGCCCACGTTCACCAGCACAATCTCCAGGCGAGGGAAGTCCAGACGGTGCAGGTCGGGATCGGCCCCGTTGGTGTTGTCGGCAACCAGGAAGCGCAGGTCGTCCGGCTGCTCGGCCAGGGCCAGCATGTTAGCGAACAGATCGCGCAGCCACTCCACCGAGCGCCAGCTCACGCTGAGCACGGTCAGCCAGCTTGCAGACACTCCCGACCTCCTGCACTCGTCGGCCAGAGACGGTTATGAACTTTCGCGGGGCGTCTTTGCCTCATCCCCGAATTGTCTCTCGCGGGGCGGATTTTGAAACCCGCCCCTACCAGCCGCTTGCGGGCCGTCCCCTCGCCCGGCGACGCAGTCGCGAGGGAGAGGGTTCACGGCACCCTCCAGTCCCGCGGGCGCAACCCCAGCGCAGCGACCATCGCCGCGTAGCCTGGCCAGCGGTCGCGCAGCCGCCCAAAGACCAGCGCGTCGTAGGGCGCGCCGTCGGCCACCGTCGCCTGGCGTTGCCGTGCCTCCAGCTCAAAGCCGACCTTCTCCATCTGCCGCACCACGCGGACGTTGCTGCTGATGGTGGTCAGCCACACCTTGCGCATATCCAGCACATCGAAGGCATAGTCCACAAGCAAGAGCAGCGCGTCGGTGCCGTAGCCGCCGCCCCAGTAGTCCCGCTCGCCGATCACCGCGCCGAGTTCTGCCACGCGGTGCTGATAGGACAGCCAGTTGATGCCGAAAAAGCCCAGCGGGATGCCGTCTTTGGTTTGCACGCCGAAGGCCACGCCTGTGTGTGGCTGTGTAGACGTGCGCCATTCCCCGTGCGTGCGCTCGACCTGCGCGCGCGTCACCGGCTGACGGTCGCCCATGCTGCCCCAGAATTGCGCCTCGCTGTTCCACCACTCGTGATCGTGCGCCATGAAGTGCGCCCCATAGGGCACCAGGTCAACCAGCGTGCCGTAGAGCATGGCTCACCCCCTGGCGCGCAGGCCCAGCCGCTCGACCAGCGCCTCACGCCCCGGCCATTCCTCGCGCAACAGTCCATAGCAGAGCAAATCCTGCCAGACGCCGTCGGCATAGGTCGCCCGCCGTTGCCGCGCTTCGAGCGTGAAACCGACCTTTTCCATCTGCCGGACAACGCGGACGTTGCTGCCCATCGTTTGCAGCCACAGGCGGCGCAGGTCGAGCCAATCGAAGGCGTAGTCTACCACCAGCAGCAGCGCGTCGGTGCCGTAACCGCCGCCCCAGTACTCCGGCTCGCCGATGGCCGCGCCCAGCATGGCGACGCGATGATGCGGCCAGAAGCGATTCAGGGCTATATCGCCGATGGGCGTGCCGTCCTTGGTCTGAATGCCAAACCAGATTTCCAACCGTCCCCGTTGGGCGGCGCGTTCGGCGTGTTCTCGTCGCCAGTGTTCCAGGCTGGCCCGCGATAAGGGTCGGCGATCGCCGACGCGCGCCCAAAATGCCGACTCATTGTTGCGCCAGCGGTGCTCTTGCTCGGTGAAACGTTTGCCGTAGGGCACCAGGTCAACCAGGATTCCTTCCAGAAACATCGAGTTACCCTCGCTGCATCGCTTTCTTGTGCAGGCCCAGCCGCTCGATCAGCGCCTCGCGCCCCGGCCAGTCCTGGCGCAGCAGGCCGAAACAAAGCATGTCCTGCCAGACGCCATCGGCACAGGTCGCCTGACGCTGCCGCCCTTCGAGCGTGAAGCCGACTTTTTCCATCTGCCGGACGACGCGCGCGTTGCTGCTCATGGTCTGCAACCACACGCGGCGCAGGTCGAGCCAGCCGAACGCATAGTCTATTGCCAGCAGCAGTGCATCAGTGCCATAGCCGCCGCCCCAGTATTGCGGTTCGCCGATGGCCGCGCCCAGCATGGC
>DAOTZZ010000220.1:0-9925 GCA_034433965.1 Anaerolineae bacterium
GCTAAGTCCCCTCTCCGCGTGTGGAGAGGGGATTTAGGGGTGAGGTAAACTGGCGGAATTCGCAAAGTCTTCCTGAGATCACTTCTGTGCTGAGTTCTTGCCCCCAAATCCGAATGCACCCAAAGTAGTTGGTAAATTGCGGGGGAGAATGTGGGGAGCGTCTACCAACAATGGCATGTGGCAATTGTAGATGACGATACCCGGCTGGTGGAGATCGTGCGCGAGGAACTGGAGGCAGAGGGCTATCAGGTCTCTGCCTTTTCCAGTGCGGAGATGCTCTTGCGTCACGTGCAGCGGCACGGTTTGCCACACCTGGTCTTGATCGATCTGGGGTTGCCGGATATGGATGGTTTTTCTCTCAGCGATCGGCTGAAGGCGCTGGGAGATGTGCCGATCATTTTCATTTCCGGGCAGAAGGAAGCTGACACCGTGGTGCGCGGCCTGGTGCAGTATGCCGAAGATTACGTGCGCAAGCCGTTCGACCCGCGCGAACTGGCAGCCCGTGTGTATCGCGTGCTGAGCCGTATTCCCAGCTTCGATTACGCCGAGAGCCGCATCGTGCGCATAGATGACTGGCTGGCGATTGATTTCGGTCAACGGGTGCTCTTTGCCGGTCAGCGCGAATTCCCGCTCACACCCATCGAGGCCAACCTGCTGCATGTGCTCCTGCGCAATGCCAACCAGGTAGTGCCGACGCGCGTGCTGCTCAGCCGGGTGTGGCCACTTCAGGATGTATACGAGGAGACGCTGCGCGTGCATATGCATCGCCTGCGCCAAAAAGTGGAACCAGACCCCGCCCACCCGCAATATCTGATCACGGAGCGGGGGACGGGATATCGTTTTGTGCGGCGCAGCGCATGAGTCTTGTGGAGAACGGCGTTCACAGCGTCTGGGTGCGTGCAAAAAGTGTCAGGCAGTTTGCTGCCCTCTGTTGCCTCTCACCCCTGCACTCTCGTCCTTGCGACCGCGTCGCGGGGCGAGAGGATTGGTTTTCGATCGCACGCCCGCCGCGCGGGAGAACAGGTCGGGGAATGAGGGCCATCGGGCGAACCAAAGTCACTGATAACCTTTGCGCACCCCCAGTGTCTCAGCGTCGTGATACAATGAAGCTACAAACCTTGTGCGCTGGGGCCGATTGGTAGCGCGTCAGAAGCAAGAGAAGCTCCCCCCTTGCGCCTGGCTCTGGCGCGAGATGGGCAGCAGGGCAACCGATGAGCACTATACTGGTCGCTGAGGACGAAGCTCATATCCTGTTTCTCATTCAGCGCCGATTGGAAGCTGCCGGACATACCGTTGTTCCTTTTGGGGATGGTCTGCAGGCGCTGGAATATGCGCTGGAACACAGGCCGGACCTGCTGTTGCTGGACATCATGTTGCCGGGGATGGACGGCCTGGAGATCTGTCGGCGTGTTAAGACTGCCTACAATCACGAACCGCCGCCGGTAGTGTTGATCTCGGCCCGCGGGCAGCAGAGCGATGTCGAAGCCGGGCTGGCTGCTGGCGCAGACGAGTACATCATCAAGCCCTTTTCCTCCCGCCTGCTGCTGGATACGGTCGAGTCCATGCTCTGAGGCCACGCTGGGGCGCGCTGGTGCGAGTTGTTCGACAAATGTTAGCGTTTTGTCAAAACAACCCAATATTCTAATATTCTTCTTCTTTATTAATGGCGAATGTAACGTTGGTAGCTTATGATGAGGGTGCATTTGAGTTGGAAATGCTCCCGGCCCAAATCCCGCTTACCCAAGAGCATCTCTTCCCCACCCCGTCCAACTCAAATGCAAGGACCGCTTAGTCGGTCCTTTTTTCTTCCCACTAACTTTTCGCGCGACGGGTGAGCGCTGCGGCGTGCCTCAGCGGACGCTCACGGTGCCCACTGCCAGGTACGTCGTGGGTGACGCTGCGCCGCTGTCAACGGGCAGCGGCTGCCCATCTGCCCACCAGTACACCTTAACGCCCAGGGTGTAATCTCCGGTGGGGAGCTTCGCCGGCAGGCGCAGACGGTGCACATCGAAATAGAGCGCCTGCGGAGACCAGCTTGAAGTCGGCGCGTGCCCGTCGAGCGGTGGGCCGTCGTGCTGAGCGACCAGCGCTCCGGCGCTATCCAGCAGGAACACCGATACGCTGTAGTCGAGCGGCGGGGTTTGTTCCGCTGTCCACCACAACGCGATGGAGATTGTGTCGCCAGGGATCGCGACGGTGGGCGCGTGGAAGCGGTGCAGCGCGAACAGATCGCCGAAGGTCGCCAGGGTAGTAGCGGGACGGCGATCGAAGCGCAGGCTATAGATGGGCGTGCCCAGGTGATCTACGGCGAGCGTCGCTGTACGCTCCAGGCCCGCCTGGGCGATCAGACTGCCGTATTCGTTCAGCGGCGCGTCGCCCCAGCAGATCAACCAGAAGGAGTTCTGATGTTGAAGATAGTCCAGCAGGGTTGGCAGAAAGAATTCGCGGTATTGAGCACGCCATTCGCGCAGGGAAACGCGCGGTGTCTGTGGCCCTAACTGACGGTCGAGATAGTAGCGCGCCGGGAAATCGCCCACCCACACGTCCATCAACACCGGCTCGTCGGCCACATAGTGCGCGCTGACGTTGCCGACGATAGCCCGCCAGTCCGGGTAATGGCGGCGGGCGTCAACGGTGCTCAGCGCGACAATCATCAGCAGCGCAATCATGAAAGTGCGCGCCAGGCGAGGCAGATTGGCCAGGCCGTGCCCGGCCAGGACGGCCAGCGCGGGCGTGAGAATCAGGAAGTTGCGCACGGTGAGGAATTGCCGCCGCTCGTTGATCGCCACGATCAGGCCAGCGATCACCACGATCTGCAGGGCGGGATAGAGCACAGGCCACAACGGGCGCAGGCGTAGCGTCGGGCGGGCTACAGTATCGCCGCGCGGCCAGCTCAGCCAGACCAGCCCCAACAGAATCACGCTCCCCAGCAGGGCGTAATGCTGGCCGAGCAGTGTATGGCGCACCAGGCGGAAGGTCTCCGGGCTGTTGGGCAGCGAATTCTGATAATAGAGGGGGTTGTCCCAGCGCACGCGGTTCTGCTCGATCATTACCGGCAGCCAGGGCAGGAAGCCCAACCCGACCGCGCCCAGCAAAAGCACACCTTCGGCCAGCCTGCGCCACGGTCGGCGGGCGAGCAGCAGATGCAGACCCTGCACTCCCAGCACGTACAATCCCAGGTAGTGCGTGTAGAGCATTCCCAACGACGCCAGCACATAGGCGGTGCGGTTGAGGCGCGTCGGATGCCGCCACCAACGGGCATAAGCCGCGCTGGAGAGCACGACAAAGGTCAGCAGCAGGCTGTAGTGACGCACTTCCTGCGCCAGGTCAATGGGCAGATCGGCCAGGGCAAGCAGCAAGGCGGCCAGGATTCCTGCCAGGGGAGAGAACAGCGCGCGCCCCAGTTGATAGGTGCCCGCTACGGCGATCACCCCTGCCAGCACGCCCAGATAACGACCGGTGAACTCGCTCTCGCCCGCCGCCGTCCGCCACAGCCGGAGTAGCATGAAATAGAGCGGGGGATGCTGATCGTCGGCCAGCGTGCGCACCACGTCGTCCAGCCCTGGGCCGGCGCTGAGCAGCATTGTCCAGCCCTCGTCTTCCCACAGGCTGCGCACCTCCAGTTCGTGTGCGCGCAGCGCCCAGCCGAGCAGCAGGATGGCTGTCAGCCAGACGAGCCACACGCCCTGACGGGCGCGCGCGGTAAGGGGGGGATGATTCATGGGGCGGGACTCCTTCAGCTCTGTCAGTTCATCCCATACTCCGGCGCTGCCGAACTATTCAGTCCTCTCATTTCCCTTCCCACTTCAGCACCACCATGCCCAGCGGCGGGATGGTCAGGCTGAGGCTCTGCGGCCAGCGGTGCCAGGAAATGGGATCGGTGTGCTTGCCCCCGTAATTGCCCACATTGCCCCCGCCATAGATGCTCGCGTCGCTATTGAGCAGCTCGCGATAGAAGCCGGGCCGCGGCACGCCGATACGATAGTCGTGGCGCGGCACAGGCGTGAAATTGAGCGCCACCACCAGAAAGTCAGAACGATCAGCGGCATAGCGCACGTAGGTATAGATGCTCTGCTCGGCGTCGTTAGCCTCGATCCACTCGAATCCCGCCGGGTCGAAGTCCTGTTGCCACAGCGCGGGCTGCGTCTGATAGAAGTGATTCAGGTCGCGCACCCAGCGCTGTAACCCCTGGTGCGTGGGGAACTGCTCCACCAGGTGCCAGTCCAGGCTGCGCGTCTCGCTCCATTCGCGCCACTGCCCGAACTCCTGCCCCATGAACAGCAATTTCTTGCCCGGATGCGTGGCCTGGTAGCCGTAGAGCAGGCGCAGCGTGGCAAACTTCTGCCACCAGTCGCCGGGAATCTTGCTGATCAGCGAGCCTTTCATATGCACGACCTCATCGTGCGACAGTGACAGCACGAAGTTCTCGCTGAAGGCGTACATCAGCGAGAAGGTCAACAGATGATGGTGCCAGCGCCGGTAGATCGGGTCTTTGCTGATGTATTCCAGCGTGTCGTGCATCCAGCCCATGTTCCACTTCAGTGTGAACCCCAGCCCGCCCAGGTACGTCGGGCGCGATACCATAGGCCAGGCCGTGGACTCCTCGGCAATGGTCACGCAGCCAGGGCATTGGCTGTGCACCTGGATATTGACCTCTTGCAGAAAGCGGATCGCCGCCAGATTCTCGTTGCCGCCGTATTCGTTGGGCACCCATTCGCCCGCCTTGCGCCCAAAGTCGAGATAGATCATCGAGGAGACGGCATCCACACGCAGCCCGTCGGCGTGATACTTCTTCAACCAGAACAGGGCATTGCTGATCAGAAAATTGCGCACCTCATTGCGGGCGTAGTTGAAGATGTACGTGCCCCAGTGTGGATGTTCGCCCTGGCGCGGATCGGCGTGCTCGTAGAGATGCGTGCCGTCGAAGTACGACAGCCCGTGCCCGTCTTTAGGAAAGTGCGCCGGCACCCAGTCCAGGATGACGCCGATGCCGTGCTGATGGCACTGATCGATCAGATACATCAGATCGAGCGGCGAGCCGTAGCGACTGGTCGCCGCATAGTAGCCGGTCACCTGATAGCCCCAGGACATATCCAGCGGATGCTCGGCGACGGGCATCAGCTCAATATGTGTGTAGCCCATGTCCTTGACGTAGGGCACCAGCGTTTCGGCCAGCTCGCGGTACGTCAACCACTCCAGACCGTTGTTCTTGCGTCGCCACGACCCCAGATGCACCTCGTAGATGGTCATCGGTGTGCGCAGCGGGTCACGGCTGGCGCGCGCAGCCATCCATTCGCCATCGCCCCACTGATAACGGTCCAGGTCAACCACGATAGACGCCGTGCGCGGGCGCATCTCCTGAAAGAAGCCGTAGGGATCGGTCTTCTGGGCCTGGAAACCGTCGAAGCGCGAGCGCAGATCGTACTTGTACATGGCTCCTTCGCCCACGCCGGGGATGAACAGTTCCCAGATGCCCGCGTCCACGTGCAGGCGCATGGGGTGCACGCGCGCGTCCCAGCCATTGAAGTCGCCGATCACGCTCACCCGGTAGGCATTGGGTGCCCACACGGCGAAGTGCACACCCCGCACCCCGTCCACCTCGCGCACGTGCGCGCCGAGTTTTTCATAGCTGCTGAAATGCCGCCCTTCGCTCAGCAGATACAGGTCGTAGTCTGTCAGCAGGGGGCCGACGCGATAGGGGTCGCCGAAGGTCTCCTGCCGCCCGTCGTGCGTCTGCGCCACGAAGTGATAGGGCGGGCCGGGCCATGTCTCGTCCAGCAGGACGGCGAAAAAGCCGCCTTCGTGCAGGCGCGTCATGGGCACCTGTGCTCCGCTGCGCTCGTTCACCAGGGTCAGCGTTGCTGCCGTCGGGCGGAAGGCGCGAACGACCGTTTTGCCCTCTCCCGCCGAATGCGGGCCAAGCACGGAGAAGGGGTCGCCATGATCGCCGTTCAACAGGGCGTGCAGGGCGTCGGGGTGAAGCTCAAGGCTCATGTGGGATTTGCTCCACACTCAGTAGGGACGGATAGTGTGCCGCCAGTATACCTTTGTGGACAGTCGCTGGGTAGAGTGAGGCTCACTGCACGAGGATGGTGACGGTAGCCGGTTCGCTGGCGCGCGCGCCGCTGTAGGCGATCACCGAGAGTTCATGCGTACCCGTGTTACTGGCGGCATAGGTGAACCAGCCCTGGAATGTCTTCTCTCCGCTGCCTTCGATGGTGTTGAGCACCTGCCCGAAGCGCTGCAACTCGATGCGCGAGATGCCCTCTTCGCTGGTGGCGGTGAACTGAATGGCGACCAGCATCCCCAGTTGGACGATCGCACCGTCGGCGGGCGCGGTGATCGTCACCATCGGGCGCGGGCCAGCCGCCTCATCGCCCGTGTTGAGCAGCAGGGCGCTGATCACCACCACGGCAGCTACCACGATCAGCACGCCGACGACGATCGCGGCAACCACCAGCATTCGGCCCGCGCTGGCCGGTCGGTGAGGGCGTTCCACCAGCGGGCGATAGGGAGGCGCGTAGCCGCTGACAATGGGTGACGATGGCCTGGGCATCAGCTCCGGCATCGCAGAGCGAGACGGGGCCACCATATAAGGAGCGGGCGGACTCACCGGCACTGTGAGCGCTGGCGGTGGGGGAGGGGGAAAGGGCGAACGGCTGGCGCGGTCGGTGAGCTCGACGGGGGCGTCATCCGGTACCAGCAGGTCTTCGGGGGCGTACTCCTCGCCCAGGCCCGCGTCTATCGTCAGATCGTCGGCCCCTTCCAGCAACGTTTGCTCCGGCAGGCGTTCAGGGAAGCCCAACGCGCGGTCGAGGTCGCGGGCGAATTCGCCCGCCGAGGCATAGCGGGCCGCCCGTTGTTTGGCCAGGGCGCGGCGCAGCACCGGCTCGATGGCGGGGGGCAGCGCCGGGTTGATCTGCCGGGCGGGCGTTGGCTCTTTGTCCAGGTGTTGATACATCAGGCCGTGCGGAGTCTCGGCGGAGAAAGGCACCTGCCCCAGCAGCATCTGATAGACCATCACCCCCAGCGCATAGACATCGGTGCGGGCGTCTACCGGCTCAGAGCGCCATTGTTCCGGAGCCATATAGGTGGGCGTGCCCATCACCGCGTTGGGGGCGGTCAGGCCGCTGATGGTGCTGCCTACGATCAGCTTGGCAATGCCGAAATCGGTCAGGAAGACGTGATCGTCGTTGTCCAGCAGGACGTTGGTGGGCTTCAGGTCACGGTGTACGATGCCGCGCCTGTGCGCGTAGTCGAGCGCATCGGCGATCTGCCGGGTGATCTTCACCACCCGCGCGGGCGGCAACGGTTTGCCGCGCAACTCGTTGCCCAGCGTGCCGCGCTCGATCAGCCGCGTGACCAGATAGGTATACTGTCCCGATCGCCCAAAGTCGTAGACGGGCAAGATATGTGGATGCTGGAGCTGCGCGATGATGCGTGCCTCGCGCTCGAAACGGGCGATGAACTCCGGCTGCTCCGCCAGGTCGGGCGACATGACCTTGATGGCCACCTCGCGCTCCATGCCCGGCTGAAAGGCGCGGTAGACGGTCGCCATCCCGCCCTTGCCCAGGATGTCGCGCAGTTCATAGGGGCCGAGCATGGTGCCGGAAAGGTCTTGCATACCGTCCGCCCTGTGTACGGAATCCGAAATTCACCATGGAGGGCACAGAGGACGCAGAGAAGGACACAGAGAGTTTGCTGGAGCTTACCTGTCTATGGTCTCCGCGCCCATACCAGCCCTGCCCGCTATTGTACCCCATCCTCCGCGTCTCTCACGCCCCAAGGAATGGGATACCAGGCACAGGCACACAGCGCCTCGCTGATCGCCGATGGCTGACCGTTCTACTGCACCAGCCGTTCCAGGGTCAGCAGGTAGTCGCCACGCCCGCCGAAGCGCCCCGCCTCGATGGTGTAGGTGCCGGTCGCGGGCAGGAAGAAGTCAATCACCGCGTCGCGCTCGGCCAGACCCTCCGGACGCACTGCCCCTACGTCGTCGTTGACAGCGATCGGACGCCCTTCGGCATTCAGCAGCCGCAGTTGCGGATCGAGCAGACCCGCCCCGCTGACATCCTTCATGGTGATCAGCACATGATCGCCCGCGCTGCCCTCGAACGTCCAGCGGTGCAGAGGATAACGGTTGTTGAGCGCGCCGCGCACTGCCTGCCCATAGGCGATCGGGCCGCCGCCCTGCGCCGGATCAGCGCCCAGCGGCGATTCGCCCCCGCTGCCTGCCGCAACCTCTGCGCCGAGCGGCAGCAGGCCGTCACCGGTGAAGGTGAAGCGCTGCACCTGCGTGTAGCCGGTCTCTGGGTGTGTTTCCGTCCAGTAGATCGTGCCGTCTGGCCCGACCACCAGGCCAGCGGGACGGAAATACTCGCCCGGCAGGAACGGCCCGCCGCGTGTTGCGTCGTAGGGAAAACCGAAAGCATCCAGCAGCTTGCCTGCCACGCTCATTTCCAGGAAGCCAAAGCCGTTCAGACCCGGCGCGGGCAAGGCCAGGATCAGGTTGTCGTTGGGGGCGATGGCAATGTCGAGCGGCGTCAGCCCCTGCAGAATCTCCTGCGCCAGGTTGACCACGAGCGGCTCGCCCTGCGAGTCCACCACATTCAGACTGCCGGTCGCCCCCACCAGGTAGAGTGCGTCCGTCCTGTCGTTGACGGCCAGGCGCACCCCGCTCAGGTCAGGGTTGATGGCGGACAGGTCGGCGGTCAGCAGCAGGTTGCCAAAAGCATCGAACTTGTACAGCCGGTTGCGAATCCCCTCACTGTGCCCTTCAGAGACTGTCCAGACGTCGCCCTTGCGGGTCACGGCGATGGTCTGCGGCATTCCCGGCGCGAACTCGCCGTCACCGTCGCCACGCGCACCCCAGGCCCGCGCGAAGTTGCCCGCGCGATCCACCACCGTCACCGCCGCCTGCCTCTCCTCGGCGACATTCGCCAGGTAGAGCTTCGTGTCCGGCCCGATGGCCACGTCTACATACTCTCCGCCGATCCACGGCCCGATAAAGCTGATCTGTCGCCCGCTGTTCATCTCCAGCGACAGGACGCCCCCTGGCCCGGCGGCCATGTACATCACGTTGAACATGTCGTAGACGATGCCCCCTGCCCGTACTACGCGCCCGCCTTCTGGCTGTGGCGCGACGTAGTGCCACAGCACGCCGCCGTCGTTGGTGATCAGGCGGGTCATCAGGTCGGCTTCGCGGGCGGGCAGGGTGAAGAACAGCGACGCCGCCAACGCGTCGAACTGCGCGCCCGCGCCCGTATCCCATGTTGCTGCAGGAGCCATGCCACGCACAATCGCCACGCGCCCGCCCGCGACCGCCAACAGTGCCACGCGGGTGGTCAACTGTTCTTGTGGCAGGGTCACCAGTTCCTCGTAGCCGCTGGCGTTGCCCCATTCGATGCGGCGCGGTTCGGGAGCAGTGGGGCTTTCAGCAATGAGGCGGGTCAGCAGGTCGGGCAGTTGAGACGCATCGGTGATGCCCAATTCGCTGAACGAGCCAAAGATCATGCGCACGACCAGGCCCTGTGGCATGTTCCCTGCTTCTACCAGCGCCAGGTCGGCGGGCGCGCCCGCCAGCAGACCTTTCTCCCAGGCATTGACCTGCCAGCCGGGGGGCATGGTGAACGAGACGCCGAGCGACGGGTTTTCGTAGCGTTCTCCCGTCTGCGCCCAGACGCGCAGGGGCAGGGCCACGACAGCCAGAGTCAGCAGACACAACAACCAGAGTAGCGGACGCACACGCACGGTCATCAACCAGTCCTCCACGGGGCGGGTATATTGCCTGTCATGGTAACACAGCCTGCCGATTTTACCCTGCCTTTTGCCCTGCGCTGCCCTGGCGCGCATCGGGCGGGACGCCCGACGCAGACAAGCCCTCGGCGGGCATATCGGGCGCGCCGGAGTCTGGGTGAGGGGAGGT
>DAOTZZ010000221.1:0-2568 GCA_034433965.1 Anaerolineae bacterium
GCTGGCGCTGCTGGCGATCTGGGCGCTGGTGGCGCACTCTGGCATGTACGCCTCCTTCATCGTGCCCACGCCGGCCAGTGTGGCCGAGCGCTGGTGGGGGCTGGCAACGAGCGGCGCGCTGGCCCGGCACGCGGCGGTGACACTGCGCGAGGTGCTCACCGGCCTGCTGGTGGGCGTGTGGACGGCCTTCTGGCTGGGCTACCTGATCGCGCGGAGTCGTCCAGTCGCTTACATGCTGACGCCCTACCTGGTGGCGCTGCAGGCGGTACCCATCGTAGCCATTGCTCCGCTGCTGATCATCTGGTTCGGCGCGGGCGTGACCAGCAAGGTGATCATCTGCGCGTTGATCGTGTTTTTCCCCATGCTGGTCAACACGGTGATCGGAATGCGCAGCATTCCGCCGGAACTGCGCGACCTGATGCGCGCCCTGGAGGCCACGCCGCTGCAAACTTTCTGGCATCTGGAACTGCCCGCCGCACTGCCCATTGTCATCGGCGGGCTGAAGGTCAGCGCCACGCTCTCGGTGATTGGGGCAGTGGTCGGCGAATTTGTCAGCGCCAGCGCGGGACTGGGCTACCTGATCAATTTTGGGCGTGGCACCTACGACACGCCACTGGTCATCGCTGCCGTCTTCACGCTGACTGCCCTGGCACTGATCCTCTATGGCCTGGCGGCCTGGCTAGAGCGCATTCTGCTCGGCTGGCAACGTGTCAACGAGCACCCCTAGCGGCTGTTAGGCGCTGTAATGTCCTCTGCGCTCTTTGTGATGAATGCTTGGAGACCGTTTGAAAAGCCCTTACCCTTCCCGAATAAACTTTTCAAACGGCCTCTTGTCCCCAAATCCGAACCGCGTTGGCGGCGCAGTTCCGCCCCCAACCAGAAAGGCACCCCCACTCTCGCGGCGGCCCGCGCCGCCCGCCAGAGTCGTGCTATACTCAGGGGGGTGTGCAAAGGGTGTCAGTCATTCTGGTTTTGGTTTGGGATGCAGGGTTTGTTCCATGCGCGACAGACGACCGGTTGACGAGCTATCTATCGAAGAACTAGAGCGCATTCTCGCCATCCGCAAGCGTGAAGCCCGTCAGGCCCGGCTACAGAAACTGGGCACACAGGGCCGCCGCGTGCCGCTGACCGCGCCTCTCGACGTGCCGCCGGAGCCACCCCCACCCCCGCCTCAGCAACATGAAGCCGCCGAGGACGTTCCACCCCCGGAGCCGCCGCTCACTTACGACATCACCGATGACGTGCCGCGCTTTGAGGACGAATTGCCGCCGCCACCGCCACGCCCTGCCGAGCCGGTGAGCGTGACGGCAGCGGCAACACCGTCTGCGCCGGCCCGTTCGCGCCGCCGCGCTGTGTGGGACAGCCTGTTGCTGATGGTGGAGATCGCGGCGGTGCTGGGGGTGATCGCGGTGCTGATTGCCGGCGCGTATCTGATCATCCTGGAAAGCGACCGGATCGAAGCACTGGAACAGAAATCAGCGGACATTCAGCGCGAGGCTGAAGCCCTGCGGGCCACGCCGACGCCCCTGCCAGAATTGAGCGTGCGCCTGTCGGATTACGTGTTGCCCGGCGGCCACTATTCGCCGGACGTGACGGGCGGCGAAGGGGCGTTCAACCTGGAAGAGCTGCCCGCCAGCATTCGCCCCGTGGCCATGGCTCAGCTCACCGCGCCCAGGGCGGAGCGCGTCACGCCGCAGCCCAGCAACCCGGTGCGTATCGTCATCAACACGCCGCGCGTGCAGGTTGACGCCTCGATCTACGGCGGTGACGACTGGTACAGCCTGCAAAAGGGCGTCGGGCATTTCCTGGGCAGCGCCAACCCCGGCGAGAGCGGTAACATGGTCTTGACCGCGCACAACGACATCTACGGCGAAATCTTCCGCGACATTCAGTATCTGGAACCGGGCGACGAGATTCGCGTGCAGGCCAACAACGGGCGCTGGTACACTTACGTCGTCTTCGATAAGGAAGTGGTTGCGCCGACCGAAGTGCGTGTCCTGGAACGGGGCAACGAGCCGATCGTGACGCTGATCACCTGCCACCCCTACCGGGTGGACAATATGCGCATGGTGGTCTTCGGCAGGCTGACAGATAGCGGACGATAGCGGCTATTTGTGGTACACTGGGGGTCGCCGAACAGGTGACCTTTGCAAAGGAGACTGGCAACTCACGTGACGACTCTCCCCGCTAAAGCGGGGAGCTTCTCAGGCTACGCACGCCCCAACGGGCCACGTTAGCGCCTGAAGGCCCCGTCCAGGCCTAAGAGAAGCGTCTCTCTTCAGTACGTTGGGTGTTTTACGCATAGAACGGTTTCTCTATGCAACCCCCTACACTCAGTTGTCAAAGAGCCGCATCGGTGCGCCTTGAGGCTATGCTCCTACCAGGCGTTGTGAGTACCGACCGTATTAACCTGGAGTATAATGTGCATTCGTTCGCAAAGGCAAAAGCAGAAAGGAGGCAAGCGCCATTCCCCACCCCGCTAAGCTAACCATTGCGAATGGCGAATTGCGGATTGCGAAACATTAAATTCGCAATTCGCCTTCCGCAATCCGCAATCTGACTATGGGG
>DAOTZZ010000222.1:0-3201 GCA_034433965.1 Anaerolineae bacterium
GATGGAGTCTGGCATGGAAGCGGGAGCTTACGACTACATCCTCAAGCCCTTTGCGCCCGATCAACTGAACGCGCGGGTCAACGAAATCCTGGCCCGCTTTGCCACTCCGCCAGCACCTGCAGAGAAGGCTGCCCCTGCCGAGGCAGAGCATGAGCGCGATCACGATTGAAAACGATCTGATTCATTACGAAGTGCTGGGACGTGGCCGCCCGGTGATCCTGGTGCATGGCTGGCTGGGGTCGTGGCGCTACTGGGTGCCAGCGATGGGGCACCTCAGCATGAAGTACCGCGTCTACGCCATTGATCTATGGGGCTTCGGCGATTCCGGGCGCAACAAAGCGCGCTACTCTTTCGCCATGCAGGTGCAGCTACTCGAAGAATTCATGGATCGGCTGGGCATCACCAAAGCGGCGCTGGTGGGGCACGACCTGGGCGCGGCGGTGATCACCCGCTTTGCCGTCGCCCATCCCGATCGCGTCCCGCGCCTGCTGGCCATCAGCCCGCCTCTCTTCACCCTGCCCGAAGAGAGCGCCCCGACGGTCTCCTCATCCCTCACCGCTGCGGAACCGGCTACCAAACCAGGCCCGGAAGCGCAGACGAGCGTCACCGAGACGAAGTCCACCAGCGAAGAGCAGGCAGCAGGCGAAAAAAACGCCGTTTCTGCCCAGGCTGCGGCAGCACCAGAGCCAGCCTCACCGTCCGACGTGTCCGCCGACCCGCCCGCCTCCGCCGCCCCAAGCGCACCGGCTGCCGCTGCGCCCGAAGCCACCCTGGAACAGAAAGCGCGTGCCATCGGTGAGGCGCGCCTGGCAGCAGCGACCGGCAAACCGCTTCTGACCGCACCCCCTGGTTCTGGCAGTGAACCGGAGGCTGCCCGGCCAGAGGGCGCGGCCAATCCAGCGCGCCCTAACCCGCTCAAACAGCACCTGTCCAGCTTGGACCGGCTGGAATTGCTCAGGCAACACGTGGAAGCCGGACCCGATCAGGACAAGTTGCGCATCGAGGTAGAGAAAGCGGATCCCGCTGCTTTCGCCGCCAGCCTGGATGCCTTCGCGGAGGTAGACACGCTGCGCGATCTGCAGACGCTGGCCATGCCCGCCGTGCTGGTCTATGGCGAAAAGGACACATTCGCGCCCGTGCCCGCCGAAGCCATGCTCAAATCTCTGACCAACGGACGCACCACCTTCGGCGTGATCTCCCTCTCTGGTACGCGGCACTTCCCCATGCTGGAAGACAGCGCGGCTTTCTCGCGCCTGGTGCTGGCCTTTCTGGAAGCGCCCGACGTGACCAGGATCGAACTCAAGGATCAGTGGGTGCGCCGCGTTCGCTGAACAGGCAGGCGTTTGCTTCAGCAACACACAAGACCGTTGCCAGTCTGCTTGTTCAAATCGCCGCCCCTGCACTACAATGTTCCGCGTGGATCGCGTGTGCGAAACGTCCACCATTGTGCTCACCAGCAGGAGGCGCAGCGTGACCCCGTGGACGACTTTCCGCCAAGTGCCCTGGTACCGTGGAATCGGCTGGCTGCTGGTGCTGGCCACCCTGTTCCTGAGCGCCTGCGGGCAGGGCGATGACAGCGCGCCAGTGCCCACCCTGGCCCGCCTGGAAGACCTGGCGACCGCGCGGGCCACACTCACCGCGCAGCCAGAGCCTACCCTGACTGCTCCCCCACCCACTATTACCGTGGCCCAGGCGGACAGCCCTACACCTTCCGCCACTGCGTCATTCACGGCCACTGCGCCGCCCTCGCCCGCTGCAACCGCCACCCCGACGCCGACAGTGCTCAGTACTGCCGCGCTGGAGGCAACGGGCATCGCGCTGACCAATACAGCTATCGCGGGTATTCTGCCGTTCACGCAGACGGCCGTCGCCATCTACGCGCTCACGCGGACAGCGCAGGCGCAGATCACCCCTTCGCCCACGCCCGCTCCTCTGCCCGAAGAGCCGTATCAGATCGTGTTTTACAGCGACCGCACCGGCAACGACGACCTCTACCTGATGACGCTCAACGGCGCTGAACGCCGCCTGACCGGTTCGCTGGCCAACGAGCGCGAACCGTCCTGCTCTCCTGACGGTCGTTCCGTTGTCTTCGCCTCCGACGCGACCGGCAGCTATCAGATTTACCTGTTGCCACTGGATCAGACGCAGCCCATCCCGCTCACCAACTCAGCGGGCATGAACTTTGCGCCGATCTTCAGCCCGGATGGGCAGCAGATCGCCTTTGTCTCCACGCGCAACAACGGCGTGCCCACTATCTGGCTGATGAACGCGGACGGCAGCAATCAGCGCCAGGTGACCACGGAACTGGGCCGCGACACTTCGCCGTCTTGGAGTCCCGACGGGCGGCAGCTGCTGTTTTCCAGCGAGCAATTCGGTCCCTGGAACGTCTTCCTCACCGTCCTGGAAGAAGAGGTCGAGGGCGAGTTCCCGGTGCTGCCACCCGAATTCAGCGCGGACAATCAGCTCTGGCCTGTCTTCGACCCCACGGGCGAGCGCATTGCCTACACCGTGTGGCCCGACCTCACCGATCCGCAAACCGCCGACATCTGGCTGCTGGACTTCGAATTGCCCGAACCGCGCGCCGTCCGCACCAGCGATGTAGCCGACATTGCCTGGGCCTGGGGCGACGACACGCACCTGCTGGCTTCCGTAGGCGGGCCGGGAGACGTGCAACTGGCGCTGGTGGACATCACCACTGGCGAGGCCGTCCGGCTGACCAGCAAGGGGCGCTTCAACGGGGGAGCGCGTCTGTGCGTGGTCGCGCCGGAGCGCCTACCACCAGAGCCGACGCTTGCGCCCACGCCGACCGCCACGGCGACGCCGACGATCACCCCATCCCCCACTCCCAGCCCCACCCCTACTCCAGACATCGTGCCCGCTGCCCTGCGATTCGCGGCGGGCATGAAGCACATCGTACAGCCGGGTGATACACTGATGCGCATCGGCTATCGCTATGGTGTCAACTGGATGGCGCTGGCCACGCTCAACAGCCTGCCCAATCCCGATGTGCTCAGCGTGGGGCAAACGCTCACCGTGCCAGTGACTCGCGTTGGCCCGTCGGTGCGCGGAGGGTACCAGCATCCCGATTCCGACCAACTGGCCCGGCAGCGGGTGCGCAAGGAGATCGTGGTCGAACTGGATCAGCAGGTCGTCAAAGCGTACGAAGATGGGCGGCTGGTGCGTCAGGTGACCGTCTCGACC
>DAOTZZ010000223.1:0-4040 GCA_034433965.1 Anaerolineae bacterium
TGCGCCATACGCTGCTGGCGGGAATGCTGGACATCGTGGCGGCCAACGCCCGCCATACCGAGCGGCAACTGCTGTTCGAGATCGGCTCAGTGTATCTGCCGCGCGAGGACGACCCGTTGCCAGACGAACCGGGGCGGCTGGGCATTGTGATGACCGGGCCGCGCGGCGTGCCGCAGTGGCAGAAGGACGGCGACGCCGGGCGCATAGACTTCTTCGACCTCAAGGGGGTGATCGAAACAGTGGTGCGCGAGCTGCGCATCGCTGGCGAAGTGAGCTTCGCCCCCGTCCAGCACAGCACGTTTCACCCTGGGCGTGCCGCCATGCTGCACATTAACGGGCGCGAGATCGGCGTGCTGGGCGAACTGCATCCGCTGGTGCGGCAGGCATTCGGCCTGGGCCTCGATCTGGAACGTCCCGTCGTGGCCGCCGAGCTAGACCTGGCAGCCCTGCTGGCCGATGTGCAGAGTGTGCGCACCATCCGGCCTGTGCCCGCACACCCCGCCGTTTACCAGGACATCGCCCTGGTGGTGGACGAGACAGTGCCCGCCGCCGAGGTACATGCCGTGATCTTGCGGGCGGGCGGCGAGTTGCTGGAAGAAGCGCGCCTGTTCGATGTCTACCGCGGCGATCCCATCCCGCCCGGCAAGAAGTCGCTGGCCTACGCGCTGACCTACCGCGCGCCGGATCGCACGCTCAACGATGCTGAAGTGGCCAAGATTCACGCGCGGATCATGAAGGCAGTGGAGCGACAACTCGGCGCACAGGTGCGCGCCTGAGCTGCTATCTTGTACCGCAGAACACAGAGGACGCAGAGAAGAGCACAGAGGGCTTTCTCTGGGTGCCTCTGTGTTCGTTCTGGATGGTCTTCAGTGCCCGCGGTCCCGTAGGGGTGCGCCGGTTCAGGGCGATTGCCCTGCGCTAAGCTGTCAGCCCGTTGAGACCGCGGCGATTCTGGGCTACACTGCGGACAGAACTGGTTCAGGCGCAACAGATGGAAGCCTTCATGAATCCGAATGCCACCTTTTACGACACCATCGCCCGCTTCTACGACGCCGAAAATGCCGAAATGACCGATGATCTGCCCCTCTATGAAGAGCTTTATGCTCGCTCGGGGGGGCCGGTGCTGGATGTCGGTTGCGGAACTGGTCGAGTTATGTTACATCTGGCGCAACAAGGCGCGCGCGTGGTAGGCGTGGATCGCTCAACCGAGATGCTGGCGCGTGGACAGCGCAAGCTGGATGTGATGCGCGATCTCAGGCGGCGCGTCACCTTCGTCGCCGGCGATGTGCTCACCGCCGACCTGCCCGGCCCTTTCAAGCTGATCCTGGTGCCCTACAATGGCTTCATGCATTTTCACACGCAGGCCGATCAACTGGCCGCGCTGCGCCGCTTCCGTGCCCTGCTGGCCTCTGAGGGCTTGCTGGTGCTCGACCTGCCCAACGCGGGTGAAGCCTACGCCACGCAGGACGACAACGCCCTGGTGCTGGAACGCTCTTTCATCGAGCCGGAGAGCGGGCATCTGGTGATGCAGCACTCGGTCAGCACGCTGGATCGCATCGCGCAGCAATTGCGGGTCACCTGGATTTACGATGAGGTATTGCCCGACGGCCTGGTACGGCGTACCGTCGCGCCGCTGGTATTGCGCTACGTGTTCTTCAGCGAAATGAAGCTGCTGCTGGCGGCGACGGGGTTACGCCTGGTCGAGGTCTATGGCGACTACGACGAAGCGCCCTTCGAGGAAGGGTGCCCGCGCATGATCGTGGTGGCCGGGCCAGCGGAGGGATCGTCCGCATGAACATCAGGGCCGGTGCGCTGAGCGCTGGAGTGCTGCTCGTCATGCTGCTGGCAGCTTGCGGCCTGGTTGACAGCGTCACGCCGACCGACACCCCTGCGCCGACGCTGCCCTTGTTGCAGGCCAGCCCGACGACCAACCCCATAGCGCCCCTGTCCGAAGGCCCCCTTATCCACGATACCGGCTTTGGCGAGGCGGGGGTGAGCAATCCCACGCAGGCCAGCCTGGCCGCCGAAGGTCAACCGGAACAAGACCTGCCGACCGTCACCCCGCGCCCTACTGAAGCGCAGTTGCCGATGATGATCAGCGCCAGCGACGGGCTGATCCTGCGAGCCACCTACTACAGTGCGCCTGTCCGCCCTGCGCCAGGGGTGCTGTTGTTGCATCAGCGCGGCGCGGATCGCACCTCGTGGGAAACGCTCGCGCTCAAGTTGCAGGCGGCGGGCTATGCCGTGCTGGCCGTTGATCAGCGGGGGCACGGCGAAACCGGCGGCGCGGAAGACTGGGCGCTGGCCCAGGGCGACGCCGTCGCAGCGTTGGAGATGCTGGCCAGCCTGCCGGGGATCGGCCCTGGGCAGGTGATCGTCATTGGGGCCAGTCTGGGAGCCAATGTGGGTCTCAACGCCTGCGCGACGTTGCCCGGCTGCGCGGCGGCGGTGCTGCTCAGCCCTGGCCTGGACTATCGCGGTATCAGCACGGCGGGCGCGATGGCGCGGCTGGGGACGCGCCCGGTATTGATCGTCGCAGGCGAGAATGATGGCAACAATCCCGCCGATAGCCTGGCTCTGGGCGGCATGGCCGCCGGTGAGCACCAGGTACTCGTCTTTGCGCAAGGGGGGCACGGCACGGCCCTGCTCGACACCGTGCCCGATCTCGCCGACCGCATCGTGGCCTGGCTGGTGGCCCATGTGCCGCCGCCCGCCGGCTGATGCAGGGATAATCTGGGCAGCCTTGCTGCGCAATCCCTGATTTTGGAGTCAGTCGCTCGGTTGCGCTAGGATCGTCGCATGAGCTGGAGACCAGTCTTCAGAACCGCGAAGGGGGGCGTTGCCAGAACCAGGCGGGGCAGGAATAGCTGTGTTGTTGTCACCGCCCTGGCGCTGGCATTGCTCGTGCTGTTCCCAGCCGCACCCACCCGCGCTCAGGGCGACCCGGCAGGGCAGGTTGTAGCGCTGGTCAATGCGTTGCGAGCCAGCCTGGGCCTGGGGGCGTGGACAGTTGACCCCATGTTGACCTACGCCGCGCAGAGTCACGCCAACTGGATCGCCGCGACAGGCCAGTACAGCCACACGGGTGAGGGAGGCTCTACGCCGCAAGATCGCGCCCTGGCCGCCGGCTACGCGGGGTCGGTCTCCGAGAACTTCGTCGCGGGCACGGGGCTGACGCCGGGCGGCGCTGTCGAGTGGTGGAAGAACAGTGGCATTCACTACGCCACGCTCACCTCGTCCGCCCAACATGTCGGCGTGGGCTTTGCCCGTCGCGGCGATAACAACATCTACGTGCTGGTAGCGGGCCGTCCCTCGCCGCCGCCGCGCCCGCGCTCCGCTGGCGGCGCTCCTGCAGAAGAAGAGGAAGAGGACGAAGGGCCGATCGTTGTGCCGATCACCCGCGCCGAGCCGGATGCCAATGGGCGCATCGTGCACGAGGTGCAGCAGGGACAGACCGCCTGGGCCATCGCTGCCGTCTACGGCGTTGACCTCGACGAGATGCTGCGCATCAACAACCTGACACGACCGGTTGTGCTGCGCCCTGGCGACAAGATCATCGTCAAACTGGGCGAGGGGGAAACGCCCCCGCCCACGCCGACCCCGATCACCGAATACACCATTCAGCAGGGCCAGACGATCTGGGAAGTCGCTGTGACGCACGGCCTGACAGTGGATCAATTGCTGGTCTACAACGGCCTGACGCGCGAAGATGTGATCCTGCCCGGCACAGTGCTGCGCCTGGTCCCGCCGGAAGAGGGCACGGAGTCGCCGGAAACGCCTGTTCCGCCCGTTGCGTCGCCAGAGGCCAGCCCGACTCCCGCTCCGGCTGAAGAGGTTGCCGCCGTTCCCAGCGAGACATTCACGGTCACGCCGCTGCCGACATCCACCCTGCGCGTCATGCCCACCATCACGCCCGCCTATTCGCCGACGCCCAGCCCCGTTCCGCCCACTCTCACTCCTGTCGCCACCTCTACCGCGCCCATGCTGCTCACGGACACGGCGACGCCTATATCGGTAATGCCGGTCGAGGCGGGCGGCGA
>DAOTZZ010000224.1:0-5298 GCA_034433965.1 Anaerolineae bacterium
TGGGCAGTCGCTCATCTACGCGCTCTATGGCAATGGCACCTATCAGCGTTTCAACGACACTTTTCTGGAAGGCGTTGACCCCAGCAGCGGCGGGGCCGTCCCGCCGCCGGGGCTATTGGAGCCGGTGCGCGGCTTCGGCAAGGTCTGGCGCGAGAACCCCTCGGCGCGCGATACACTCGGCTGGGCATTGACCGGCGAGAGCGGCGGCACGGCGGAGTTCCTGGCCTTCGAGCGCGGCGAGATGGTGCGCGTGCCGCAGGCCGGGCAGACGTACATCCTGATCACCGGCGCGCCGGGCACATGGAGCGCGCGGGCAGGGTAAATCAAGGGAGGAGCAGGGGTTGCGAGTGGGGAGATGTGTTGTAGAATTGACTAAACCTGTAGAATTCCTGGGCAGTTAATCATTTACTGCCCAAAAGAACTGACCTGGGGGTGTCCTGTGGCTCTGGAACAACTCAAGATTCACGAGATTGTCAGACAAGCGGTCGGCAAAAACGTGGATATTCCCGAATTCCAGCGAGATTTCGTCTGGGATACTGAACAGGTGAAGCGCCTCGCCGAATCGCTCTACCGTGATTATCCGGTCGGATCGTTTCTGCTGTGGGATTCTGCGGACTATACGGGAACTAAGGCGGCCCAAGGAGCACCGGCTTCGCTGTGGATCGTGGATGGCCAGCAACGTACTACAGCGCTATGTCTGTTGCTGGGCATGAAACCCTATTGGTGGCCGGATGCGGAGAGTTGGAACAAGGCACTGGAGCGCTATGACGTCATGGTAAACCTGCTGCCAGAAGATGGTGACGAAGCGCTAGAATTCTCCTTGCCTAACCCTGTTCGTCGCAAAGATCCTCGTTGGATCGGTGTTCGAAGAATCCTGAGCACCGAAAAAGTGGAAGCGCTAACACCGTTGGCTCAAACCATAGCGAAGCTGAACAGCACCACTCCTGAACAGGCCTTTGCGCTTTTTGGGCAGATACACGCTCGCTTGCACCGTCTTTGGCAGATTCGCGAACGGGATATTCCTATTATCAAGATCCAGCATGAAGTTGAGGACGTGGCGGAAATTTTCGCCCGTCTCAACCAGGCTGGGACGCGCGTCAAAGAGGCCGATGTGGTGCTGGCCTTGGCTGCTGTGAAAAATCCGGGCTGGATACGCGAGGAGTACTTACCCTTTCGCAACAATTTGCAGGATCACGGTTGGGATTTGGATGCGGGCATCTTCGTCCGTACCATCACAGCTATCGGCCATGGACGGGCGCGCCTGATCGAAGTCCCTAAGAATTTCTGGGAATCTGAAAGGTTGCTACCAGTTTGGGAGATCACCAAGCAACACATCGAGGAAGTTCTGAAAAGACTCGCCGAGTTCGGCATCCGTTCGGCTGAGCTGTTGCCTTCTACCAACAGCCTCATTCCTCTGTTCACCCTGCATTATTGCTGGAAGGAAACACCAGACTACCGCTTTGAGGCAGCGTTTCGCTGGTTTCTGCTTGCCAATCGCGATGGCCGATACAGTGGATCGGCCATCACTTCTCTGAATGAAGACGTCCGAAATATCTTCGAAGCGCCCAATTTTGGGGGTGCATTGGAAAGGCTCTCAACACCCTTGCGTGTTTCTGCTAGCATTGATGCCATTGATTTTCTAGAGCGATATGATCGGGCGGGTAACCGCTTCTTGAGATTGATGCTCTACCTGCTGCTCTTCCGTCGCAACGCGATAGACTGGGTGGATAAAACTCGCCTGGGCTACGACAAAACGGACGCTCCTATTGCCGCCGGTTTTGAACCGCAATGGCACCATATTTTCCCGCGGAGTGTGCTTCAGAACGCGGGGTTCGGTGAAGACGAGCGGCATGCGTTAGCCAACATTACAGTTCTGAACGAAAGGACTAACGTCAACAGGATTTCCGGCAAGGAGCCCTGGCATTATATAAGCAAGCTTGCCATTTCAACTCACGCACTTGAAGGGCATTTGATTCCGCCAAGCTATGCCAGCGTCGCAAACCAAGCCGATCTGTTGCGCAGGAAATGGGACGTCGCAAACTATATGGACTTTCTCACAGAACGCGCTGAGTTGCTGGCTGATGAGGCGAATGCCTTTCTAGAGAGCTTGGCACGCTGACAGACTCAAGACTCTCGACTCCAGACTCAGGACTCTCGCATGAAACTCGACGACGGCACGCTGACCCTGGCCCCGCGGCATGGGCGCGAAGTCGCCAGCGTTCACCTGTACCAGGGAAACTCCAATGACTGCGGCCCACATGTGGTGACGATGGCCGTCAACTTCTGGCATGGGCGCGCCGTCCTCGACGCGGCTGAGGTCGCCCGCGCCATGAACCGTCCGCGGCTGGGCCTGGGGTTGCCGCCGCTGGTGATACGGCGCGTGCCCGGCTGGGCGACTTTCCCCTGGGGCATTGCCGACTTGCTGCGAGCACACGGCGTCCCGGCGCGCTGGCACGTCGGCGCAGGCGAAGACGATCTGCATCGCGCCCTGGCAGATGATCGCCTGCTCATGCCCATCTACGGCGAACCGTTGCGGCGGCGTGTTCTGCGCTGGACGGGCTGGTCGCATGTCGCGCTGCTGTGCGGCTGGGAGCCAGCGACGGGGTTGTACTGGTTCGTGGATTCGTCGCGCACGGTCGCGCCCAGCAGCCGCCCGCGCGAAGAGTTCCTGCGGTTGTGGGGCAACGTGGGCCGCCTGCTGATCGAGACGGTTTAGGGTATCAGCGGGATGGTCGCGCCCTGCGCCAGGTACGCGCCCGCCTGGTCAACGACCTCGATATTGCGGAACGTCGCTCCCTCCAACGTGTACAGTCCGGCATAGAGCGTCGCCGTCCCCGGCGGCAGGGGCAGCGCAAACCACAGGATCAGCGTATCCCCCGCCCGCCAGTAGCGCCCCGGCCACGCCGGACGATCGGCCTGCGCCAGCCGCACCCCGCTCGCGTCCAGCGCGTGCACGAATGCCTGTACGTCTCGTGCGTCCGGCCCCTCCAGCCGCCAGGCCAGGGCGACTTCGCCCTCGGTGAGGGCATAGCCGGTCAGCGTCGCGCCATTGGCGAAGCGAATCGGCTCGAGCGGCACGACATCCGCCAGCGGTAGCTTCCGGAAGGCCGGGCGCAGGGCATAGGGCTGTTCGCCGGGGCGCAGGGGGAACACAACCGTCCCCGGCTCGTCAAGGCAGGCGGAGTCCGGGCACGTCCGCAACCCTGGCGCAGGCGCAATCAATTCCAGCGCCTCTCCCGCCGGAATGACTGCTGTGCGCGTGCCATCCACAAAGCGCACCGACGGCAGCGGGTCGAGCAGCGCGCCCCACACCGCCGGACTCTCGTCGAACGGCGCGATTTCCCCCTCGCTGATCACGAGCACATCAGCCGGGGCGCGCGCCAGGATCGCTGCCCGGATGTCCAGCAGGTAGTGCAACGGCGTGCCAAAGCCGCCCGGCGTCGCCCGCCCGTTCACGAAGTCGAGCAGGGCGGCGAAAGCGTAGACCTGCAACGCGACCATGATCAGCAACAACGCGGCTACTCCCATCCCCCAGACCTGCCGCCAGCGGGGCGGGCGGATTGCCGCGATCAGCGCGTCGGCTCCGGCTCCGGCCAACAGATAAGCAGCGGGCATCAGGGGGATGAAATAATGCGCCACGACCTCTGTCCATTCCCAGGTGAAGAGCAACACGGGGGCGATCAGCCAGGCGGCGAACACGATCTGTACGCCGTCCCTCTCCACTCTGAGGGAAATGTTACCTGGCAGCACCTTCGCCGAGACGCGACGATTGCGGAAGATCAGCCGATTCGCAATCCGCAATCCGCAATCCGCAATGCCACACCGCCTGCCTGCCCGCCCTAGCCAGCAGGCTGCGGTGACCGTCGCTGTCAGCGGGATCAGCGCGAAGAGGCGATCGGCATCCGGCACGGAGTCGCGGTAGGCGCGGAATTGCTCCGGCCCGGCCAGGGAATGGATGCCCGTACCGGCGACGGTCAGCCAGGCCAGGTCGAGCGCCCGGCGGCTGACGACGCGCCGATGATCGGGATCGGTCTGCACGCGCTCGCGCCAGGCGTCCGGCGACAGCCACCCGTCGCGGTACGCGCCGATGGCAGCGGGCAGCAGGGTCAGCGCGGCGAGCAACAGGCCGGCGAGCAGCTCGCGGCGACGTATCCGGCGTGGCCACAGGGCCAGCGTCAACAGACTCAGCGGGATCAGGCTGGCAGCGGCATAGTGAATCTGCACGGTGAGCGCCAGGGACGGCCAGTGCACGATCCGCGCCCAGCGCCGGTTCTCGGCATAACCGAGCAGCGCGGTGAAGACGGTGAGCACGACAAAGGGCGGCAACAGGTCCTGCGCCCATAGTTTGCGGGCGTAGATCGCTCCCCAGGGACTCGCTGCGTAGATCAGCGCGGCGATCAGCGCCGCCCGCGTGCCCAGGTAGCGCCGCGCCAGCGCCCAGGTGAGTAGCACCGCCAGTGCGTTGAGCGCCCCGACATAGAGTGTGGCGGGCAGGGGACTGTCGCTGAAGACGAAGGGCACGGCGAACAGGTAGACGCTGATCGGCGGATTAGGGACGTTCACCGACGAACTCAAGCCCAGCAGCGGCAAATCGCGACCGCGGGCCAGGTCGAGCGCACGGGTCATCATGTTGGCTTCGTCGCGCTTGAATTCGCTGATGCCTGGCGTGCCCAGACGCAACGCCGCCGCCAGCAGCAGGATCAGCGCCAGCGCGATCCACTCGCCGCGCCGGATGAGGAGTCTGTCTTTCGTCATGATCTGCTCACACCGTGCCGCGCCACACTGCGGGGCGGTTCACCGCAGAGGACACAGAGAGCGCAGAGAAAGCACAGAGGAAATCCCCGCTCTCTGTGTCCTCCACGTCTCCGCGATTCAATCATTTCTCCATTGGCCCTCAGCGCGCGTCGAGCGCGCCGAGTTCGTACAGCACCAACAGGGCAGCGGCGGTCGCCGCCGTCTCCGCCCGCAGGATACGCGCTCCCAGAGTCACCACCACCGCGCCACCCGCGCGCGCCTGCGCCACCTCCTCTGCGCTGAAGCCTCCCTCTGGCCCGATGAAGATCGTCACCTGCGGCGCGTCTGTCCCCCGCAGTGGAGCAAGCGCCTGCCGCAGACTCATCGCCCGTTCTTCCTCCCAGGCGATCAACGTCAGGTCGGCGGGCAGGCTCAGCGCGGCGCTCAGAGACAGCGGCGTTTCGATGACCGGCAGCGCTCCCCGTCGCGACTGCTCCGCCGCCTCGCGCACGATGCGCGCCCAGCGCTCCCGCCTGGCCGGGCTGACTCCCTCGTCGCCCGCGG
>DAOTZZ010000225.1:0-4225 GCA_034433965.1 Anaerolineae bacterium
AGCGCCAGGGCCAATCCCAGGATGCGGGCGGGCACTTCCAGATCGCTGTTGGTGAAGACCCAGGCCACCGCCAGTGCTCCAACCAGCAGCCCCAAGACGACGAGTACTACCCCTGCCAAACGATTGAGATTCATGGTGCGTCCCCCTCTGGCCGATTATCCGAACCCCCGACTGCCGCCACCGGAACCACCGCCACCGCCTCGACCGCCGCCGCTGAAACCGCCTGAGCCAGAACTCTGCGGAGTCGAGGACAGAGCGCGGGAAGCATCGTTGAGCATCTGCGTCAGACCCTTGCTCATGGCATTCAGCCCGTCGGTGAGCGAACGGTTCATGTCGCCCAGGTCCCCCGGCCCGCCCAGCGAGAAATCGCCCATGCTACCGGACTGCGGCCCCCACGGTCGCACGGGATGACCGGGCCGGTAGCCGCCCTGCCATGGCCCACCCATGTAGGTGGGGAAATACCAGCCGGGCATGGAGGTCAGGGCTGGCGTCAGTTTGCGCACCAGTTCGCTCTGGATGCCAAAAGCAACGGCGTAGGGCAGCGCCAGTTCGAATTTCTGCGCCGCCTCTTCGATCCCGCCATAACGTTCCAGATTGTCCAGGTAGCGCCGGAAAGCCCGCCATTGCGCTGCTTCCTGTGCCCCTTTGGGTGTCTTGGCGGGCATGAACTGCCCGGCGATCGCCATGCTCAGCCCGATCACGCCTACACTGAGCGGAAGACACATGATCACCGGCGAAATCAGCGTCGCCGCCAGCGACAGCCAGAATGTCACCGCTGCGACGGCGATGAGCGCCACCCCACCCCATGTCCACAACGCGCGGGTCGTCTCCGGGGAGCGCTTGAAATAACCCTGCCGCACCAGTTCATCGTACATCTGCTTCTTGATGGTGGGAATGTGTTTGTAGAACTTGTTGCGCAGTTGCGACAGCGTCGTCTTGTCGCTGTCGCCGGGGAAGAGGCCGCGCAACAGACTCTGCTCAAAGGGGCTCAGGTCAGCGGAAATTTCTCCGGTGCGGTGGAAGGTGAACTCGCTGCTGCCGAACATGGCGGCCAGCCCGCCCTTCTCCTCCTGCTCGATGACCACATAGCCCCGTCGGGCCAGGTCGAGCAGCGTGGCCATGATGTCCTTCATGTCCGCGCGCTCGTCGAGCAGGACGCCTACAATGCCCGGACGTTCGTCCGATGGCGGATCGGTCAGATATTCCGGCACCACCAGCGCCTGCGGATCGCGCCCCCGACTCTGGTAGCGCACTACGACGAACAGCACGCCGCCGATGCTCAACAGAGTGCTCAGCGCCAGAATCAGCAGCGAAACCAGGGGCTGCCACTTATCTTTGTAAGTGCGCTCACGGTCATAGGCGGCCTGCCACGAAGGCTTCTTCATGGCCGGGTCGTGCTCGTATTGCACGCGCACCTCGAACGCCTGACCGCGCGGCAACCGCCCCGGCGACTGCCAGGTGATGGTATTCCCCTCCACCGACTGCGCCCAGGTGGCGGGATAGCTGGCAACCAGTTGCGGCGGGCGGTCAGCGGGCATGATCACGCGCACCGTCGAAGCCAGCACCGGAAAACTGAGATCGCCTGGCACGGCGACCCAGTAGAGTTGATCGCCCTTCTCGTAGGAGCGCAACGCGCCGTAGACCGTGTAGCGGATGATGAACTCCCGCCGCTCGCCAGTGCGCATCGGGCTGGTGAAGTAGTACTGGATGGTGAAATTGTCGCCCTCAGCGCGAGCACAGAAAGTCCCTGCCGCCCCCGCACACGATGCCCGCAGGGCAGAGCGGTTCTCGAAAACCTCCACATCGGAGATGCGATCCAGCCGCCCCTGGGGAATCTCGGCGAAGCCAAACGAGAACGGCCCGGTTTCCACCGTGATCAGGTATGTCTCGGTGACGCGAAAGCGATTGGCCGCCGTGTCTATCTCGTCAATGGTCACGTCGTAACGATCCCAGCGCAGGCTTCGCCCATCCTGCGCAGCGACGGGAGGCAGCCCGGCGTTGCCAGATATGCCACCAGTGAGCAAGACCACCAGACATAGTGCAAGCAACAGCAGAAAGTGTCTCTTCATGGGATTCCTCCGTCCCTGCAGGGCGGGAATGGGTGCGGGGACTATTCTACTGCATCGCTACTGGCCGCGCACCTGAGCGCCGAGACGCGCCATCACACCAGGGCGACTCCCACGATATGCGGGCTGACAAAGGGAGGATACGGAGCACGGAAAGAACACATCTCCACCGCGCGGAAGCCTGCCGCCTGAATGATCGCGCCTGTGTCTCGCGTCAGATGGCAGCCGTCACCGAGGGCGCTCCAGGCCGGGTTGAGAGCGTGTTGCATGGCCAGGGTCAACGAGCGCGTCGGGGCAGCGACATGCTCCAGGAATAGGAACTGCCCCCCAGGACGCAAGACGCGCCGGATTTCGGCCAGCACCTGTCCCTGATCGCGCACTGAACACAGCACATGAGTCGCGACCACCGTGTCGAACTGCCCTTCGCGGAAGGGGAGTCGCTCGCCCCAGCCGCGCAGCCCTCCGCTGACCCTGCAACGGACATTGGGCCACTGCTCATGTAGATAAGCCAGCAGATAGCGATTCGGCTCCAGCAAAGTCACCTGCGTCTGCGGCGGATAGAATGGCAGGTTGGCCCCGTCTCCCGCGCCGATTTCCAGCACCTGCCCACGCGCCTGCGCCAGCAATGGCGCGCGCACCTCGCGGGTCAGCGTGTCGGCGAAGTCGGGCGTGCCCGTGCGGCTGACAAATGTGTGATACATCCAGGCGAACCAACGTTTGCGCAGCGACATCTCGCCCCATGCCTCCATAACGCTTCGGGCAGCGCTTTTCTCCCGCTACCTCGTCAGAAGAACGCATGAAATTCCTAAGAATACACTGATAAAAGTTGACAAGTATAGACTAAATATCATACAATGCAGAGGGAAAACTGACAGATTTGATTTCAACAGACAGAGACAACCTTGTTTTCCCTGATGGTGATTATCGCGATGGTGATGTAAATTCTACAACAGGCGTGAGGGACAGAACGGCTCATGGAATACCCAGACTACTATCGCATCCTCGGCGTAGACCGCAACGCTTCGACCAAAGACATCCGCAAGGCGTACCGTCGCTTGGCGCGGCAGTATCATCCGGACGTGAATCCGGGCGACAAGCAGGCCGAAGAGAAGTTCAAGCAAATCAACGAGGCGTACGAAGTGCTCTCCGACGAGGAGAAACGACGCAAATACGATCAGCTTGGCCAGAGCTACCAGCAGTGGCAGCGCATGGGCGGGCGTCCCGGCGGCTTCGATTGGTCTAGCTGGATGTCCGGCCAACCGGGCGGCTTCCGCGTCGAGTTCGTGGACACGGAGGACAGCGCCGGCGATCTGTTCTCCGAGTTCTTCCGCAGCATTTTCGGCGGGATGGGGCAGCCGCACACCAGCACACGCCGCGCCTCTCGTCAGGCCATTCGCGGGCAAGACCTGGAAGTCGTCGCAAACATCTCGCTGGAAGACGCCTACCGTGGCACCGAGCGTCTGGTACAGGTCGGTGGACGGCAACTGAGCGTGAAGATTCCACCGGGAGCGCGCGATGGTACGCGCGTGCGCCTGCGTGGCAAGGGCGAACCGGGTTATGCTGGAGGACAGTCGGGCGACCTGGACGTAATCGTCAAGGTCAGCGAGCACCCGCTCTTCAAACGCGAGGGTGACGATCTGTACCTCGATCTCAAAGTGCCGCTCTACACGGCAGTGCTGGGCGGGACTGTGCAGGTGCCCACCCTGGGCGGCACCGTCTCACTGAATATCAAACCGGGCACACAGTCCGGCCAGACGATCCGTCTGCGCGGCAAGGGAATGCCCAAGCTGCGTCAGCCGGGCGAGTATGGCGATCTGTTCGCGCGGGTGCTGATCCAGGTGCCTACTGATCTCAGCAGCGAAGAGCGCACGTTGTTCGAGCGGCTGCGCAGTCTGCGGCCCGGCTAGTCGGGCGCGATGGTCGCTGCCTGCCAGATACAGGCGGCACACAGGTAACCAAGGGAGAATGAGCATGGGCTGGTATTTCGACGACTTCGAACCCCACAACGAGCCGGAGCGCGACCGCACGCTGCGCGACCGCATCACTGGCTTTCTGATTGGCCTGACCGTGGGCGTGCTGACCCTGGTGTTGATCGTGGCACTGGTGGTCACTACGGTAGGCACCTTCTTTGTGCGGGACGAGACCGCGACCGCCCGTCC
>DAOTZZ010000226.1:0-34325 GCA_034433965.1 Anaerolineae bacterium
CGATCCACTGGCGGATGCGGGACGATAACAGGGCGATCCCCGCTGCGCCTGTCAGAATCCCTGTCAGGGAGCTAATCCTCGCTTCGGACTCACCTACCTCGCCAAGGGCATCCGGGGCCAGATAGGCTATAGCCAGCACAGCCATACTGGTGACCACGACAAGAACATCGGCGAGAAACATGGCCTGCCCGGCCAGGGATCGCATATCAACAGGTTTTCGCGTTCGGCGATGCACGAGGACTGGCCAGCGCTCGATCAGATTGACGGCAATCGTCATGCTGGTAGCAATGACCAGTATGATCACCAGGCCCAGGATTTCATCAATTGACACGCTTACCTCGCTACAGACAGTGCAGGACAGTCACAAATCAAACGGTCAGGCTTTCTCGCCCAACAGCCTTTGATAGGCTCCCTCCCAGGCGTCCGACTCGCGCATCAGGCGCGTGACCTTGATGTCCGCAAACCTGGGGAGCAACTCGACCAGCAGCCTGGGCAGGTTCTCCCATTCGTCACTCCGGATCAGTTTTTCCAGGCGAGCGGCATAAGCTCCGGCCCAGGTCCAGCGTTGTCGTAACTGCTCGGCCTTGATCCAGTAGTCGCGCTTCTCCCACGCCAGAGCGGAGTTTTCAATGCCCTCGTCTATCGCCCGCAGGCACAGTGCCAGTTGGGCGGCCATGTCTTTCGCTTCGTCGTCCAGCTCGGCTTTCTGACTGAGGTGCCGCAACAGTTCGGCGGCTGTACGCATCTGGTAGTTACGCGCGCTGGTCGGGTTGTTGACATTCACTACACGTCCCATTGATGACGAAATCTCCTATGTGTGCTGAGAGCATGACGGGCACGAATCGCTCCGGCAACCTTAATAAGGAACGCCTCCTCTGTCAAGGGCCTCGCTATCTGGCAAGCACTTGAATTCAGTGTCGCCTGTTCCAGCCCTGCCAGTGCTATAACCTTAGTTCAAGTTGTGCGGTCTCGCAATGTTGTCCTGTTGTCCGTTCTTTGGCGAAAGGGCTTTCGTTTCTTTCGGCTAAGACTGTGTTATTATCTGGTAGCCGGAGAGGATGTTGCCATGGCAGAGATCATGTTGGTACGCCACGCGGAGAACGACTGGGTACGAACTGGCAAGCTGGCCGGCTGGACTCCTGGCGTGCACCTCAACGAGCACGGTCGTCTGCAGGCGGCAGCCCTCGCCGAGCGTCTATCCACTATGCGCATTGCTGCGATCTACTCCAGCCCCCTGGAACGCACCCTGGAGACCGCCGAGGCTATTGCCGCCCATTTCCCAGGCATGACCGTCCAGTCGCTGGATGCCCTGGGAGAAGTCCGCTTTGGGGCATGGCAGGGACAGCCTCTGCGTAAGCTTCGCCGTGAGCCTTTGTGGCGTTTGGTGCAGACGTACCCCAGTCGTGTCGTTTTTCCCGGTGGCGAATCCTTCCGCGAAGCGCAACTGCGGGCAGTCGGCGCGCTGGAGACTCTGGCGGGACGTCATGCTCGTCAACGCATCGTGGTTGTGTCGCATAGCGACATTATCAAGCTTGTGCTGGCACATTACCTGGGAATGCATCTCGATTTGTTCCAGCGCATCGAGGTTGCGCCTGCCTCGCTCTCCATTCTGTACCTGGGGGCAGAACGTCCGTTGGTGCGCTGCATCAACGACGCGGCCCATTTGCCGCCGCCTGTTGCGCCCAAAGAGCTTCGCGGTTGGCACAGACTGCGTGCTCTGGTGCGCCGCCGAAGCTGATCCTTTGGAAATGTATGACCTTATGCTTAGAATCGGTGACAGACGGCGTGGCCGTTGTGCTTCGTGAGGAGAATATCGGTCGTATGCAGCCCAGAGAAATCGAGCTAGACCCTGTTGATTTCATCACCGTAGGCACGATCGGCCCCAAAGGCCGCCGCGTATTTCATCTCCAGGCGGGCAAGGGACGGCAGCTCGTAACGGTGATCATTGAGAAGCAACAGGCCCAGGCGCTGTCGGAAGCGGTGGGTGAAATGCTGGACGATCTGAGCAACAAGTACCAGGTCGCCCCAATAGCTGAGGTAGATCTGTCCCAGTGGGACATGTCTCTGCGCGATCCCGTGCAGCCGTTGTTTCGCGTAGGTCAGATGGGATTGGGCTACGATGCCGAGCGCGACCTGGTTGTGCTGGTCGCCCAGGAACTGGTGGTAGAGGACGAACAACTTGAAGTTCCCGATCCGCGGGTGATCCGGCTCTGGGCAACGCGGGAGCAGGTTCGTGCCCTGGCGGAACACGCGCGGAATGTGGTCAAGCAGGGCCGCGCCGATCCCAGGACCAACGGCCATCTGATCTACTACTGGACGTGATGGCTGGTGAATCTTCCCTACCTGACGCTGAACCCCTGGAGCGCGTCTTCTTGTGCGACCAGTGGGTAGACATGGTGCGTGTCGAGACACTCCTCAGCATAGGAGAGATCGAACGCGCCGTGTCCACCGCCCTGTGGGGCTCGAATTATGCGATCCTCCTCTCAGTACGTGATACTGAGTTGAGCGCTTTGGCCGTATATAAACCACGGCGGGGCGAACGCCCTTTATGGGATTTCCCCGACGGTACTCTGTATCAGCGCGAGTTCCTTTCTTACCTGGTCTCGAAAGCGTTGGGTTGGTACCTGGTGCCGCCCACCGTCATCCGCGATGGCCCGCACGGAGTTGGCTCCTGGCAGCTTTTCGTCGAGCACGATCCGCGCGTGACCTACTTCAGCCTGGACGATAGTTTTGTCGAACAGCTTCAGCGCTTCGCGCTCTTTGACTATCTGGTCAATAACGCGGATCGAAAGGGAGGACATGTACTGCTTGATCCGCGTGGCAGGCTATGGGGTATTGATCACGGCCTGACGTTTCACGCCGCGCCCAAGTTGCGCACAGTCATCTGGGAATTCGCTGGGCAGCCAGTTCCGGCTTCCCTTCTGACCAGCGTAGATGCCCTGCGCGGGCTATTGTGTGAAGATAGCCCGCTGCTGGTGCAGTTACGTCGCTTCCTATCCGAGCGCGAGATAGCAGCACTGCACAAGCGCGTCGAACGCTTGCTGGCCTCTCCGTTCTTTCCCTTCCCCGGTGCTGGCCCCAGCCGTCCCTGGCCGCCCGTTTAGTCGCTCCTCCCCAGGAAGCTGAAAGCCTTCATCCGCCGCTTCATGGTATTCGCTCCGGCAGCACCGTTGGCGGTGTAGCGGTTGGCGTGCCAGTTCGCGCAGGTTCGCCTGGTGGTGTGCGGGTGATGACCGTAGGCTCTGGGGTTGGTGTCGGCGTAGGTGTGGCTGTTGGTCTGGCCTGTTCCTCCCACCAGGCTGCCGCTTGTTCCTCTACCTCCGCCACGTGCGCCTCAAACGTAGGATCTACAAAGGGGTAGCGATACCATCCTGCCCAGAAGCGTATCCAGCGGTAGGACTCGACAGCGCGCGCCGGGTCGCTGAGCGCTTCCAGAATCAGGCCGCGATAGTACTGGTCCACCGGGTCGTCGCGCACCAACAACGCCTGAACAAGATCGTTCAGGGCCAGTTGCAGAGCCAGCCGCCCCTGCCCTGTCAAGGAGGCCCCTTGTTGCTGGAGAGTCAGGTGATACTGCGCCTGTGCTCTCAGGGAGTGCGCCTCTGCCTGTTGGTCTTCATCTGCCAGGGTACTGATAAAGCTGTCCGACAGCTTGGCCATCATCGGCGCATAGCTGCACGACAGCTTGCCTGGATACAGCGAGCACACCTCTATCAACAACTGGGCCTGCCAGAGCTGATACGTAGCATTTTGTGGCTGCGCAGCCACCAACTGACTCACCCAGGACTGCGCATCCGCATAGTCTCCCAGCCGCATGGCGATATCTGCCAGGTGTTCGGCAATCTCGACTCTCAGCGATCCATCCTCGGCAAACACTGCCTGGCGCAGGTCTGCTCGCGCTTCGGCGTAACGTCCCTGGGCAAAATACAGCATCCCACGTAGTTCATGGGCCTGCTGGATCACCCCGTCGCTCTCTTCTGGCAGACTGTCGACGTTTTCCAGAATTCGCGCCAGCGCGGTCTCGGCCATTTGCACATTGCCCTCGCCCAGCCGCGCCTGAGCCAGATACAGATACCCTGCCGGATCGCCAGGGTAATACAGGAGCAACGACTGAGCGCTACGCACGGCCAGCCCATAGTACTGGAGTCGCCTGGTTCCCGATCCGGAGTCTTCCGCCAGGCGCAGATAGGCTTTCGCCTGCAGATGCAAGGCCGGCAGCAAAGCCGGGTCCATATACAGCGCGCGGCCCAGATAGTTGAGGGCAGCCGCCGGTTGGTTGTCGTCCAGCTCGATCTCAGCCGCTATTACCAGCAGGTTCAGGTCATTTGGGCGCTCCACCAACGCCTGTGCGATTGTGCTGCGGGCTGATACCCGGTCGTCACGCGCCATTTCAAGCCGCGCTTTCACTACCGCGGCCTGGACAAGTCGCTCGTCTTCCTTCAATGCTTCCGTGGCCAGTTCCAGTGCTCGCGTGGAACGGGGATCCTGCTGGTACAATACCTCAGCCATACCCGCCAGGATGATCGGCTCATTCTGGCAGGTTGAGTAGCCTCGCTCCGGCTTGAAACTCTGCGCCCACTCCAGTAATTGCATGGCCTCCTGGTAATTTCTCAGCGCAGCCAGGCTGAGCGCCTCATAGTAGACGAGCATGGGATAGCAGTGTTGCCCTGACCGCTCGCGTTCGGCCCGCAACATGTCCCGCGCCGTCTTGTAGTCGCCAATGGTGTAATATCCGGCTGCTTCTTCAACTATCCGTGCCACATTAGGATGGACGCGCGGATAGATTTCAGTGGGTTCCGCCAGAGCGAAGGGATCGCCGGCTACCAGACCGGAGGGAATCTCAGTCGGCGGTACGGCCATCGGCTGCGGGAAGTCGGTCGGTGTAGGACCACCCTTGGTCGGTGTGAACGTGGGACGAGGTGTCTGTGAAGGCATGCGCGTGATCAGGTGACCTTCCGGTTCTGCCGGCCCTTCAAGCAGTCCACTCGCCCTCAGCGCCAGAAAACCTCCTCCCAGCAGCACTACCAGCAGCAACATGGCCGCCGCTGCCATGGTCTGACGTAACCGCGTGGCACCGCTTTCGGCATAGCGCCCCTTGCGTTTGTGAGACCACTGGATGGCTGGGGTTTCGGCATACAGTCCAGCCTGGTAGTGCCGCAGAAAGTCATCAACAGCCTGCAACACACGAGCATACTTGTTCTCATCCAGAGTTGGGATCACTGTGCTGCCGACCGGTTCTCCTGCGCCACGCCCTGGCTCGACGCCTAAAGCTTTCAATCCTTTCAGGGCGAACTCGTTGGCCGGGTTGATCTCCAAAAGTTTCTTCAGGCAGAACAGTCGCTCGGTGTCATCAGCCGCTACGCTGCTCAGCCACATCCAGGCGATCTCGTTGCGCGGGTCGAGCCGCACGACATTCTGCAAGATGGTGCGCGCCGTCTCACGCTGCCCGGCACGTGCCGCAGCGATTCCCTGATGCAGCAATTGGTTGAGCGATTCCTGCCCCATGTGTCGCGCCTCACCTATGCCAGATCAATACCGGTGCTACCTGCGCTCGTTCATTGTACAACAACACACTGTAAGCTAAAAACTGGCCGTCAGCAACTCTCACTCATACATTTGTTCTAATGCATGCCCGATAGCGTTCGACTATAATGAGGCCAGACGCCGGGGCAACACATGGCCCATGACTGGAAGCGAGTACACCATGGCCGAAACAATCACGCTGCGCGCGTATCTTGAGGAACTGGAACACCTCCTGGACCGAGACGCGCCGACGGAAGTTATCAGCCATTGCCGGCACATTCTCCAACACTTTCCCCAGAACGTGGCGACTTATCGGTTGTTAGGAAAAGCGCTGTTGCAGAAAGCCTACCAGGACGACGCTCCCGAACTCTTTGGCGAAGCTGCAGAAGTGTTTCGGCGTGTGCTGAGCGTGCTCCCTGACGATTATGTTGCGCATCTGGGTCTCAGCGAACTTTCCGATCGCCAGGGTGAACTCGACCGGGCGATCTGGCACCTGGAACGCGCTTATGAACAGATGCCGGGTAACGCGGCGCTGCAGGATGCCCTCCGCGAACTATACGTCAGGCGGGATGGAGAAGATCGCGCCCCGACGCGGGTCCAGTTGACGCGCGGTGCATTGGCTCGCCAGTACTTCCAGGGTCAACTCTACGAGCAGGCGGTCACCGAGCTCCGTGCCGCCCTGGCGCACCAACCGCAGCGCGCAGACTTGCAGACTCTTCTTGCCGAAGCTCTATGGGCCGGGCAGCATCAGGTCGAGGCGGGGGAAGTGGCCATTGACCTGCTAAAGCGACTGCCTAACAGTCTCGCTGCTAACCGGATCATGGCCGAGTTGTGGCTGGCTAACGAACGTCCAACCGATGCCCGACCATTTCTCGACCGCGTGGCCGCGCTCGACCCCTATATCGCAGCGCGTATCCTCAAGCCCGACGAAGACCTGCCTGATGTGGTCGAGTTGCCGCGCCTGGATTACTACCGACAAAGTCAGGCCATGCTGAGCGCGGAAACGCCCGGCTGGGTGCAGGAACTGGGAACTCCGGGCCAGGATATCTCCATGGAAGACCTGTTTGCCGTTCCCGGTCAGCCTCCTGTCGAAGAGACATTGAGCCAGGGGGCCGGTTCGGTGCAGCTTGATATGGCAGCTCTATTCGGCGAAGTTCCGGTGCCAGACCTGGACACTCTGTGGCAAGAGGATCGCTCTCGCGGCGCCGCGCAGGGTATGTCGGACGCACTGTCCCATCCCTCTACTCCTGGTTTTGAGGAGGGTTTCCCTGTTCCCGATGTTCCCTGGCCGCAGGAAACGTCGGTCGAGGAGTCGGTGGGCGCTGAAGAACCAGCCATTGAGGCGGACTGGATTCTTGAGACCGACCAACCGGAAGAGGACAAGGCAATGGCTGAGGGCCTGGCAGGCTGGGACGCGCCGCCGGAAGCTGCCGTACCTGACTTGTGGCAGGCGTTTTCTGCTGACAGCGATACCTTACCGGAGAGCGTAGCTCCGGCAGAAGAAGTCCTCAACTGGTCTTCCCCTGCCATTCCCGAACAGGAGACCCCAGAAGCTGATTTTCTGGATCACCTGGGTGAGACTCCCGATTTTGGCGAAGTAGACTGGTCGGTCTTCCAGGGCCTGAGTGAGGAGGTCAGTGGTATCGCCGAGAGTGAAATACCGCGTCCTGAGTCTGCCCCCGCTGAGGACTTCTTTAGCCAATGGTCGGATGCGGAGCTCCTGGCGTCTCAGGAGGTTGACGCAGCAGAGCGTATTCTTGATGCGGCTCTGGCCCATCCCGATGAGCAACAGCTGCACCAGGAAATTGACGCCGCCTTTGAGGATATCCTGGCCGCCGACGATCTGCTGAGCGAGGCTGCTGAGCCAATCTCGCTGCCAGAGTGGTTGCCCGGCCCAGAGGAAGCGTCCTCGGACCAGGACCAGACTCAGCCCAGTCTCGGCGATCTGGTGGCGGCGCTGAGTGACGAGCAGATGCCCGAATCCCAAGAGCAGAGTGTGGCTGTCGCGGCTCTGGACGAATCGTTGCAGTGGCTTGAGGACTCTCTGGATTCCGACGGAGAAGACCTGCTGGCTGCCCTGGCTGCTGCTGGTGCGCAGGATCAGCAGCCGGAAGAGGCCCTGGCCGAACCCGCTGCCGAGCTTCCCGACTGGATCCGTCAGGCGGCCCCTCCCGCTGAGGTGATTGCAGACGAAACAGGCCTGTCTGGCTTCCCGCCGGACATGGAGTCCAGTGAGGTGCTGGCGGAAATCCTGCCTGGTGACGTGGAAAACCCTGCCCCTGCAGAGGAAAAGCCAGACCTCTCCTTGCTGGCTGAGTGGGAGACGGTTGAAGCCGCTCAGGTTCCCCCGCCAGATTTGCCCGTGGAAGCCGCTCCCCAGGAAGTGGTTGAGGCGGGCACACAGGCTGAAGAGGACTGGCTTCAGATATTCGCCGAGGAACAGCCGCTCGACTATCAGGAAGAGCCAGAGGCCAGCGCTGAAGAAGCCCCGCTGAGTTCTGAGAGCTCCTGGGCAGAAGCACCGGCTGAGGAAATTCCTCAGGAGGGCTACGAAACGCACGAGCCTCCCGTGGCTCAAACGGAAGAAGAGCGCCTCTCCGTCGAGGCTGAGGCGGTCGCCAGGGATGAGGCACCCCTGACAGAGCCGGATTGGTTGACCGAGATTTCCGAAGAGGAAATTGTGCGTACCCCCGACGAGGAACTGCAGGCATTGCTCAGTCAACCTTACGACCCATTTGAGGCTGGTAGTGCCGAGAACGTACCGCGTTATCAGGCAGCCGGTGAGACGGGGATACTGCAGCCAGATGAGCGCCCAGACTGGATGACTGCTTTTCTGGGCGACGAAGTGCCAGAGACCGGCGAGCTGCCGGAAACGGCTCCGGCTGCTCTGGAGGAAATTGTCACGCGCCCCCTATATGACGAAGAATTCGGCGAAGAAGCCGTAGCTCCTTCTTCGGAGGAACTCGCTGGGCAGGCAGAAGCGGGGACGCCGGAGAATGTGCCCGCGGATGAGTGGACGGTCTCCGAAGAAAAGGCTCAGCCTGAAGGCGAGATTCCAGAGTGGTTGATGGCTATTGCCGACTCGGAAGCGGACAAGCTCAGTGAGCTGTTCGCTACCGATGAGTTGTTCACGCTGCCAGAAGAAGCCTTTGGCGCCACGGGCGAAGGAGCACAGCAGCCCCTACAGGCGGCGCAGACAGACCGGGAAAGCCTGGCCATGCCGGAGACGTTGGAAGCATTCTTTGCCGCGGAAGACATTGGCGAGCCACAAGCCGAGGCGCAGCCACTGGCAGAGCCTCTTGAAGTTGCCCCGGCATCCGCTTTGTCTGATACTTGGGCAGAAGAAGTCTCCCTGGAAGATCAGGGGGAAGCTGCCCTGCCTCCGGCTGATGAATACGCCGATGAGCCGGTTCCAGAGGACTTCTCGTTTGGCGATTGGGTTCCTATCTGGCTACGGGCTCCACTGGAAGGAATCCCACAAGACCTGCCCGGTCTGAGGGGGGATGCTCCTCCTTCGCCGCCCGAATGGCTGCGTGATGTTGCCGAAGAGGATGAAACATGATCTCGGGGCAGCGATATTTCGTGACCGGGTTCGTCCGATGGGCTGAGGAGGAAATACCATGACACCGCCCCCTGCCGTGCCCGGAGATGAGTTCGATTTCGAGAAGATGACTCCAGAAGAACAACTGGCCTGGCTGGAAAGTCTGGCCAGGAGACAGGGGGTCAACGAGGACGAACTGATCACCGCTGCGGATATGGAAATTCCCATTCCGGAAAACGTCGAGATTGACGAGCCGGGCTATGTGCCTTATTCCATTACGGGGGACTCCCCCGTCAGGCCAACAAAGGTTGTCCTGTCAGACAGTGAGGCGTTGACGGAAAGCCCGGCGCTCAAGGCCGTGGAACCTGCTCCGCAGCCAGAGGCGGCTGAAGACACCTGGTTGACCGATCTCCTTGAAGAAGAAGCCGAAGTCGAGCCAGCCGAGACTATTCCCGCGCTGGATAGTTCGACAGAAGCGATGCGCTGGCTGGATGAACTGGCAGTCAAAGCCGAGACCAGTGCTATCCAGGGCCTGGCCTCCGAAGAACCGGGTACTTTCGACTGGGGTGCTCCAGACGAAGAGGCGGTCTGGTCCCCTGAGACAGAAGCTCTGGCCGCGGCGGCTTGGGATGAGTCCCCCAGGGATAAGGGAGGAGAAGCCGCCGAAGACTTTGCAGTCGAAACCCGCGCCGAGGGAGAGCCTGTTGCCGCTGCTGATCAGGATGACTTTCTGGGTGGCGTAGACCCCATGCGTTGGCTGGAGAGTCTGGCGCTACGTCAGGGGGCAAAGCCAGAGGAATTGTTGACTCCCGCCGATCTTTCCATCACCGAACCGCCCCCTGATGTGGTCGTAGACGAACCCGGTTACGTGCCCTTTGAGGCTGCCGCTCAGACCTTCAGAGGGGAAGAGGCCGAGGCCACCCAACCCTCAGCAACGCCGGAGATGGTGGGGGCAGCCTCAGTGACTGCCGAACCTGCAGATGCCGCAGAGAGCCTGGCGGATACCCAGCAAGAGTCGGTCTCAGCCGCGGAAGTGACACCGGAAGCTCCAGAGGAGTTCTCCGCGTCACGCTTACGGCTTCTCGCCGCCCTGGAGGAGCACAGCTTTGGTGACGATCCCCTTTCCTGGCTGGAGAAACTGGCAGCCGAGCCAGAAGCCGATCTCGCCCCATTTCTGGCCATAGAGGAACCGGAGTCGGGCGAGGTCTCTCCTGTTGCCTGGCTGCGCGCGGATAACCTCGAAGAAGACCCATTGGCAGGCCTGACAGAAGAAGAAATCGAACGCGCTCTGGCCCGCGGCCAACTGACGCCGGAACAGGAACTCGCCTGGCTGAAACGTCAGGCTGCCCGCCTTGCCAGGGCACAAGAGACCGGTGAGCTTGAGGCTGAACCCGAACCCGCTCAGCCAGCCACTCTGCCTGCGTGGATTGCGGAGTTGCAGCCGCTTGAGGAGCCGGCCTCTGCCTCAGACCTGTCTGCGCTGCTCGAACTCGAACCAGAACCCGCTGCCGAACAACTGACCGACTGGGCTATGGAGGTCAGCGCAGAGTTGGAGACTGAAGCGCTAGCGGACGAGGCCGAGATACAAACTGTGTCGGAGGAGGAACCCGGCGAGTCAGAGTTGCAGCCAGCTGTGCCTGTTGACATGCCTGCCTGGTTGCTGGAAGATGCAGAGCAACCGGCTCAGGCCCTGTCTGGAGAGGATGTCCCAGACTGGTTGCAGGAGGTTGCCGAGGAACAAGCACCAGGAGTTGACGAGTCCTGGCTGTCGGTTGCTGTTCAGGAAAGCGAGTCGGCAGAGACCGGGGCGGATTGGTTGCGTGCTCTGGACAGGCCGATCGCCCCTGCCCCAGAAGAAACGCCTGCGCCGACCGGCCCGGTAGTGTCGGCTGCAGCGCTACATGTTCCCGCAGACCCTGAGCAAATCCCGGTCTACCGGCAACGCCTCAACACAGTACCCGATGATCACTCCACGCGCCTGACCCTGGCCCGCGCTCTGTGGCTTGCTGGGGAAAGCGCTCAGAGCCTGGGGCAATACGAGACCCTGGTCGAAGCGTCTCAACTGCTGCCAGACGTGATCGGCGATCTGATTCAGTTGCTACAGAGCCACCCGCGCGAGGCGCGATTACACCGGCTGTTGGGAGATGCGTACCTGCGGCATGGCAGGTTGAAGGAAGCGCTGCACGCTTATCGGCGCGCCCTCGAACAGCTCTAGCCAGTCGAATTCACCGTTGGCATTCGGGCGGGCTGAAGTTACAATTCAGCCCGTCGTTTTTGCGCCACGAAGGAGGCACTGTGGAACGCACGCTGATTATCATCAAGCCAGACGCTGTGCAGCGCGGCTTGATGGGGGAGATCATCACGCGCTTCGAGCGACGTGGCTTGCGTATCGTGGGCATGAAGTTCATACTCATTGACCGTGCCCTGGCCGAAAAGCACTACGCCGAGCACCAGGGAAAGCCCTTCTATGAGTCACTGCTAGAATACATCACCTCCGGCCCATCGGTGGTGATGGTGTTGGAAGGCCCCAACGCGGTGCAGATCGCCCGCAACACAATAGGGGCCACAAAACCGGTTGAGGCTGTTCCAGGGTCAATTCGCGGAGACTTCGGACTGGAGACAGGCCGCAACCTGGTACATGGTTCAGATAGCCTGGCCAGCAGTCAGCGGGAGATTGCGCTGTTCTTCAAAGCTGAGGAGCTGATCTCCTGGACCCGCGACGTGGATCGCTGGATCCTGGAGAAAGTCGAATAACTGATAACGGAACCCGGAGTTCAAGGGATATCCTCAGGCAGCGGCGTGAGCGAAATGACTCACGCCGCTGTCAGCGAATGTGGACCATCACGGGTGCTTCGCGCCACAGCCCTTCCAGATCGTAATAGGCGCGGCGATCGGGCAGGAAGCCGTGCACGACGACGTTCCCATAGTCCATCAATACCCACCCGTTAACCGCACTGCCCTCGATATGCCATGGGCGGATGTCGTGGTGTTTTTTCACTTCTTCGGCTACGTGTTCGATGATGGCTTTCAACTGACGATCAGAGGTGGCGCTGACGATAACAAAATAGTCTGTGACTGGGGATACCTGCCGCATATCCATGAGGACGATGTCCTCACCCTTCTTGTCGGTTGCCAGATCGACGATGATCCGGGCCAGGTCTACAGGTTCCAGTGTTTCATCCTCCCCTAATACTGCCTATGCTCTTGCCCCTTATTTTAGCAATGCCCAGGAGCCTTTGCTAGCACTCGCTGTGTCTTCCTGCCCTACCGACCGGGCAATTGGCTGAGTCGCGCACGATGCAGCAGTGTGTAGACCGCTCCCGTGGGCTTCAATTCGCTGCGAAAGAGTGCAACCTCTGTCACTGTCCACGTCACCGCAGGTGGCGCTGCGACCGAAGCGATGGCCGCTCCCAGCGTCTGCACAGCGCTGCGCTGTGCGTCACGGCGTACGCGCCCCAAAGTCAGATGCGGGCTGAAAGGCCGATCTTCTGTGGGATAGCCTAAGGGGGCAATGGCTCCCTCGACGGCATCGCGGAGCAATTGCAGGGCTTTGAGTTGCCCCTGCACGCCTATCCATACCACACGCGGGTTGCGCTGATGGGGGAAGCACCCCAGTCCCCCCGTGCTCAGATCGAAGGGGGCATGGGCGCAGGCCACTGTGGTCAGAGCTTCAGTGATGGCATCGCGCTGGTTCAAAGGGACTTCGCCCAGGAACTTGAGCGTCAGATGAATGCTGCGCGGCGCTACCCACGAAATTGCTCCCTGGGGAACTGCCGCGCGCAAGAGATGTTGGGCCGCGTCCAGTGTAGCAATCACTTCGGATGGCAGATGAAGTGCAACGAACAGACGCCAGCTTTCGCTCACAAGCCATTTCCCTCCACTGCGTTTACCGGAAGTATACCGCACAAACGGGCGCTTGGTTTGTCCGATGATGGCAGGGCATGTTCTGAAATAGTCTGTTCGTCATTTGACACGCCTGTGCTCACATGCGATAATCACGGCACGTGCGGGGATCACTTGCCTCGCCCTCCCATTGCCATCCCAATAAGAAGGAGGTGGTGTCGATGCACGATAGCAGTACCATGCGCAGCGCTGTGACACCCCTCCTTCTGGTGAAGTAATCGGGTGTCACAGCGCGCAAGACCGGGGTCCCCGAACGAGCTTCGGGGACCTGCCTTTCCTGCGCCCGTCACCAGCCAAACAGATCGCCATGTCCACTTTTCCTGTCGGCAAGCTTCCGTCCGACTTCTTGAGAGAATTACTGGGCATTCTTCCCACTGGCCAGCGTGTAGTTCTGGGGCCGGCGATTGGCGAGGACGCGGCAGTCCTGGCTATCCCCGATCGCTACCTGGTCGTCAAGACCGACCCCATCACCTTTGCCACTGATGCTATTGGCTGGTACGCAGTCCAGGTGTGTGCCAACGATATCGCTACAACTGGAGCAGTCCCTCTATGGTTTCTCGCCACGATCTTGCTGCCCCCTGTGCAGGCAACACCTGCCCTGGTTCGCTGCATCTTCGATCAGATCGCCTCCGCGTGCCGCGCCCTGAATGTCGGCGTAGTCGGCGGACACACGGAGATCACTGCGGATCTGCAGCGTCCCATTGTCGTGGGATGCATGTTGGGCGAGGTAAGCGCTGATCGTCTGGTGCGCACAGGCGGCGCGCGCCCCGGTGACCTGATTCTGCTTACCAAAGGCGTGCCCATTGAAGCTACGGCCATCATTGCCCGTGAAAAACGCGAGGCGCTTCTGGCTCATTTCTCTCCCGCTTTCCTCGACGAATGTGCCCATTTCCTGTATGACCCCGGCATCAGCGTGGTGCGTGATGCGCAAGTTGCCATGCAGGTGGGCGGTGTCAGCAGTATGCACGATCCCACTGAAGGAGGCTTGCTCACTGCGTTGTGGGAATTGGCCGAGGCCAGCGGGTGTACTCTCGAAGTGTCGCTCTACGATTCGCCCGAAGTCTGGTTGCCTCAGGGTAAGAAACTGTGCGAATTCTACGGATTGGATCCGGCTGCTGCCATCGCCTCTGGGACGCTGTTGCTGACCGCTACTCCGCCGAAGGTGTCCGCTTTGCTGCAAGCCTACCAGCAGGCTCAGCTTCCCATTTTCCAGATCGGTCGTGTCGTCGCAGGCCCTGCTGCGGTGAATGACCTCAAGAAGGGGCCTCTGCCCCGCCCTCAGCGAGACGAGATTGCTCGCCTTTTCTGAGGAGTGATTGATTCCTGACAAACGTCCTCATGCAAGCAGTCAGTTGGCAGAAAGTATTGGCCCTCTGGCCGGCTGCGCGGTAAAATTCAGCCTGTTGTCTGGACGATGCCCCAAAGCGTCGGACTACGGCAATCGAAGCCCACACCGATCCATTATTGAGCCGTCTGCACTGTGACACTTTGGGCTGCTCTGCCCATCAGGAGGGGTACCGTAATATGTTTCAAATGGATATCGAGGTCTTCGAGCAAGTGATGGTGTTCATCGTCCTTGCTATCGCCGGTGTGGCGCTTGGCTACGCCCTCTGGCTGCGCAACTTCATTATGTCCGCGGACAAGGGCAATGAAGAAATGCAGCGCCATTGGAGCCACATCCGCGATGGTGCGAATGCCTACTTGCGCACACAGCTCAGAACTGTGGCCATCCTGATCGTGCTGCTGACGGTCGCCATGTTCCTGAGCGTCTTCGTGGTCACTCCCACCCCGGAGGCCAACGAGTACTTCAACGGCGACAAGGATACCGCCCGCCTGGTAATCGCCATTGCTCGTGCGCTGGCTTTTGTGATGGGTTCGTCCTTCTCGGCCATGGTAGGCTTCTTCGGCATGAACATGGCTGTGCAGGGCAATGTGCGCGTTGCTGCCGCTGCCGAACGGGGCGGCTATCAGGAAGCACTCAAGATTGCCTACCGCTCTGGCACCATCACGGGCATGCTCACTGATGGGCTGGGTCTGTTTGGCGGCACGATGATCTTCATCATCTTCGGCAAGGCGTCGCCCGATGTGCTCTTGGGCTTCGGTTTCGGTGGTACGCTCCTGGCCCTGTTCATGCGTGTGGGTGGTGGCATCTACACCAAGGCCGCCGACGTGGGCGCCGACCTGGTTGGCAAGGTCGAAGCTGGTATGGAAGAGGACGATCCGCGCAACGCGGCAGTGGTGGCCGACCTGGTAGGCGACAACGTGGGCGACTGCGCTGGCATGGCCGCCGACATCTTCGAGTCCTACGAAGTGACCATCGTGTCCAGCCTGATCCTGGGTCTGGCGCTCACCTCTATCAATGGCGAACTGTACTGGATCGTGTTGCCGCTGCTGGTACGCGGTGTCGGTGTCATCAGTTCCATCGTGGGGACTTACGCGGTATCGCTCTGGCGCGTGGACGATGCCGAAGAGGCCATGTACAAGAGCTACGAAGTGTCCAGTGGCATCACTATCCTGTCTACTTTCTTGCTGGCCTGGCTCTACGCTGGACAGCTTTCCCTGGCAACGCTGGTAGCGGTCGGTGTTGCGCTGGCGGTTGCGTTCAATCCGCTCACGTCCTACGCAACCAGCGCCAAGAGTAAGCGCGTGCAGACGATTTCGGCGGCCACTCGCTTCGGCCCGGCCTCGGTCATCCTGGAAGGTCTCTCGCTGGGTTACCTGTCCAGTGTATGGGCCTTGTTCGTCATTGTAGCCAGCTTGGCTGCGTCCATCCTGGTCTACAGCTATGAGTTCCCCAACGATCTCAAGCTGCCCGTAGCGCTGATCGGTTTGGTGCTGGCTGTCATCATGATCATCCGTGGCCGCATGCGCAATCACCTGGTGGAAGGCTTCTTCTCGGCCATGTGGATCATGGTGTTCGCCCTGTTCCTGATCAGCATGCATCAGGTGCCGGAGGTCCATCGCTACAGCTACATCCTGTTCGGCGTGACGCTGATCGGCGTGGGCATGCTCTCGCACACGGGCAACAACGTGAGCATGGACACCTTCGGCCCCATCTCGGACAACGCCAACGGCATCGGTGAGCTGGCCGGCATGAGTCCCACAGCGCGCCAGATCATGGCCGACCTGGACGCTGCGGGCAACACCACCAAGGCCATCACCAAGGGCGTGGCTATCGGCTCGGCTGTGATCGCCGCGGTGTCGCTCTTCGGTAGCTTCTTCTCCGATATCCAGCGTGTGAAACCGGACTTCGAGAAGATCGTCAACCTGGCCGATCCGGTGGTCTTCGTGGGCCTGCTGATCGGCGGCTCGTTGCCCCTGCTCTTCAGCGGTCTTTTGATCAAGGCGGTGAACCGTGCTGCCGGTCTGATCATGGCTGAGGTGCGTCGTCAACTGCGCGATCCAGACATCGCCAGCGGGGCCAAGACGCCCGACTATGCTCAGGCGGTCACGATCTCCACGCAGTCCGCTCAGATGGAACTGGTGCCTCTGGGCCTGATCGCCGTGCTCGCGCCTATCGCAGTAGGCTTCCTGCTCAAGGAACAGGCGCTCGGTGGGTTCCTGGCCGGTGTGATTCTGTCCGGGCAGTTGCTGGCCGTGTTCATGGCCAACGCGGGTGGCGCGTGGGACAATGCCAAGAAGTACGTGGAAGACGGTTACTTCGGTGGCAAGGGTAGCGAGAATCACAAAGCCAGCGTTGTCGGCGACACAGTGGGCGATCCACTCAAAGATACGGCTGGCCCTGCCCTCAACCCCATGATCAAGGTCATGAACCTGGTCGCGCTGATCGTGGCCCCGTTGGTTGTCGAGTACGAAGGCTATAGCGCAGGTATCCTCATCGGCGTTGCTATTGCTATCGTGCTGATGGTCTGGGCCGTGCGCCGCAGCGATCGCGAGGACACCCTGGCGACCGAGGAAGTGGTGGAACGCGTCACCGCCGACATGGTCTCGGCAGACTGATCGCGCTGCGCCCTTTGTAGCATAACGTTCATGGGCGACTCTCTGGCCTCAGGCCGGGAGTCGCCTTTGTTGTTTTGGCCTGTCTGCCAGTAGAATGAAATGGACATGTCAGCAGGAGCGCTGCCTATGACCGTGCTGTTGATCACCGACGAACGCTTCGACCAACACAATATGCCGGGGCATCCCGAACATGCCGGGCGACTGCAGGCTGTCCGCCAGCAACTGGCTGCCGATGGACTGCTGCAGCGAACTCTGAAAGCAGGAGTGCAACCCGTTGGCCTGGACCTGGTGCGCTCTGTGCACGTGCCAGACTATGTGGCCCAACTGGAAAGAACCCGGCATACTTCTTCCGTTCAGTGGCTTGATGCGGACACGTATGTCACGTCCCGCTCCTTTGAGATCGCTCTGCTGGCGGCAGGCGCTGCCACTGCGGCGGTAGATGAAGTACTCAGAGGGACAGCAGACCAGGCAATCGCGCTCATTCGCCCTCCGGGGCACCATGCTACGCGCGCTCGCGCTATGGGCTTCTGTCTGATCAACAACGTTGCTGTCGCTGCGCGCTTCGCCCAACAGGCTCACGGCGTGGAACGCATTGCCATTGTGGACTACGATGTCCATCATGGGAACGGCACGCAGGACATCTTCTACGAAGACCCGTCTGTGCTGTACATCTCCACACATCAGTCTCCGCTCTATCCAGGGACTGGCAGTCTGTACGAGATGGGACGCGCTGCTGGAGAAGGCTATACCCTGAATATCCCCCTACCCCCCGGCGTTGGTGACGAAGGCTATGAGCAGGTTTTCGAGCGCGTGATTCTGCCCGCGCTGCAACGTTTCACGCCCGAATTAGTGCTGGTCTCTGTCGGTTTCGATGCGCATTGGGCTGATCCGCTGGCCAATATGACCCTGTCGCTGCAGGGCTATCATCGCCTGTCCCAACTGCTTATCGAAGGCGCACGCACCTGGAGTGAAGGGCGCATCGTCTTTGTCATGGAAGGGGGCTATCATCTGGAAGCGCTCAGTCACGGCTGGGCCAACATCGTGCGGGCCACGTTGGGAGACACGGACGTTGCGGATCCCCTGGGCCCTGCTCCTGTCCCTTCGCGCGACGTGAGCCGGCTTGTCGAGCAGGTGCGACACACCCATGGTCTGCCCTGACCGTAGCCTTTCGCTATTCGCCGATCAGTCCCAGCCGCTCCGGGCACGTATAGACGCGCATCCCGCCGTGTCGCAGATACCCGACCACGCAGATCCGCCAGGCTTGCGCCAAGCTCACTGAAACGCTGGTGGGGGCGGTGCGGCTGGCTACCAGCGGGACTCCCATCCGGCGCGCCTTCATCAGCATCTCCGAACTGATGCGCCCGCTGGTGATGATCATCCGATCCTGGGTAGGCATACCGGCTATCAGTGCCTTACCTGCCAGTTTGTCGATGGTGTTGTGTCGCCCCACATCTTCAACGACGAGCAACACGCTTTCCTCGTCGGCCAGCACAGACGTATGAACGCCCCGTACCTGTCGGTAAAGGCGGGCAGCGAGGTTGAGGTCGCGCATCCTCAGTGCCAGTGTCTGCGGGCTGGTCTTGAAGTCAGAGCAGAGGGGCGGGTGTTGGTCAGTCATAGCCTGGAAGGTCAGGCCACCGCCGCATCCTGACGTGAGTATCATGTGCCGTGGCAAAGAAACCCGGCTAATATGTAACATAACATCAACCGTAGTGCCGGATACATTGCGCCGTACCAGCCCCACTTCCGCCAGCGATTCGATGATGCCTTCGTTGCGCAGAAACCCCAGGGCCAGCGCTTCTTGGTCTGTCGGGCTGCACATGAGGGTGGCCAGCTCCTGTCCGTTCACATAGATTGAAACGTGTGCTTCCACCGGCACGCCACCCTCGACCAGCTTGGCCTCGTCCTTGTTAACCGCCCAATAGCGCGCGGGCGATGCCCCTGGCTCGATGGTCACATCAATCGGTGTGTTCAGTGCGTTCTCGCTCTCGGTAGCTGGCATGGTCGTTAGCCCTCGTGTGATGCAACTCTGTCGTCCGCTGCGCCTGCGAGCCCGCGTTCCCTGCCAGGTCCGCCCCAAAACCGACTCTGCTCCAGTCCAACTTCGCTCTTCTGCTTCGGCGTGCCTTTCGGGCACAATCCGATGTACTGTCCGCAGAACACACGTGTGGACTCCGGCGTACTGACATGATAAGCGATAGAGACGTGCGCCGCAAAGCTCTGCCTGTCCAGGCTCAGCGCGCAGACATGATTTCGGCATGGCCTGAGTGGGCCTGTGCCTGCTTTACCAGGCCGAATGCGATTTGCGCCTTTGGATCGCGGTTGTTAAACTCACCAGATTGCAATGGCGTTATGAATTGTCCACGGGGCGGACGTAAGAAATGTCGCGCGGACTGTGCGTGGCACTGATAACTGTTGTCATGCTCGCATATCCTGGTTTGGGCGCGCTCACAGCCAACGGCACTGTGCGTGCCCAGTCCCCCGACCAGGTGCGTGCCATCATTACTTCTCCGGTTGATGGGCAGCAACTGTTCGGCTTGGTCAATATCCTGGGCAGCGCTGAGCACCCGTCTGCCTTTGCCCGCTACACGCTGGAATACGACGATCTCAGCGACCCGACGGTCACCTGGTTGCTCGTGCAACCTGCGGTCCAGCAACAGGTTCGTGACGGGGTTCTAGGCACCTGGAATACCAATGTCGTTCCCGATGGCATCTACCGGTTGCGGCTGCGCGTGTTTCTCGACGACGGACAGGTTGGTGAGTACATTGTTTCCAATCTCAAGGTGACGAATCGCGCACCAACACCCGTACCGACCATCCCTGCGGTCGAAGGGATTCCTGTTGCGCCATTTGTCACGCCGGGGCCGTCACCAACTTCGCCCGTTGTACAACCGCCGAGCAATAATCCGGTCGAGGCGAACGCTGTTGAGTCAGAGCCGTTGTCGTCGGGCAGTGGGGCAAACACGGCACACTCTGTATCCATCCGGCAGAACAGCACCCGCATCAACCTGACGCGCGTTCGGGAAGCCTTTTGTACTGGTTTCTACCTGACCATTGGTGTCTTTGTGCTGATGGTCGGTTATTCATTGGTGCGCCGCCGTCCCGGTCGGCGGCATTCTCGGTCTCTGCCAGAGCGTTGGCCTGGAGACTGGGGTGCACCTTGATGGCGGCTTGAGGAACAACATCTGCAATGGGCACGGCTGATCTTTCCCTCATCGTAGGTCTGGGCAACCCAGGACGCGAATATGCCCATACGCGCCACAATATCGGCTTTCGCTGCGTAGATGCTCTGGCAAGCCGACATGGCCTGTCCTTCGAGGACAAGAAACGCTCCAAAGCGAAGATCGCGTTTGGACAGATTGCAGGGCGTCGCGTTCTGCTCGCCAAGCCGCAGACCTACATGAATCTCAGTGGCAGCGCCGTGCAAGGATTGCTGACCTTCTACCGGATTCCGCCGACGAACCTGATCGTGGTGTACGACGATCTGGATTTGCCTGTCGGGACGTTGCGTATCCGTCCGAAAGGCGGGGCTGGTGGGCATCGCGGCCTGACAGACATCATTCAGCGCCTGGGCAGGCAAGATTTCCCTCGCATTCGCGTGGGTATCGGGCGTCCGGAGCATGGCATGGACCCGGCGGCCTATGTGCTGATGCCTTTCCGCCAGCACGAGGAAGCGCTGATCGAGGAGGCGATAACACGGGTGGTCCTTGCTATTGAGACCTGGCTGGCTGGTGGCATTGACCTGGCCATGAATCGCTACAATGGTTCGGCGGAGGAGGTGTTGCAGCGCCACGCGCGCCCTGCTTCTGCTCAAAACTCTACCCCGGACTCCACACCACAAACTGACTGACAGGGCAGTTCCCAATGAATCTCACAGGTCTATTCGAATACCTGCGTTCAGCCCGCACATACCGAGGGATTCTTCAGGCATTGGATAGAGGGGCAGCCATCCCTGATCAACATCTGATGCGAGCTGCCCGTCCTTTCGTTGTAGCTGGCCTCGCCCAGGACTTGCAGCGCCCTCTTGTGGTGATTACCGGACGTGTGGATCGGGCGCACAACCTGGTCGAGCAGCTTCCGGTTTGGTTGCTGGAACGGCCAGTGCACCGTTTTGCCGAACCCTCAGCGCTCTTCTACGAGCGCGCCCCCTGGAGCATGCGGGCCATCCAGAGCCGCCTGCAGACGCTGGCCGCATTGGTCAAACCCGTGGGTGTGCGGCAGACCTCGACCGCCCTGCCGTTGGTAGTCACCTCTGCCTATGCAGCCATGCAGAAGACTCTACCGCTGCGCGAGTTCCAGGCTGGCACGCGCGTCTTGCGCACGGGTCAGCGGGCTGTCCCGGATACATTGCTGCGCACCTGGCTTCAGTTCGGTTATCAGCCATCCAGTGTGGTTGTCGAGCCGGGAACATTCAGTCGGCGCGGTGGCATTGTGGACATTTTTCCCATCACGGCCACCCAACCAGTGCGCATCGAATTCTTCGGCGACGAAATCGAGAGCCTGCGCACTTTCAACCCTCAGACGCAACGCTCGCAAACCAGCATCGAAGAAGCGGTTGTGACGCCTGCGCGCGAGGCCCTGCCCCGCTATGCGCCCCAGGTGGCCGAGAGACTGGCATCCTGGTTTGCCGCTCAGCCTGAACCGCTGGAGGACGCTGTCTCCGCGCGACCGGACCAGCAGGTCTTATCCGAGGGGATGGCTTTCCCCTATTTGGAATTCTATCTGCCCTACCTGTACAGCAGCCCCGCCAGTCTGTTCGACTATCTCCCCCCTGAGGCGCTGGTGATCGTTGAGGACTGGGACGAACTGCGCGCGAGCGTCAATGAGCTCGAAGAACAGGCCCTGGCTACGCGCGAAGAGCGCGTGCGTGCCGGGCAGCTCCCCGCAGACTACCCCTTACCCTATGTGACCTGGGACGAATTCCAGGACGAGCTTTCGACCCGCCCGGTGCTGCATCTTGCCGCGAATCCTGAAGGATTGCCTGCCGACGAACCTCTCCTGGGCGATCTATTCGCTCCCGGCGCACGCTATGGCGGACAGGTGAGACGTGTGCTGGAAGACGTGGCCGATCTGCTTGATCGGGGCGAAAGAGTGATCGTTGTCACCCAGCAGGCGCAGCGTCTGGCCGAACTGTGGGGCGAACAGAGCGACTACACGCCGCCCGTCAGCCAGGTGACGGGTTCCCTCCCTCTGGGAGCACCCCTCTTCGTGGAAGGGATGCTGGGCGAGGGATGGGTGCTGAAAAGCGAACAGGGGCGGTTGCACCTGCTCAGCGACGCTGAAATCTTCGGCTGGCAACGCCCTGAACCGCGCCGCCGTACCCAACCCCGCGCCCTCCCACCTGAAGCCAGCTTTGCCGACCTGAACGTCGGTGACTATGTGGTGCATGTCGAATATGGTGTTGGGCGTTTTGCGGGGCTGCAGAAGCGCATTCTGGATAACAGCGAACGCGAATACCTGGTCGTAGAGTATGCGGGCAACGACCTGCTCTATGTTCCTATTCATCAGGCCGACCGTCTCTCGCGCTATGTCGGGGCAGACGATCAGCCGCCGCAACTGAATCGTCTGGGCACGCAGGATTGGAATCGAGCCAAGGAGAGTGCGCGCCAGGCGGTCGAAGAAGTGGCGCGTGAACTGCTGGAGCTCTATGCTGCCCGCTCGCAGGTCGTCGGGCATGCTTTCAGCCCCGATACTCCCTGGCAGCACGAACTCGAAGCTTCTTTTCCCTACGTGGAAACCGAGGATCAACTACGCGCTCTGGCAGAGGTGAAGGCAGACATGGAGCGTCCGCAGCCCATGGACCGCCTGATCTGCGGTGATGTGGGATATGGCAAGACCGAGGTGGCGCTGCGAGCGGCCTTCAAAGCGGTTATGGACGGTAAGCAGGTAGCGCTCCTGGTGCCGACAACGGTTCTCGCTCAACAGCACTTCATGACCTTCTCACGCCGCCTTTTGCCCTTTCCTGTGCGCGTGGAAATGCTCTCGCGTTTCCGCAGCCCGGCGGAACAACGGCAAATCCTCTACGATCTGGCTCAGGGGCGCGTGGACATCGTGATCGGCACACACCGGCTGTTGCAGCCGGACGTGCAGTTCAAAGATCTGGGCCTGCTGATCATTGACGAAGAGCAACGCTTTGGCGTGACGCACAAGGAATACCTCAAGCGGATGCGCACGGAAGTAGACGTGCTCACTCTCACTGCCACTCCCATTCCGCGCACCCTCTACATGAGTCTCACCGGTATTCGCGACATCAGCATGATCCAGACGCCGCCCGAAGAGCGGCTGCCTGTAGTGACTCACGTTGGCATCTACAACCCCAACCTGGTGCGTCAGGCTATCCTGCGCGAAATAGACCGCGGCGGGCAGGTCTTCTTTGTGCACAACCGCGTGCAGACCATTGATACCGTTGCAGCGCGCCTGCGTCAGTTGGTGCCGGAAGCCGAATTCGTGGTTGCCCATGGGCAAATGGATGAGCAGCGCCTGGAAGTGATCATGAATGCTTTTGCCCGTGGCGACTTCGACGTGTTGGTCACCACCTCAATCATTGAGAGCGGGCTGGATATTCCCAATGCCAACACACTCATCGTGGATCGCGCCGACTGGTTCGGGCTGGCGCAGCTCTATCAACTGCGCGGGCGTGTGGGGCGCGGCGCACACCAGGCCTACGCCTATTTCTTTCACCCGCGCACCAGCCGCCTGACTCCCGAAGCGCGCGCCCGTCTGGAAACGATCGGCGAGCAAACCGAGCTGGGCGCTGGCATGTCCATTGCCATGCGCGATCTTGAGATTCGGGGAGCCGGCGATCTACTCGGCACACGCCAGAGCGGACATATCGCGGCGGTGGGCTTCCACCTCTACACACAATTGCTGGCTCAGGCAGTGCGCCATCTGAAAGGGGAAAGCCCCCCACCCCAGTTACCGGTGACGACTCCGACTGTTACCATTGATCTGCCTGTACCAGCCTACATTCCCACTACCTATGTTGGCGAACCCTCACTGCGTATCCAGCTCTATCGCCGCCTGGCTGAGATCAACTCTCTGGAACGGCTCCAGGAAATGCGGGAGGAATTGATAGATCGTTTTGGCCCACTGCCGCGCGCTGTGCAGGGGCTGCTGTTTCAGATCGAGGTCAAGCTGCTGGCTCAACGTGCCGGGGCTTCGGCGGTCGCCGCGGAAGGCAATCAGATCGCGATCCGGCTGCCCTATCTGGCTGCTGTAGATCGTTCGGCACTCCAGCAACTGCTGGGGGAAGACACACGCGTCAGCCGTACTGCTGTCTGGTTCGCCTACACTACACACAGTGAAGAAGGGTGGCAGGATCGCCTGCGCGGCATTCTCGATCGCCTGGGCACGGCCAGAAATCCGGCAGAGCAAATCCCACACTTATCCACCTCTGCGGGATAGTGTGGGATTCATAGTGGGAAAACATGGGATAACGTGGGATATGTGGGAAAGCGCGGGATATTATCCCGCACTCTCGCGCTCCAGAAGGCCATTCTAAGCTGAGTATTCCACACAAATTCCCACTGTGCCCGGCCCCACATGTACGCCTAACACAGCGGCTGCATAAGACAGGAATACCTCGCGCGGCTGATAGCGGGCTATGGTGGCTTCGCGCAGAGCTTCTGCATCTGCCTCGGCCTCACCGTGAATGACTGCCAGCCGGGCTACAGGACGGCCATTGCCTATCTCGCCGATCAAATCCAGCATCCGTTCCAGGGCGCGCTTGCGCGTGCGTACTTTGTCTACCGAGTTGACAATCCCGTCGCGGATTTCCAGCAGAGGCTTGATGTTGAGCGCTGTCCCCAACAGGCGGCTGGCATTGCCGATTCGCCCGCCCCGGTGAATGTAATCCAGGCTCTCGATGGTGAACAGGATGTGCGTGCGGCTCGCGGTCTCTGCGATAGCCTGCGCGATCTCTTCCGGGGACTTGCCTGCATCACGCGCTTGTGCTGCAGCCAGCATGGTGAATCCCAGTGCCCACGAGACCTTGCGCGTGTCTATCACATGCACAGGAAAGTTAACCATCTCCCGCGCCTGTATCGCCGAAGCGTAGGTTCCGCTCAGGGCACTGGATAATACGCCACATACGACCGCGTCTGCGCCTTCTGCGGCTCGCGCCTGTTCGAAAGCGGCGACGAAATCCTGCGGAGTCGCCTGCGAAGTCTTCGGTATTTCGCGCTCCGCGGCTAGGCGCTGAAACAGCTCGCGCTCGCCCAGGTCTACCCCATCGCGGTAGCTCCGGTCGCCCCACAATACGTACAGTGGCACAACATGAATGCGGTGACTCCTGGTAAGCTCCGGATACAGATTGCAGGTGCTGTCGGTGACAAGCGCGGTTACCGGCGACATACTCTCTCCTCCTGTGCTTCTGTCCGTGAGTGTGTGGGAATCAAGGCGCTGTCCCTACCCATCCCAAGAGGCGAATCTCGCCTTTGAGGCGACTGGTCAGGTTGCGTGCGTTGTAGCCGTTGGGGCTGGCGACATACAGGTCCAGTCGGCCATCCGCAGCGCCTGCGCGCGTCTGAAAGCCTGCGTAGGCCAGCCATTGGCCATCCGGTGAATAGCGGGGATCGCAGGCTCCTGGTGTGGTGCCCGCATAGACGATCTCCAGCGTGCTGCGGGCGACAACCAGGCCGTAAGGGCACTGGGCGTTGCGCCCCCCGAAGGCAACCCATTCTCCACCTGGGGACCAGGCCGCCGTAAAGCCCAGACGAGGAAACAGGTATCGTTCAGTCTGGTTGATCAGTGTGCCCCGCGCATCCCGCAGCACGATGCGAGGCGGATCGGTCAACTCCTGGTAAATCACCTGTTGGCCTCCGGGCGACCACACCGCGCCGATGTTGAGCACCCCTTCTGCCTCGGAGATTCTCCGCGCTGTCCCTGCCTGGACGTTGGTCAGCCAGATTTCTGTCTGGGTAGCCAGAAGGTCAGAAGCCCCCGTGGTCACAGCGATTTGCAGGTTGCTCACCCAGACTGGCGGGCTGTCCACCCACAAGTCGGATACCCGTTGCACCGCTCCGGTCTCGACATCTGCCACGAAAAGGTTACCGCCTGTGGGCAGAGGCGCGTCCAGTTGCGAACAACTGCCTTCCTCGTCCGGCGTCCAGGTCGGGCAGCGTTCCCGGTCCGACACGAAGGCAATCATTCGCCCATCTGGTGACCAGGCTGGCCAGAAGTCAAACGCCCCATGCGCAGTGAAATTCTGAAATCCCGAACCGTCTGCCGCGATCACGAAGATATCTACGTCGTAGGCAGTCGGCAAAGCCAGCGCCAGACGGCTGCCATCTGGTGACCATACGGGTTGGTGTTCCGGAATGCCTCGCGGGTTGAGCGATGGGATATTGAATAGCCGCAGGCTGATGCCCAGGTTCAGGTCGAGCAGATAGAGACCCCCGATGCGGGTGCCGTCGGGCTGCAATGCCGGTTCCAGGAAATAGGCGACCCGCCGTCCGTCCGGAGACCAGTAGATACGATCCTCGGTGGAAACTGGCAGATCGAAGAGTTCGATCAGCTCTCCGCTCGCTGGATTGACCAGAAACAGCGTCTCAACCTCTTGCTCCGGGACCGGTGTGTTGGGATTCGACGTGCCGCCAGTACGTTCGTTCAGGCTGACGATCGCGAAGTACAGCCGATCTAGCCCGCCGCGCACCTGCGCAGGGAGAGAGACCGGTGTCCATTGATCGTTGGCCAATCTCGCTGCTGGATAAGGGGTGGCGGTTGGCGTGAAAGTGGGAGTGGGCGGCGGTGTCTCAGTTGGAGGCAGAGTGGGCGATGGAGACACTGTAGGCGTCGCTGAAACTGCCATCGTGGGCGTAGGACTGGCCGTCGCGGTTGGCTGTGGGGAAGGGGTCGCTGTGGGCGATGCGGTTGCTGTGGGCGTGGCTGTCTGTGATTGTACCGACAGGTTACACCCCGTCAGCACGATCAGCGCTACGCCCAGGAGCAGGAGACTTGTTCTTATCACCGCAATCACATCCAGAGACTGAGCAATTGAATGCCCGGCAGACGCGCCTGGCCGGACGCAAGCAGAAAGATAGTACCGGATTCACCCCAATACGTACAGAGTCTATTTTTGAGTCTTCTTGAGCACGTAGTAGGACCCGCGCTTTTCGCCCATCTTGATCAGAATGCCCCGGCTGACCAGGTCGGCCAGATCGCGGCGGATGGTCTCGGAATGCACTTCCGGGCACATTTCTTGCAGGTCTTTGTTGGTAATGCGCGGATTCTTGCGATTGATCAGAAAGTCCAGAGCATATTCCTGACGGCGATTGATAGGTTCACCCCGAAAGACGCCTCCAAACAGCTCCTGTTCACTCTCGGTTGGCTTCGGCACGGCAGTGTTGTACAGTGTCACGCGGAAACCGCCCGCCGTCTCTGTGAATTTGGGATCGGGCAGATTGGCCTGGCGCATCAGAGCGATCACGCGATCCACCCCGTAGCCCAGCCGCTCGATGAAGCCCATGTCCGACAGCACCTGCACGATAGCTGAGTTGCGTGAGAAACGCTCCTCGACGATGTTCTCCACGGTCACTGGCCCAGGCAATCCGCCTGGGCTGGTGATCTCCAGCCGGTCGGCAAACAGATAGAGCCGGATGCCATCGCCCTGAATGCTGTAGTCGCGGTGCGCCACAGCATTGACGACCAGTTCGCGGACGGCTTTCAGCGGATATTCCATCTGTTCGCTGCGAGCCATGCGATCGCTGAGCTGCACCCCCTTGCGCAGATTGTCGGCCAGGAACGTCTCCGCTCGCCGAATCTGTTCGGGCAGCGTACCGGTGATGTCCTGCCGGGTGAACACGTCGCCCATTTCTGTTCCGGCGAAGCGTGCCGCCGTAATGTCTGCCCCGCGCAGGAATTGCTGCGGGTCTTTGCCAAAGAGCAGAATACCCGCGTGAGTGGGCACCAGCTCGTCCCCACGGCGAACCAGGCAGCCTCGTTTGAGCAAAACCTGCTCCGGGGGCATGTTGGCCAACCCGCTCAGACCCGCCACATACTCCTCTACTTTGGCCCAGTCCAGGTCAGACTTATGCGCGTCGCGGGCCGGTTCTGCCTCGAAGGTTACATCCCCCCGCTCCAGCATCAATCGTCGCAGGGCAGAGGGTGAGAGCGGGACATTGGCAGCCCCTTCTCGTCTAAGAAAGCGCCCTTCGAGCGCGTAGACATAGGGCATGCCCCTCGGCACCTGCGCCACAACCAGCGGCGATCCCTGCACGTGCACGACCTGCGGCATGGGGATGATCAGTGGTGGCTCAATGGACAGCGCGGCTTCCAGCACACAGTTGATCGCGTTCTCGGTGTCGTCAATCCCTGCTGGCTTGTCCGTCCGGGGAGCCACACCCAATACCAGGGTCCCGCCGTGACTGTTGGCCATTGCCACCAATACGGCGGCAATATCGCTGACCTGTGCCCGGCCCGGCAACCAGTCTACCGTCTCGCTGCGCCCATTGCGTAGCAATTCCAACGTTTCTTGGGCGGTGATTTTCTGGTTCGGTTCCAGGAATCGCTCTCTGGAGATCGTCTGTGTGGTACCGCTGTCTTGCGCGTCCATAGTCATCCCCCGTTGTCATTCCTGGGCAACCTTGAGGCGTGTCCGGCTCCCGTTGCGTCAGGTGGAAGCAGGGCGTAAGCGAGCACCTGGTCCATGTGCGATACCAGTTGGATATCCAGCCCGCGCAATACGCGCTTGGGGATTTCCACCAGGTCTTTCTCGTTGCGTTTGGGCAACAGCACTTGCCGCACTCCTGCCCGGTGCGCCGTCAGCACTTTCTCGCGCACGCCGCCTACTGGCAGCACTCGTCCCCGCAGAGTGATCTCACCGGTCATTGCCACATCGCGCCGGACTTTGCGCTGCGTGAGCGCCGAAATCATCGCCGTCGCCAGGGTGATACCCGCAGACGGACCATCCTTGGGAATGGCCCCTTCCGGCAGATGTACATGAATGTCCACGCGGTCGAACTCCTCTGGATCAATGCCCAACTGCCGTGCCTGCGACCGCGTATAGCTCAACGCCGCCTGTGCCGATTCCTGCATGACATCACCAAGCTGACCGGTCAACAGCAGATTGCCCTTGCCGGGCATTAGCGTGACTTCGATCGCCATGATGTCACCGCCAGCCTCAGTCCAGGCCAACCCTGTTGCCACTCCAACCTCATCGCTCTCTTCGCGCAACCAGGGCAGGAATAGCGGCGGGCCGAGGAACCTGGCCAGCTTCTCCGCCGTGATACGCCGGGTGACGCGCCTGCCCTCTGCCACCCGCCGGGCTAACTTGCGGCATACCTTGGCGATCTCGCGCTCCAGGTTGCGCACTCCCGCTTCGTAGGTGTACTCGCGGCAGATCAGGCGAATGGCTTCTTCTTCGAAATGCACGCCGCTGTCGCCCAGGCCGTGTTGCTTAAGCTGGCGCGGAATCAGGAAATGCCGGGCAATGCTCACTTTCTCGTCTTCCACATAGCCCGGAAATTCGATGACCTCCATGCGATCCAGCAACGCCGGTGGAATGGGATCCAGATAGTTGGCAGTGGTGATGAAAAACACGTGCGACAGGTCGTAGCTGACATCCAGATAGTGGTCGGAGAAGGCGTGATTTTGTTCCGGATCGAGCACTTCCAGCAGGGCCGCTGCCGGATCGCCGTGGAAATCCACTCCCAGCTTATCAATTTCGTCGAGCATGAAGACGGGATTGATCGTCCCTGCCTTGCGCATCGTTTGAATGATCCGCCCCGGCAGTGCGCCAATGTACGTCCGTCGGTGTCCGCGGATTTCAGCTTCGTCGTGTACACCCCCCAGGCTCACCCGCACAAACTCGCGTCCCAGTGCCTGAGCGATGCTCTTGCCCAACGAGGTCTTGCCCGTTCCCGGCGGTCCCACGAAGCACAAAATCGGGGTTTTCATGGCTTCGCCAGCCAGTTGGCGGACGGCCATATGCTCCAGAATGCGCTCTTTGGCTTTGGTCAACCCGTAGTGTTCGGCATCCAGCACGCGCGCCGCATGAGCCAGGTCAAGATTGTCTTCCGACCGCGTCACCCAGGGCAGATCAAGCAGCCAATCCAGGTAGGTGCGAATGATCCCTACTTCTGGGGCCATGGGAGGGATCATCGTCAGGCGGGCTAGCTCTTTCAGGGCCTTGTCCTTGGCCTCTGGCGTCATCTCTTTCTGCTCGATCTGTTGACGCAGTTCGTCCAGTTCCTGCTGAAAGACGTCCGCTTCGCCCAATTCATGCTGGATCACGCGCATCTGCTCGCGCAAGAACATCTCGCGCTGATTGCGGTCTACCTCGCGCCGCACCTGCGACTGAATGCTCTCTTCCAGTTCAAGCATTTCTAGCTCGCGCCCCAGCAGGCTGCTCACCCGGCGCAGGCGCTCGACCGGATCGACGGTTTCCAGCAGGCGTTGCCGCTCTGTCAGCGGCAGGTCTAGCGTGGACGAAACCATATCGGCCAGCCAACCCGGATGCTCGATATTGAGAGCGTAGACGTAGGCCTCTTCCGGCAGTTGCGGGCTGAGTTCGACGCATTTCTGGAACAGACTCAGCGTCGCACGCATCAGAGCCGCTACTTCGCGCGTCTCTGGCGCGTCCTCGGTTATTGGACGTGCCCGTACCCGGACGTAGGGTGTCGTCTGCAGAAACTCCACTATCTGCACTCGTCGTCTTCCCTGGGCCAGCACGCTGGTTCCACCATCAGGAAGGTGCATCAGGCGACCCAAAGCCATCTCTGTGCCCAGGGTGTGCAGGTCCTCAGGAGTCAGGGCCGCGATCTCGTTGCCGCGCGTCAGTACGCCAATCACTGTTTCGCGGCGTATTTGCGCTTCGCCGACTGCCGCAATATCAGCTTCGCGCTCCAACATGAGCGGAGCCACCATATTCGGATACACGACGGTTTCGGTGAGAGGAAGCAATACCGCTTCGATGAAACCGTCAGCATCCGGCTGCGCGTCGTTGATGGAGAAGAAGTCGTTGAGACTATGGCCAATCATGGACAACAGCCAGCCTTCCACCACGGCATGACCACCCTGTTTTCGGCAATTCTGGCCCAGCTACCCCACCGGCGCATCGTAACCTTCCACTGCCCTCTGTGTGTGTCCTACCGGCAACCCCAGCACTGTCCGGGCCTCTCCGACAACGAACAGCGATCCCGTGATCAGGACAAGACCTTCCGGTCCAGCCAGAGAGCGGGCCTGATGCAAAGCTTTTCGCACGTTGGCGATTTCGTACACTGGCCCCACGAAACCGGCCTCGCGGGCAGTTTCTGCCAGAGTTGCTGGTTCGATCGCGCGCGGATGCACCGCCTGGGTGGCAATCAGGGCATCGGCTATGGGGAGCAACGCCGTGAACATACCTGCCACGTCCTTATCCGCTGAGGCTCCGAAGATCAGAATGAGCGGACGCTGCGGAAACATGGCATCCAGCGCCGCACGCAGTCGCCACGCCGATTCACCGTTGTGTGCTGCATCAAGCACCACCACAGGAGCCTGTTCCACAACTTCCAGTCGTCCGGGCCAATCAACCTGTTCGAAGCCCAGCCGAATTCCCTCCGCGCTCACCGGCAAGCCCGCTTGCGCAGCACAGTCCAGTGCTGCCAGGGCTACCGTTGCGTTGAGCGCCTGATGGTCGCCTGCCAGTGCGGTGAAGTAAGGCTGCTGTGGTCCAGCGGCGGGACCGGCGCTGAACCATTCGCCGTGTGGGGTACTGCGATCCAGCTGAAAGAGCCAATCGCGTCCCACCAGGATCAAGCGCGATCCGTTCTGCTCAGCGACCTGCTCCAACACTGTCAGTGCTTCGGAGGGCTGCGGCGCGCTGACAACCGGCACACCAGGCTTGATGATGCCCGCCTTCTCGCGAGCAATAGATGCCAGTGAGTCCCCCAGGAGATGCATATGGTCGTAACTGAGGCTGGTGATCACCGAGACGACCGGCGTGACTACGTTGGTCGCGTCAAGTCGCCCCCCCAGACCGACCTCTACGACTGCCACGTCCACCCCTTGCTCAGCGAAATACAGGAAGCCGAGCGCTGTAGTCACTTCGAACCAGGTGATGTCCGGCACGCGCTCCACCACAGGGCGCAGGCGATTCACCATTGCTGTGAAGTCTTCCTGGCTGATGAGTTGGTTATTGATGCGGAATCGCTCCCGATAGTCTTGCAGGTGAGGTGAGGAGTACAGGCCTACCTTCAGGCCAGATGCACGCAGCGCCGCCGCGCACATTGCCCCTACCGATCCCTTGCCTTTGGTGCCGGTGATATGAATGACGGGATAAGTGCGGTGTGGATCGCCCAGGGCCGCCAGCACCGCACGCGGGCGCTCCAGAGTCATGACCTCTGGGGCGTAGCGTACATGCCGCTCCACTTCCCAGTTGACAAAGCCGTAAAGGTAGTCAAGAGCCTCAGCATACGTTTCAAGCTCGTTCGACGGAGTCATCCGGTCTCCCCATGCGTACAACGGCCTGTCAGGGCCGGGTAAGCGTGCAATCTGACCATAGGGCTGACACAGCGCCCCAGGTTTACACGCAATATCCCACATATCCCACATACTACCCATAAATAGAGGACAGGACAAGCCCTAACTGGCCGTTCTGCACACCCCCTTGGTTCTTCTGGCGGGAGCTGACTCGCCACCGCTCGGCTGACGCCTGTGCCGGAAAGGGCAACCTTCTGGTACAATACTCGCGCGGTAGGACTGAAAACAGGACGAGTGTGCGATGCCATTCCCCAGGCTCTTGACGCTGGTCGTGGCTTTGGTAACACTGGTTGTCGTGGTGGTAGCCGGGGCGATCGTGTTGCGCCCGCCGCGGCCTTTGTTGGTCAGCGCCTCCTTCGACCGGACGCGCATCACGCCCAACGCTGACGGACTCGACGATCTCGCGGTTGTCCAGTACCGTCTCTCACGCCCGGCAACGATCAGTATCTATCTCGATGGGAGCGATGGTACCCGCTATTACTTCCGCCAGAACGAGCCGCGCATTGCTGGTCGCTATCGCGTCTTGTTCAGCGGAATCGTTGCGGGTTATACCCTGCCGGGTGAGGAAATCGCCGGGGTCGTGGAACGTCGTCTGATTCCCAATGATCGCTACATCTGGGTTATCGAAGCAGCAGACGGCGACACTGTGGAGCGCAAGTCAGGAGTCCTCGAGATCGCTGACGCTGACAGCGCCCTACCGGAGATTTCGGCGTTCGAGATTCACCCCGCTCAGTTTACTCCCAATCAGGATGGCATCCGCGACCGTGTGAGCATCAACGTCTACCTGGAAAAGCCGGCTCAACTCTCTGTGTATCTGGAAGATGCCAGCGGTCAGCGCTATTACCTGCCAGAACGGGAGGAGGGCCGCCTTCCCGGTGACATGGGCAATCATGAATTCGACTACGACGGAGGTGTTGACCAGGGTATGGAGCCGCCTCCTGATGGCCAGTATACGGTCTACGCGGTTGCCCAGGACGCCGAGGGTCAACGCATTGTGCGTCAGGGAAGCCTGAGTATTCGCGACGGCGGATTGCCACAGGTCGAAATTGTGCCACAGGCAGCCGGTGCGGTCGTCTATTTCGGAACCATGCCCTACGACGATCGTTACTACACTGATCTTGATACAGAGGGCGAGCGCATCGCCAAACCCGAGGGAGTGATATCGGATCTCACCACACTCACCATGCCTCTGGGTGACCTGCTGGTCTTCAAGTTGACTGTCAGCAACTATGGTTCGACGCCTGTGCGGACTGCTGGCCCGTTTCCCGGCACGGTCTATCAGTTCAACCAGCGAGCGGCTAGCCTGGAGGCTTACGAGGAATCGGGGGCGTGGCGCATTGGCATCAACTGTGACACAGCCTACAGTGACTTTCCCTGGCGCTGGGCGCTGGCCCCACTGGAAGAACTTCAGGCCGTGTATGACGAGGAGACTGGCGAGACTTACTATTACCTGCTCCCAGGGCAGCGTGCAGAGGTTTGGGGCGCCATCCGCATGACTGAGATTCGCAAGGCTCGCAACCCGCAGGAGTGCTGGGCAGGCCTGATCCACGAGGACGTGGGCATACCGGCTTTCCAGAGCCGCGTCGGCGCGCGCGAAATCGAATTGGTGACGGTGACCGACTCCACCGACTGAGCGCTTTCTGCCTGTCTTGCCCGCTGAAGGCGGTTGCTGTACCATGATGGGCCAGGAATAGCTATCCGGGCAGGAGGTGTGCCATCAACTTGCTAACTCGTCGCCAAATGCTGGTGGTCATGCTCATGTGGGCGCTCAGCACCGTGCTGATGGCCTGTGGCGGGGCGGACGATTCGCGTCGTCCCACACGCGTGCCTACGCGTATTCCTCCCACCCCCACCCTGCGCTCTACTGCCCTGCCCGAAGTGGCCGAAGCACCAGCCATCGGTGATGCAGAGCGACCCATTGCGATCCGCTTCGCGGTGCCGG
>DAOTZZ010000227.1:0-7774 GCA_034433965.1 Anaerolineae bacterium
AAGAACCTGAGCGCATTGTAGCATTGGCCCCGTAAAATGACTACTGAACAAGCATGGGGGATGCATTCGCGTTTTGGGGTAATGGTCTTGAACCGCGGAGACGCCGAGAGCTCAGAGGAGAAAACCATCAAGAACTCTGTGTCTTTCTCTGTGCTCTCTGTGGTGGCGTCTGCCCCCAAATTCGGATACACCCAAGCATTGGGGCGGGCCAGCACCTGCCTGTAAGGATAGCACACCATGTATTTTGACGCTGTCACCGCGATGGCGGTGGTGGATGAACTGAGCGCCATCCTGGTGGGGGGGCGCGTGCAGGACACGGTCGAAGTTGATCCGGAGACCATCGGGCTGGAAGTCTACGCCAGCCATCAGCGGCATTACGTGGTGCTGAGCGCTCATCAGCAATTTGCCCGTGTGCACCTCAGCCCGGAAAAGCTGCGGCGCGGGGTGACGACGCCCTCACCGCTGGGGTTGCTGTTGCGCCGCTACGCTGAGGGAGCGTGGATCAGCGCCATCCGGCAACCTCCCTGGGAACGGGTAATCGTCTTCGAGCTTGACAGCCCCGAAGGCGTGTTCTCCCTCATCGCCGAGCCGATGGAGCGCCGGGCAAATGTGCTGCTGGTGCGCGATGACGGCGTGATCGTGGATTGTCTGCGCCGCGTCGGGCCACAGGAGAATCGCGTGCGCGTCAGTCTGCCCGGCAAGCCCTATGAGCCGCCCCCGCCGCAGCGTCTGAAGCGCGATCCCCTGGCGCTGACGCCAGCCCTGCTCGGCGAAATGCTCGATGCTAACCCCGGCGAACGCGCGCGCGAAGTGCTCACGCGAGGGGTACTGGGCGTCAGCCCCTTGTTGGCCAGGGAAATCGTCTTCCGCGCGACAGGCGAAGCCAATAGCAGGGCGGGCGATACCGCGCCGCGCGCATTGCTGGCTGTGCTGCAGGAGATGTTCGGCGCATTTCGCGAAAGGCGCTTTCAGCCGGGAGTGACACGCAAAGAGGGGACAGTGACCGCCTACGCCACCTATCCGCTGACGCACCTGGAAGGGTGGGAACCGGTCTCTGGCATCAGTGAGGCGCTGGTGCAGTACTATGGCCCCCTGGTTGGGGCGGACGCTTACGACGCAGCTCGCCAGCCGGTGCGAGAGGCCATAGCTGAGGCCCGCACCCGCCTGCAGAAAAAGCTGGAGTCTTTGCGAAGTGGCCTGCAGGATGACGCGACCCTCGAACGCTTGCGCCAGAGCGGGGAATTGCTGCTGGCCTACCAGTACACTCTGTCGCCCGGAGCGCGCGAATTGCGGGCCGCCTACGAAGTGGACGGCCCGGAACTGGTGATCTCGCTCGATCCGGCCCTCACGCCGCTCGAAAATGCGCGACGCTACTTCGAGCAGTACGAGAAGGCCAAACGCGCCCGCGCTGGGGTGCCCGAACTGATTGCTGCCACGGAGCAAGAACTGGCTTACCTGGATCAACTGGCAACCGATCTGGAACTGGCAACCAACTGGCCGGAGATCGGGGAGGTACAGGAAGCATTGCAGCGACACGGGTACTGGCGCGGGCAGCACACCGCCGGGCCGCGCGGCGGGCTGGTGGGGCCACTCAAAGTGACGACCGACTCCGGTCACGTGATCTGGGTGGGACGTAACGCTCGCCAGAACGAGCAGGTGACCTTTGAGAAGGGCGGGCCTGCCGATCTATGGCTGCACGCGCGGGGTGTGCCCGGCGCGCACGTCATCATCAAGTCGGGCGGTGGTGAAGTGCCGCCGGAGGTGATCCGGCGGGCGGCAGAACTCGCCGCCTACTATAGCGCCGCGCGGAATGAAGCGCGGGTGCTGGTAGATGTGACACAGCGCAGGCATGTGCGCAAGATCAAGGGTGGCAAGCCCGGCATGGTGACTTACCGCAACGAGACGCCTGTCGAGGTAGTGCCCCGCGGCGATCAGGGGCGTTAGTCCGGGATGGTGATGTGTTCGAGTCCCGGTTCGGGAGATGGGTAGCGCATATCGAGCCGCTCCAGCGTCTCCACCAGCACGCTGGAAATGACCAGATTGCGGTACCACTTCCTGTCGGCGGGCACAATGTACCAGGGTGCCCAGGGTGTGTTGCAGCGGGTGAGGGCGTCTTCGTAGGCGGCCATGTAGTCGTCCCATTTCTGGCGTACCTGCAGGTCGCCCGCCGCGAATTTCCACTGCTTTTCCGGCGCACGCAGTCGTTCTTCAAAGCGTTTCTTCTGCTCAGCTTTGGAAATGTGCAGGAAGAATTTGAGAATGGTCACGCCGCTGTCGGTCAGCAGGCGCTCGAAGGCGTTGATATGCTCGTAGCGCGCTTCCCACACGGAGCGCGGCACAAGTTCCTCGACGCGCACCACCAGCACATCCTCGTAGTGCGAACGATTGAAGATGGCGATCATGCCGCGGGCAGGCGTGTGCCGGTGAATGCGCCACAGAAAATCGTGGTCCAGCTCCTCGGCGGTGGGCACTTTGAAGCTGGTCACCTGAACGCCCTGTGGGTTGATGCCGCGCATGACGTGCCGGATCGTGCCGTCTTTACCGCTGGCGTCCATCCCCTGCAGGATAATTAGCACGGCATGCTTGTGTTCGGCGTAGAGCACGTTCTGCAGTTCGCGCAGGCGAGTCAGATTTGTTTCGAGCAACTCCTGCGCGGACTGCTTGTTGTAGGAGCCAGTGAAGTCCGGCGCGTAATCAGACAGCCGGACGCGCTCACCGTTGGCCGGATGCAGGGGTTGGTTGCGGGGCATGAGCTTGCTCCTTTCCAGAGAGGCGCGCACCCTGCCAGATCGACTCGTAGACAGCCAGCAGGCGCGGCGCAATAACCGACCAGTCGTAGCAGCGGGCCACGTGTTCGGCTGCCCGTTCGCCCAAAGCGGCCCGCTCGGCAGGATGTTGCAGCAACTCAATGACGGCGGTGGCGAAAGCTTCAGCGGTGTCCGCCAGACGCAGGTGGACTCTATCCTGCACGTCCAGGCCCTGAGCACCAGTGCTGGTGGAGACAATGGCTCGTCGCGCGGCCATGGCCTGCAGCAGTTTCAGGCGGGTGCCACTGCCCATGCGCAAGGGCGCTACGTACACCGTCGCCGCATGAAGGAAGGGGTTCACGTCGGGTACCCAGCCGGTGATCTGCACGCTGGCGCGGTTGCGCAGGGCATTGAGCCGGTGATGGGGGCGGTTGCCCACGACGAAGAACTTCGCCTCCGGCACACGCGCGCGCACTCGCTCCAAGACGTGCTCGGCGAACCAGAGCACCGCGTCCACATTTGGGCGATAGTCCATCGAGCCAGTGAAAACCAGCGCCGCCGGGCCGAGATCAAGGGTGATATCTTCGCGGGCGTAGCGCTTCGTATCTATGCCATTGGGCACGACGGTCACGGCGCAGCCGGGCACCAGGCGCTGGAAGGCGGCAGCATCCGCCTGGGACACGGCAACGGTATGAGTGACTGTATGAATGATCTGGCGCTCGTAGCGTGTCAGGCGGCGCCACTGGATGAAGGAGTACAGCGCCCCTGGCAGGTGGGATAGTTGTCGTTTCTCGGCCTGCCAGATGCTGCGCTGCAAATCGAACTCCGCGTTGAAGGAATCGTAGATCAGCGGTGTGTTGGGTTGCACACGGCGTATCACCGGCGTGTAGATGGTCATCTCCAGGCTTTCCATCTGCACCAAGTCGTAAGGAGTCTGTTCCAGCAAGTTGGTCAGCGCCTGCGCATAATGCGGCGAGTAAAAGCGGCGCTGCATATCGGCCCGGTCGCTGAGCAACAGGTCGCGCAGACGGTCGGCCCGCGAGCGGAGCGGCGGCGGCACGACTTCAACGCGAGCGCAGAACTCGTCCAGGGTGGAGCGCTGCGCGTTGAGTTGCTCGCGCGTGGCAAAAGCCAGCACATGCACTTCATGTCCCGCGGCGTGCACTGCACGCAACAGACCGTTGGTACGCAGCGTGCCGCCAGCGTGAGCTGGTTCGGGAAGTTCGGCGGTCAGATAGAGCACTCGCATAAGGCGGTTCGGGTGTGATCAGGTTCAATGTTCAGGACGACATAACACGATCATACACGCTTCGAACGATCTCGGCTGTGCGCCGCCAGGTGAACTGACGAGCGCGTTCCAGGCCGGTCAAGCGCAGGTGTTCGCGCAGGGCTGTATCTTCTAGCAGGCGACGCAGCGCATCGGCCAGGCTTTCCGGATCGTCGGGATTGACCAACAGCCCTGCCTCACCAACGACTTCGGGCAGCGAGCTACGATCGGATACGATTGGCGGCGTGCCGCAGGCCATCGCCTCCAGCGCCGTCAGCCCAAAGCCTTCGTAGAACGAGGGCAGCGCCAGCGCGATAGCTCCGCTGTACAGGGCGGGCAGGTCTTCGGCAGGGAAATTCTCTCGCCACAGCAGGCAATCGTCCAGACCCAGATCGTGCGCCAGCCGGAAGGTATCCTCGAACAGCCATCCTCGTCGCCCGGCCAGCACCAGCGGCGGCAGATCGGGCAGCGTCTGTCGTAGCAGAGCGTAGGCCCGCAACAGCGCCGGGATGTTCTTGCGCGGCTCGTAAGTGCCCACGAAGAGCACATACGACGACGGCAAGTTGTGCCGGGCGCGGCAGGCGGCGATTTCTGCGGGTGGGGCGGGGCGAAAGCGAGCGTTGACGCCCAGCAGATGCACGGTGATTCTGTCTTCCGGAGCGTCCAGTAGCGTCACCAGATCGCGGCGGGTGGCCTGAGACGGCACCAGGATGTGGTCGGCCCGGCTCATCGCCCAGCGTATCTGTCCAGCATAGTAACGGCGGCTGCTCTCGGTCATGAACTGTGGGAAATGCAGGTAATGCAGATCGTGAACGGCGATCACGCAGCGGCGAGCACTTCCCTGTGCTGGAATCGAATCCGGATAGTGCATGATGTCCAGACGAAAGCGGCGCAATTCCGCTCCGAGCAGCCAGCGTTCCAGACGATGGTGACTGGGCGTGAAGGTGTTGGCCCGCGCGAAGTTGGGCGCGGGCAACAGCGATTCGCGATCGCGGACGTGCTGAACGACGAAGTAGTTGCTGGCAGAGTCAAGGGAGGCCAATTCGCCGAGTAGCTGTCGAGCATACTCGACTGTGCCGCCAGGACGGTAGTAGTTGAGACGAAGGTCAATACCGATGCGCATGGGGATAGTATAGCGGGGGCGCTTCAGCGGGCCAACGACGACTCGGCGAAAGTCCGCGCCGGCGAGCCAGGTGAAGCGCTCATCCTGCTGCGAAATCCCACGTGGCAGCGGCCAGCGTTAACAGCGCCAGTTGTCGCAGGCCGGAGTGTACAGGCGCTGTCTCGATGAACTCGTCCGGACGGTGCGCGTTGCCTCCCTGCGAAATGCCGATGGTGATCGCGGGCAGACCAGCGGCCAGCAACAGGTTGGCGTCCGTACTGCCGCGTTCCAGCGTGGGCGCAATGCCAACTATCTCCAGACAGGCTACTGCCAGTTGTACCAGGGCATGTTCCCTGGCGATGGCTCCTGCGGGCCGGTCACCGACGACACTGATCTCGAATTCCAGATCGGGCGGGCGCTGCACCCGCCCCACACAGGCGCGCACCTGTTGTTCCAGGGCACGCAAGGCGGCGGGGTCTTCCGAACGCAGGTCCAACCACAATTCGGCTTCTGTGGCCAAGCTGTTGACGGAGCGCCCTCCGCTAATCAGGCCGATGTTGTAGGTTGTGCGCGGTTTGTTGGGGGGCGTGAGCTGCAAAATCTCATGACCGGCGGTGATCAGACCGTGTACAGCGCTGGGCTGCCCGAAATGCAGCCAGCTATGCCCGCCGGGTGCCCGGCAGATGATCTTCAGGCGGCGCACGGCGATTCCGGCATGGTAGATGCGCCCCAGGGCTATTCCTTCCACGACGATGGCTGCGCCCAGGCGTCCGCCCAGGGCAGTCCACACGGCGCGTATGCCATCCAGATTGCCCAGCCCTTCTTCGCGACTGGTTGCCGCGAACCACAGATCGGCGGGCAGGCGCACCTGTTGAGAAGTCAGCGCATCGGCCAGAGATATGAGGGCGGCGACGCCCAAGCTGTTGTCGCCCAGTCCTGCGCCGCGTATCCGTCCGGCGAATTCGCGCACTGCCAGATCGGTATCGGCGGGGAAGACGGTATCCAGATGTGCCGTCAGCAAGATGGCCGGGCGATCCGGTTCGATGCCCGGCCAGCGCCCGATCACGTTGTGATAGGCGTCGCGCTGCACGTCCAGCAACCCCAACGAGCAGAAATAATCGTGTACCACCCGCGCTCGCTTTTCTTCCTCAAATGTGGGGGCAGGTACTTGTTGGATGGCGACGGCGCGCTCCAGCGTTCGGCGCGGATCGAGCGCCTCTTGCAGCACCTGGAACATGGGAGTGCGTGCGCAGTCGCGCACATGGGCATGGGCAGCAGACATCGCCTCTCCGTAGAATTGAGCGCAGGCTAACGATCTGGCAGTCAGTGACATGCTTTCCCGCGAAGGTCAGGTAATGTAGTACCTGCCAGCATGGGCGGAAGCGAATTCTTCCATGTGCCGAGCATTAAGAATCCAACCTCAGAACGACCTGGCCATCAGGTCCGGTTCTGGCACGATGATCCCCCACAGGTGGGGGCATCGGCGTGCATAAGCTGCCACAGGTGGCTGGTCGTTGCGCCGGGTTGCTCGTTACCAACCTTCTGGCTACGGTGTTGCTGGCTATCCTGGTCGCAGCCAAACCGGATGTTGTCAAGTCTGGCCCTTTCATTATAATGGCTGCAGAGAAATGTTAAAATTACTTCGCGGCCTCGACCTCACTTTGCGTGCTTGCCTGCGCCACAAGCTCTGCTGCCGGGGGGATGGATGAAGACCACAAAAGTCTTGCTTATCGAGAGCGCGCGCAACAGTAACGACTCTCTGGCTCCCTCGCTCAAACGCAAATATCAGGTACAGATCGCTCACTCTGGCAAGCAGGGCATCGAAATGGCGCGCAGAGAGATGCCGCAGGTGGTGGTTTTGGACGCCATTTCGCTGCGCACTTCGGGCAACCGGATCAGCTTCAGCCTGCGGGCCAGCCTGGAGCAGGTGCCGATTATTCATATCCGCGCCGCCGATATGACAGGCAACAGCGCCGCCGACGTGCTGTTGACGCCGCCTTTCACGCCGCGCAAACTGATCAACCGCATTGATCGCTTCGTCGTTCCGGAACAGGGCAAGGTGCTGGAAGTTGGCCCCTTCAGCCTGAACGCCGATACGCAGGTGCTGACAACGCCGTGGACAGAGAAGCGGCTGACGCCCAAGCTGGCCGAGTTAATGGCGCTGTTCATGCAGAACCTCAACCACACGCTGGAACGCAAGCTGATCATGCAGCAGGTGTGGAAGACGGATTACATGGGCGATACGCGCACGCTGGATGTACACATCCGCTGGCTGCGCAAAGCCATCGAGCCGAACCCCCGCAAACCACAGTACATCACGACCGTGCGCGGTGTTGGGTATCGCTTTGTGATTCCGGGCGAACCGGGCAGCGCGGGCGAGAACGCTCTCTAACGTCTCCTCTGCACCTACGAACACAAAAAGGCATCCGACTGAATCCGGATGCCTCGTGCAAAGCTGAGTCGCGGCAACAGCTATGCGTTCTTGGCCGCTGCTTCCAGGCGCGCCAGCCGCTTCATCAGGCGGCTCTTGCGACGCGCCACATTGTTAGGGTGCAGGATGCCCTTGACCGCGGCCTTGTCCAGCACGCGAATGGCCTGCAGGGTGGCCTGACGCGCGTTCTCGATATCGCCGCTATCCATGAACGCACGAGCTTTCTT
>DAOTZZ010000228.1:0-3459 GCA_034433965.1 Anaerolineae bacterium
GCTTCAGCGGCAATCTGTTGAGCTTTCTGGAAGTCTCCATGGCGGCGATCAGCCTGGCCCTGGTCGTGGGCGCGTGGATGCTGCGCAGCATGATCCTCGATCAGGTCGAAGAGTCGCGCGCGCTCAATCAACGCATCGAAGCCACGCTGACCGCCTATGAGACGCGCTTCGCTGCGTTGCAGGCCACCGTGGAGCGCGAAGTGGCCGTGCTCTCGCTGCAATTGCTGGCCGAACAGCAGGTGCGCGCTCACAACAACGACACCGCCATCACCACGCTGCAACGGGCGCTGGCCATCGACGAGACCGATCACGCCACCAACTACCTGCTCGGCTATCTCTACACGCAGCGCAAGGAGCTTGATCTGGCCATCGAGCATCTGCAGCGCGCCCTGGACAAAGAACCCGACTTCACACCAGCCATTGCCGCGCTGGGACTGGCCTTGCGCCGCAAAGGCGACGGTCTGAGCGCGCCCGGCCAGGAAGCCGAACGGCAGCATCTGTGGGAGCAGGCCGAGGCCCGCCTGAAAGAAGCACTGGCCCGCGACCCGCGCCTGACCGACGCCGAAGGGGAATCGTACTACGGGACGTTGGGCGGGCTGTACCGCCGCCAGAATCGCCTGTATGCGGCGCTCGACGCTTACGAGCGCGCTCATCAGGTCACGCCGCACTCGTCGTACCCGCTGATCAACCTGGCTTCGCTGCACAAGCGCCTGGGCAACGATGCCGAAGCGGAGAGTTACTTCCGTGAGGTGGTACAGCGCGCGCTGTGGCAGCTCGACGACGACCCGCGCGATAACTGGACGCGCTGCGATCTGGCCCAGGCGTACCTGGTGCTCGGTCAGCACGAGTTGGCCTTCCAGCACTTCGCGCGAGTGCTGGATCAGGGCGCTGAGGCGGGGATGCTGGAGACCGTGCGCAGCGGGCTGGCCTTCCTGCGCGACTCACCCACGCCCATCCCGCACCTGGACGAACTGATCGCCCGCATAGATACGGCGCTGGCCCGTCAGTCGAGGGACAGAGACCGGTGGGTGAACTGACTCCCGATCCGACGCTGACGCTGGTGCTACGCCTGGCCTTCGGCCAGCCCATCCGCGCCACGCCAGTGCCGGTCGTGGCGGGCGCGAGCGATACCGGCCAGGTCTTCGCCCTGCACGGTGCGCACAGCCCTGCCCAGGTGATTCTGCGCCGCTACCCGCCAGCCCGTCAGACGCAGGCGCTGCGCGCTTTCCACGTGATGCGTGCCTTGCGCGCGCTGCATTTTCCCGTGCCGGAGGTGTATTACCTGGGCTGGCATGGGCACGACGGAGACACGCTGCTGCTGGCGGAATGGGTGGCAGGCAAGCGGGTCGCCGGGCAGCCCTACGCCTTCTTTGCGCGGGTGGGCGAGGACTTCGCCTACACGCTGGCCCGTCTGCACGCTCTGCCCTGGGATGCGCTGCAAGACTTGCCGATGACCCCCCTACGCTACGCCTTCAGCGAGCTATCTCGCCTGGTGCGCCGCCTGGAAACGTGGGAACTGCAGGAGATTCTCGACTGGCTGGAAGGGCATCTCGACGGCATCGAGGAATTGCCGCGGGTCATCGTGCACGGCAGCTACTCGCTGGAGTGCGCCGTCGCACAGCCGCCGCAGATCGTGGCCATCGAGGGCTGGGAGCACACCGTCATCGCCGACCCGCGCTTCGATGTCGGCTTCGCCAGTGCCATGCTCGGCGCGTATGGCGTGCCGCTCAGCGATCAGTTCCTGGAAGCATACCAGGCGGCAGCCGGTCCGTTGCCCGATCTGCCGTTCTGGGAAGTGTTCAGCGCCCTGCGCCTGCTGGCGCGTGTGGCGCGTAGCCTGTCTACGCTGCGGGCGGAGCAACGCGAGCGCTTCCTGGCGCAGGCGTTTCCCTACTGGCAGGGCTTGCTGGCGCTGGTGGAGGCGCGGACGGGGTTGCAATTGCTCTGGCCGCGCCAGCGTTGAGGGGGTAGAATCCCCCGCACTGTGACGCTGGTTCGGCACAAGCTCAATGATGTTGGTCGTTGGCAAGAAAGGACTTTCACCATTCATGGATCACCGCATTCGCAAGATGGCTCACGTCTTGCTCCACTATTCGACGGAAGTCCAGCCGGGCGAGCGCGTGCTGATTCGCAGCACCAGCCCCGCTGGCGAACCCCTATGCCAGGCGCTCTATGAAGAGGCGCTGCGCATGGGAGCGCGGCCTGTCGTCTATATGCATATGAGCCAGGAGAACGCGCTGGCGCTGGAAGCCACCGACGACCTGGCCCTGCTGGCCGATGTCAACCCCATGCTCCAACAGATGTACGAGGAAGCGCCGGTGATCATCCGCATCGAGGCGGAGGAGAACACCCGCGACCGCAACGCCTACCCGCTCGACAAGCAAAACGCCCGCGCCAAAGCCCTGGCCGCCCTGATCAATGTGCAGATGCGACGCGAAGCTGCCGGTGAACTACGGCGCTGCACCACGCAGTTCCCCACCTTCGGCTATGCGCAGAACGCGGGAATGTCGCTGCGCCAGTATGAAGACTTCCTGTTCCGTGCCTGCAAGCTCGATCTGGACGATCCCGTCGCGGCCTGGAAGGGCTTCTACGAAGCGCAGGAGCGGTTGATCGCCTGGCTGAAGGGCAAAAAGCGCGTGCATGTGCGCGGCGACAATATTGACCTGCAAATGAGCATCGAAGGGCGTGTCTTCAAGAACGCAGGCGGCAAGGAGAATTTTCCGGACGGCGAAATCTTCACCGGCCCGGTGGAGGACAGCGTCAACGGCTGGGTGCGCTTCACCTATCCCGCCTACTACAACGGCAACGAGGTGAAAGGCATCGAGCTGGAGTTCCGCGACGGACTGGTGGTGAAGGCGCGCGCTGAGTCCAACCAAGCCTTCCTGCTCAGCGTGCTGGATCGCGATCCTGGCGCGCGTCGCCTGGGCGAGTTCGCCATCGGTACCAACTGGGATATTCAGCAGTTCACTGGCTCGATCCTGTTCGACGAGAAGATCGGCGGGACGGTGCATATGGCCGTCGGGCAGGGCTACGGCGAGACGGGCAGCGTCAACACGTCCGAGGTGCACTGGGACATGATCTGCGATATGCGTCAGGGCGGCGAGATCGTGATAGACGGGACGCTGTTCTACAAGGACGGCCAATTCCTGGTGGGCTGAGCGCCGTCAGCGCAGCACAAACAGAAAACCCCGGTGTAGCGCCGGGGTTTTTCCGTGCTCCTCAGGTAGGATTCGAACCTACAACCCTCCGGTTAACAGCCGGATGCTCTGCCGTTGAGCTACTGAGGAAGGCGATTGAAAGATTACCAGACTCGCAGGGGACTGTCAAGACGAAAATCGCTGAGACCCGGACGTAAATCTAAGGCTGCCCCTCACCCCCTGCCCCCTCTCCCACTGCGACGCAACTGCGTCGCGGGGAGAGGGGAACAAATCCCTCTCCCCTTGAGGGAGAGGGACTTAG